>DASTQE010000032.1:0-9606 GCA_035761895.1 Nitrospira sp. | reverse complement strand
AGATGCCACTGGTGTTGCGCGTACTCACTCGTGTCCAACACGAGGTGCTACGCACAGCCGGGAAGGCGGAAGGATGCCGCGATCCGCGAGTCAGGAGACCCAGCTGACAGAGATTCGTAACGCCCTTCGAGTCAAAGGGAGGTTATCATGTGGTCGTTTACAGGACGTGTTCTGGTCAGTTGGCTGGTCTTACTTTATAGTGCCGGCGTTTGGCAGTCCGCGGCGGAGGAGGTGGGAGCAGCCGATCAGTCTGAGGTCATTGAAACTCCCGAGGTGTTCATCAGCGCCACCAAGACCGAAACCCCCGTCAAGCATGTGACCAGCGCAGTGGAAATCATCTCCGGGGAGCAGATGCAGCAGCGGAAAATGAAGACCGTAGTGGAGGCGCTTCGCTTGGCACAGGGACTTGCGGTCTTTCAAAGCGGAGGCCCAGGCACCTTGGCTCAAGTTCGCATGCGCGGCGGTACACCGCAGCAGACGTTGGTGTTGATCGACGGCGCGATCGTCAACAGCGCCACGGACGGAACATACAATTTCGCGAATCTGACCACCGATAACATCGATCGGATCGAGATCCTGCGTGGCAGTCAGGGCATGATGTGGGGATCCGATGCCATGGGCGGCGTGATCAATATCATTACGAAGCGCGGACGGGAGACGCCCAGCATCTCCGCGTTTGCGGAGTACGGTTCGTTTGCCACGCTTCGCGAAGGCGCCAGTGTGACGGGGAAGAAGGGCCCGGTCGATGTCGCAGCGACGCTCAGCCGCTGGGACACCTCCAGTTTTTCCGCAATCAATTATCGTCGAGGGGCCGCCGAGCGTGATGGATTTCACAATTGGCAAGGGTCGACGAAGCTTGGCGTGGATCTGCCGAAAGACGGGCGACTCGAGTTCAATTTTCGATGGATGGATGGAATCACTAATTTGGACGGAACCACCTTTAATCCAGTCACATCTGACTTTGATCCCGCCGATGTGCTTGGAGCCAAAACGCAACGCAAACAGTATGTATATACCGGGAGCTATCTGCAGCCGATCACGAATTGGTGGTCGCAAAGATTGACCCTGGCGCGTGCGACAGATAGCTTCACGACGAACTCTGGCACCGTTGAACGCAACGTCGTCACAGGTGCAGTCGGGATTCCGTTTGCGCTCAGTTCTGAAATCGACACGACCAGCAACAGGCTTGAATGGCAGCATGATTTCCAAATTGTGAAGCCCCTGTCGGTGACGGCCGGTTACCAGTTCCGTGAGCAGATGGGGGACAATTTGGATACGCTGACCGGTACGACGACGCTGCCTCGCAAAATCATCAGCAGCAACGCCGGCTTTGCCGAAGCGAAGCTCAATCTGTGGGACCGATTATTCGGAACTGCCGGCATCAGACAGGATGAATACAATGTGTTCGGCAGTGCCACGACCTATCGCGCAACGGGTGGATATTTACACAAAGAGACGGGGACGAAGTTGCGAGGCAGCTATGGCACTGGGTTTCGGGCGCCGACCATCAATGACTTGTTCTTCCCCGGGTTTGGGAATCCCAACTTACAGCCGGAAAAGAGCAAGGGATGGGATGTGGCGCTCGATCAGTCCTTGTTCAATGATCGGGTGGTACTGAGTGTGGGCTACTTCTGGACGCGCTATCAAAATCTTATTCTCTCCGTATTCGACCCTGCAGGAGTATGCAGTTTCTCGCTTTTTGGATTTTGCGCCGCAAACATCGGCGAAGCCCGCGCGCAAGGTATCGAGTCCAGCGCCAAGGTCAAGCTTATTCGGGATCAGCCTTGGATCAAGAGCTTGGACATACAGCTTCACTACACCCATACGAGTACAAGAAACGAAACGAATAATGCCAACACACGCCTGCCGCAATGGCCTCTCAACCAATGGTCAGCCATACTGAGTTACCAGCCAATCGAGGCAGTGCGCGCGAATCTTGAGGCCCGCTTCGTGGGGCAGCGGTTCAACGATACTCAGAATGAGGACTCGCTTCCTCACTTCTACGTTTGGAATGCCTCGCTCAGCTATGACGTCACGAAGACGGTCCAAATTTATGGACGGGCGGACAACCTCTTTAACCGAAAGTATGAAGAGGTGTTGTTCTTCGGCACTCCGGTCCGCTCGGTGTTTGGAGGCGTGAGAGTCAATTTCGACGTACCGCTCTAAGCCGGGGACGTTCTTGTCGGAGCCTACTGTACTGTTGCCCGACTGGTCTGCAGCCGGTAAAGGCGTCATGAAAGGTCCTGTCTCGAAAGTCTGCGAATCCTGCACACAGGTCTTTACCTGCGGTCAATATGGCTGCTGGTGTACCCAGGTTGGGATCAGCGACCGGCATATGGTGTGGATCGAGCAGTCGTTTCAGGATTGCCTCTGTCCGCTCTGTCTTCAAAAGGTCGTCGACGGCAAGCTTGGGCCTCTCGCTGCCGAGACGCCGCAGTAAGGGGGAACGGTGCGAATTACCAAGGTGTATACGAGAACCGGTGACGCGGGTAACACTCGGTTGGCCGGCGGACAGAAGGTCTCCAAAGACAGCGTCCGCGTTGAAGCGTACGGCACGGTAGACGAATTGAATGCATCCATCGGGTTGGTGCGGGCCATGAACGGGGAGGCGAGTCGCTCAGCCGAGTCGGCGAAACAGCTCGAGCAGGATCTTCGATGGGTGCAAAACAAGCTGTTCGACATCGGCGGTATCCTGGCCACTGCACCCGGACAGGTCTTCAAGAACATGCCGGCGATCAAGGCACAGGATGCTGTTCGACTCGAGCGCATGATGGATCGATGCCAGAAGGAGTTGTCACCGCTCAAGGAATTCATCCTGCCCGGTGGAGGAAGAGTGTCTGCGGCACTGCACCAGGCTCGGACGATCTGTCGCCGGGCCGAGCGGATCTGCGTGCGCCTGGCCAGAGAAGAAACGCTCGATGGCCAGATCATTAAGTTTCTGAATCGGCTGAGTGATGCCCTCTTCGTGTTGGCTCGATGGGTGGCCAAGACCCAAGGGGAACCGGAGTTTCTCTGGGAGCGCCAAAGCAGCGACTCAAAGGAGGAGAAATAGACGGATGGCGGCGCGCACGCTCATGATTCAGGGAACCGCCTCTCATGTGGGCAAATCGGTCCTCACCGCGGCCTTGTGCCGGTCGTTTCTCCGCCGAGGGCTGAGAGTCGCGCCCTTCAAAGCCCAGAACATGTCCAACAATTCCTTTGTCACGCCTGATGGGAAAGAAATCGGCCGCGCACAAGCGGTCCAGGCAGCCGCCTGTCGTTTGGCTCCGTGCGCGGACTTCAATCCAATTCTGATCAAACCCGAGTCTCCCACGACGGCGCAGCTCGTCGTGAGCGGCGAGGTGGCTGGATCCTTGTGTGCCAAGGATTTTGGTCTTGTACGCCGAGAGCATTGGAACGCCGTGGAAGACGCTTTTGAGAGACTCTCTCAGGCTTTTGATGTGGTCGTGCTCGAGGGCGCCGGCAGTCCGGCCGAAATCAACCTGCGACATTGCGACGTCGTCAACATGCAGATGGCTCAGCATGCGGCCGCACCGGTGTTGCTCGTCGGCGACATTGAACGAGGGGGCGTCTTTGCTTCGCTGGTAGGGACTTGGATTTTGCTCGACCAGGCGGACCGTCGGCATCTGAAGGCGTTCACCATCAATAAATTTCGTGGCGATGTCCATCTTCTTGAGGAAGGGCTGACGCGCGTCTTCCACGAAACGGGGATGCCTAGTGCTGGCGTCCTCCCGCACTGGGGGGATTTGGATGTGCCCGGGGAGGATATCTTGGGGTGGGATGGTTGGCAGCGGCGGACGCCCAAGAAAGCCGACCGTGTCGTCATCGGCATCGCAGATGTGCCAGGTCTGTCTAATTTTACGGACTTCGACGCGTTGGCGGGCGAGCCGGATGTCGAGGTGATACCGCTTAACGAGTGCACGGACCGTCCGTTGGATGCGGTCATCTTTCCAGGGACGAAGCAGACGGTCCGGGCGTTGCACTTTGTGCGTGAACAAGGTCTCGATCATCTTGCACATCGCGTGCTGGCCGCAGGCGGGACGGTGGGTGGTATCTGTGGCGGCTATCAACTGCTGGGCCTTCTCATCCGCGATCCCCGCCATCTGGAATCACCCCACGAAAACGTGGAGGGCCTTGGGATGCTTCCGGTCGAGACGACGTTTGCCGCTCCCAAGATCGTCGAACAGGTGTCAGGCCGTCATGCTGAGAGCGGCCACCTCGTCGTAGGTTATCAGGTCAGAATGGGGCGAACCGTCGTGCCAGCAGAGGCGGAACCCTTCCTCGAGCTCAAGGATGATACGGTCAATCCCCTGCCTGAGGGTATATGTCTTCAGGGCGGCAGGCTGTTTGGAACCTATCTCCATGGTCTCTTCGATGAGGCGCCATTTCGCCGCTGGTGGCTGAACCGCTTACGGGCATCAAAAGGCTGGATCGGGCTTTCTGACACGCCGCGCGCGTCGCTGGATACGAGACTCGATCATTTGACTGATTTTGTTGAACAGCATCTCGACATGTCTCTGATCGATCGGCTTCTGGAGGAGGGAGTCTAAGCCGTGGTGTCTCGTAAGCGATCACAACTCGTCTTCATTGTTGGAGGTGCTTCGTCGGGGAAAAGCGAGGTGGCGCTGCAACTGGCCCACAAGGGCATCGGTCCAACGGCGCGGCGGGCCTTTGTGGCGACCGCTGAGAGTTTGGATGAAGAGATGGCGATGAAGATCGCCCGGCATCGTCAATCGAGACCATCGTCATGGGTGACAATGGAAGTGCCGGTCGAGCTGACGACGTGGTTCAACGAACAGGGAAATTACTATCGAGTGATTGTGGTCGATTGTCTGACGATGTGGTTGTCGAATCAGTGTGGCCGAGACAGGAAGGAGCGAGACATTGTGGAGGAGGTGCGGGCGTTACTCCAAGCGATCCGGCAGAACGACGCACGGGTCGTGCTCGTGTCGAATGAGTTGGGTATGGGCTTGGTTCCACCCGACGCGCAATCGCGCCGTTTTAGAGAATTGGCCGGTGAAGTGAACCGGCTCGTGGCGGAAGAGGCAGATCACGCGTACTTCGTCGTGAGTGGAATGCCTCTTTCCCTGAAATGAGATGACTCATGAACCTGGCTGACATATTGGCGCAGATAGGAGAGCCGGATACCAGTGTTTCCGCCGAGACCCAGCGACGGCTGGACCGGCTGACCAAGCCACAGGGCAGTTTGGGCCGACTGGAAGCCTTGGCTGTGCAGTATTGTGCGATCACCGGTGAACGCAAGCCATCCGTGCCTCGTGGGCTGGTGTGTACCTTTGCCGCTGACCACGGCGTGGTGGACGAAGGCGTCAGCGCCTATCCCCGAGACGTGACGGCGCAGATGGTGTTGAACTTTCTTCGAGGCGGCGCCGGGGTCAATGTCCTGGCCCGCCATGCAGGCGTTGAGGTCCGTGTGGTTGACATCGGAGTGGCTCACGACTTCGGGGCAATCCCGGGGCTCACGAACCGCAAGCTGATGATGGGCACCAGAAATATGCTCCGTGTTCAGGCCATGGACCGGACCACCGCGGAACAAGCGCTCATGGTCGGCATCGAACTCGCCGCCGATGCGGCTCGCCAAGGGTTCGGTCTGATCGGCACCGGCGAAATGGGAATCGGGAACACGACAGCCAGCGCGGCGATTGCCGCTGTCATGACCGGAGAGTCGGTCAGTGCAGTGACCGGCTTGGGAACAGGGATCGACGAGCGCGGCCTCGCTCGCAAGATTTCTGTGATCGAGCAGACGCTGAGCCGTCATCGACCGGATCCTCACGACGCGATGGATGTCCTATCGAAAATTGGGGGCCTTGAGATTGCCGGGATGGCCGGCGTGATGTTGGGCAGCGCTGCCGCGCGCGTGCCGGTTGTCCTGGATGGATTCATTGCGGGCGCTGCCGCGCTCATTGCGGTGGGTTTGCAGCCACGCTGTCGCCCATACATGATTGCCTCTCACCGGTCTGTTGAAAGAGGCCATCGAGTGCTCCTGGACAGATTGCAATTGAAGCCCCTCTTCGATCTCGATCTGCGCCTTGGAGAAGGGACGGGGGCCTGTCTGGGAATAGGGCTCGTTCAGGCCGCGATCAAGGTGCTGACGGAAATGGCCACCTTTGATGAAGCCGGTGTGTCGGAGCGGAGCAAGTGATGACCAATCTGAAGCCATTGATTTGTGCCTGGCAGTTTCTCACGGCGGTTCCCGTGAGCCGTGAAGTTCATGATCCTGCTCCGGAAGAATTGGCCGGGTCGATGTCGTGGTACCCCTTCGTGGGCATCCTTCTTGGCGGGCTCCTTGCCGTCACGGATGTGCTCTTGGAGCGATGGTTGCCGCGAGAAGTGGTCGCGGCGCTGCTCATTCTCCTGCTTGTGGCCATGACCCGAGGCCTTCATCAGGACGGGTTGGCCGACACTCTCGATGGATTGGCAGGAGGACGCATGCCAGCAGATCGCTTGACCATCATGCGAGATCCCCGCATCGGAGCCATTGGAGCGACCGGCCTCTTTCTCTCATTAATCCTGCGATACAGTGCGCTAGTGTCCTTGCCGGAGGCGTTCAGATTCGCCGTGCTGTTGTGTATGCCGGCCATCGGACGGTGGGGCATGGTTGTCGGTGCCTATGGGGCCTCGTATGCCCGTGCAGAAGGCGGCTTGGCCGCGCCCTTTCTCGCACACCTATCGGCGAAGCATATCCTGGGTGCGACTGTCGTCATTCTGTGTTTGATGGTCTGGTCCTTTGGAGTCGTCCCCGCGATGACGGCCTTACTGATTGGGGGCCTGTTGAGCCGGCTCGCCACAATCTTTTGCTGCCACTTTTTCGGAGGCGTCACCGGCGATACGCTCGGCGCAACCAACGAGCTCACCGAAGTGAACTTCCTCCTGTTTATGCCATTTCTCCTATTGCTGTGATGACTCCGGCTGAGATTCTGGCAGCCTGCGCGCTTGATGCGGCGATTGGCGATCCGCGGTCCATGCCTCATCCGGTGCGATGGATGGGCAGCCTGTCAACTTATGTGCATCAGCGGGTCCGCGCCCTGGTCGTGGGACCTCGCTCGCTTCGCGCCGCCGGCACTGCGCTGGCCGTGGGTCTGCCAGTGACGGCATTCGTGCTCGGCTGGGCTTCGATCGCGGCCGGTGCCGCTCTCCATCCCTGGATCGGGCAGGCCATCGGGATCTGTCTGGCCTCAACGACGCTGGCCTGGAGAGACTTAGTCGACCACGTGAGTGCAGTGTCCCGGGCATTGAATGGCGGATCGTTGGAACGAGCCCGGCAAGCGGTTGCCTTGATTGTCGGACGAGACACGCAGCATTTGTCCGAAGAGGAAGTGGTCCGAGCCGCAGTAGAAACCATTGCCGAAAGCGCCTGCGACGGGGTCATCGCGCCGCTGGTGTTTCTTGTGGTGGGAGGACCGCCGCTGGCGTTGGCCTTCAAGGCCGTCTCGACCCTTGACTCGATGGTCGGACACCGTGACGAGGAGTATCGTAATGTCGGCTGGGCGTCGGCCAAGCTCGATGATGTCGCCAATTGGATTCCGGCACGCATCACGGCTTGGTTGATTGCCGCTGCGGCCGGGCTCGTGCTCTGCAGTTCCAAGGCTGTGAAGCGGAGCGGTCGCATCTTGCTGCGGGACGGACATAAGCACCCCAGTCCCAACAGCGGACGGCCGGAAGCGGCGATGGCCGGCGCACTGGGAGTTCAGCTCGGAGGCGTCAACTTTTACGGGGGCTGCCGAACAGACCGTCCTCTGCTTGGAGATCCAGCGGCGCCCTTGTCTGTCGGCCATATCGACCGAGCCGCCTCCATCATGACTGTCGCCTATCTCATGGCCATTGTGGCCTCAGTGAGGCTCCTGTGGCGGTGAATCACGCGCCGATTCACGGAGGCAACGTACACGCCGCTGCCCGTGAACTCCGCAGGCCCATTGGATCCATTCTTGACTTTAGCGCAAGCATCAATCCGCTGGGACCTTCACCAAGAGCGGTACGAGCATTGCACGATGCGGCCTCGCTCGTCGAGCACTACCCGGATCCCGATTGCATTAGCCTCAAGCGAGCCATCGCGCATCGATGGGATATCCCGGCGGACCGAATCGTCGTGGGCAACGGCTCGACTGAGGTGATCGATCTCATTCCGCGCGCCTTGTCCGTTCGCTCTGCGCTGATTGTCGGCCCAACGTATGGAGAATATGCACGTGCCGTTCGCCAAGCCGGCGGCCGAACCAGCATGGTCATGGCAAAGAAAGAAGATGACTACCGAGCTCCGATCGAGCAGATCACGGACAGATTGTCGAGACAGCGGCGGGTCAGCAGGGCGATCGATGCGGTGTTCATGTGTCATCCCAACAGCCCGACCGGCCAGCCTTGCCGTCGTCAGGATCTCCATTCGCTCTTCACCGCTGCAAATCACAGCGGGACATGGGTGGTCCTGGACGAGTCGTTCATCGAGTATTGCAACGCGTTGACGTGCCTGCCGCAGCTGCGCTCTTACTCCCGCCTCATCATTCTTCGGAGCTTTACCAAGTTCTACGGACTGCCCGGACTGAGAATCGGGTACAGCCTGTCATCGCCCTCTGTTGCAGCGTTGTTGAGGCGGTATCAACCGCCCTGGTCGGTCAATGTGGTGGCTCAGCGGGCCGCCGAAGCGGCGATGTCTGACGAACGCCATGCACGGCGTTCCGTCGCATATGTGGAAAGGGAACGAGCGCGAGTGGGAACACGGCTCTCCTTGCTGGACGGTCTGACCGTGATTCCGTCTTCCGCTAATTTCCTTCTGATGGAACTACCCAGGCCGTTTCGCGCCCGTGCCATCACAGCCAATCTTCGGCGGCAGGGCATACTGGTCCGCGACTGTTCGTCGGTGGAGGGCTGTACCACACGAATGATTCGCATTGCGGTGCGCGCGAAGCGAGACAACGACCGTCTTCTCGGCGCGCTGGCCAGGTTGCTACGGCGATAAGCGGATAGACATGAAGCCGGGAAGAGGACGCATCAGCTATCGAATCGATCAAGGGACCTTGATCATTGATCTGAAACACATGTATCGGATTATCTCTTCCGCTCCGCGGGGAGGAGGCATTGTCCGGGCGCGTTCGATCCTGAATCATCAAGTCCCGGCCAATCCATCGGCGCTCGAGGGTCCCGTCGCAAGAACATGGGATCATCCGGCGCGGTATCTGGGCCGCTTGGCCGTACGGATGAGGGTGAGGACGCCATTTGTCGGCCTCATGACGGCTGTCCCGATGAAACAGGTCGTGATCGATCATGAGCAATGGGGGCCCATCTGGGTCCAATGCTTTTGCACCGTCGGCGTGACCAATGCCGTCAGGGCAGGGGAACGTTTCAAGCCTCAACGAAATGATGGACGCCATGAGGGGGGGACGATCAATATCATCCTGGTCACGAATGCGACATTAGCCAGGACCGCCATGGTAGGGGCGGTGCAGGTCGCCACCGAAAGCAAGACGGGGACATTGATCCAGAAGGGGATTCGAAGCATCGCTCGCAGATCGTCGCTGGCGACAGGAACCGGGACCGACGCGGTGGTTATCGCCAGCAGCTTAGAAGGAGTCCATCGGTTGGCGTATAGCGGGACGCACA
>DASTQE010000031.1:0-20558 GCA_035761895.1 Nitrospira sp. | reverse complement strand
GTGATTGGCCGGTCGATCGCATCATCGGGCGCGAGGTCGTGGAACGGCGGGGGGGAACCGTCAAGACGATTCCTCTTGTTCCCGGTATGTCGACGACCGCCCTGATTCAACGGATCCGATCGCAACCTCACTAATTTAACGTGACGCACGCTTCGTCGCGATCAGTTATGGTGCACTGTTGCACGCCCATCGCCGACGCCCTGACCCGGACGGGCGCCCGGCCCTGTCTGACCGGATTGCATGGGTCCACGCCGGGGTTCGCCTTGACCCAGCTCATGCATCCGCAATCCGGCCAACTCGGCTCGCGCCCCTGGCTGATTGTCACGAAAAGCGATGACGCCGCCGCGCGGCTCTACGACGACCTTCGGTTTTATCACGACCTCTCGGGTCTCCCTGAAACGTCTCTGGCCCTCTTCCCGCGCTGGGAAACGCTGCCCTATGAAGCGACCGCCCCGCACGTCGGCCTGATCGCCCGACGCATGAATGCCCTCCATCAGATCCGAACGCTCCCGGCGGCCAAGGTGGTGACCTCGGTCGATGCGCTGATGCAGCGGCTGATGCCGGTGGACACCTTTGTGCGCACGATGCTGACGTTCAAGGTCGGCGCCGCCGTTGAGCGCGAGGCCTTGACGGCCGGCCTCCTGCGGTTGGGATATCGTCGCGTGTCTGTCGTCGAGATTCCCGGTGAATTCAGTATTCGCGGCGGCATCGTCGATATCTTCTCAACCGCCTATACCGAACCCTTGCGTGTGGAATTCCTGGGCGAAACAGTCGAGTCTCTTCGACTGTTCGATCCGGCGACGCAGAAATCCACGGCCAAGATGGATCGCGCCATCGTGCTGCCGGCCCGTGAATACTTGAGGACAGGACACGCAGCCGATGCGCTCACGCCGATCCCGGCGGATGCCGAATGGCGCGCGCCGGAGCTTTATGACGCGATGCAGACGCTCCTCGACTACTTCACGACCCAGCCGTTGCTGGCGTGGGATCAACCGACCGCTCTGAAGCTGTCTTGTAATACGTTGTGGGAACGCATCGATGACGGCTACCTGCGGCACAGCGACAAGGAGGAGACGACGCCCTACCCGTCTCCGGAACGGCTGTTCCTGACCTGGCACGACATCACGGATCGCACGTCAGACTGGACGCAACTCGCGCTGGAGCCATTGGCTGAAGCCGATGGGTCCTGGCGGCCCGTCCAGGCCTTTCCGGCGCAGGTGCCGGCGAGCGCCGGGCTGGGGGCACGTGGCACGCCGTTCAGCCAGACGCTGTCCATCCTGGATCGCCTGCGGGAGGACTGCCGAGTTTTGCTCGTCGCGAGAAGCCGTGGCCAGGTCGATCGCCTCCTCGCCCTCTTGCGCGAGCACGACGTCCCTGCAATGGAATGGTCGACCTCGGGCTGGTCCGCATCCGCGCCGGCACGCGCGCCGTTTTACGTGCGGCACGGCGACCTTTCTGCGGGATTCATCTCCTCCGACTTGCGACTGGCGGTTCTGACGGAAGAGGAACTCTTTGCAAAAGGCACCCGGCACAAACCGCAGGCCAAGAGCAAGGCGGCGACATTTCTGTCGTCGTTGGAAGATCTCAACGTCGGCGATTATGTCGTGCACGTGCAGCATGGCATCGCCAAGTATCGCGGCCTCAAGCGTTTGTCCGTCCAGGACTTCGACAGCGACTACCTCATTTTGGAGTTTTACGGCAGCGACACGCTGTATGTGCCGTTGGACCGGCTCAATCAGATCCAGCGGTACAGCGGCGCCGAGGGCCATGTGCCGCGCCTGGACCGGCTGGGGGGGACGAGCTGGGCCAGAACGACGGCCCGGGTGAAGAAGGACATCGAGGAAATGGCGCAGGAGCTGATCGACCTCTATGCCAACCGTGAGCTGGCGAACCGACACTCGTATGGATACGACAGCACGCTGTATCACGAGTTCGAAGCCGCCTTCGAGTACGAGGAGACGCCGGATCAGCTCAAAGCCATCGAGGACATCACCAGCGACATGGCCTCGAGCAAGCCGATGGACCGGCTCGTCTGCGGCGACGTGGGATACGGCAAAACCGAAGTGGCCATGCGAGCCGCCTTCAAGGCGGTGGAGGACAACCGCCAGGTGGCGGTGCTGGTGCCGACCACACTGTTAGCGCACCAGCACTATGACAACTTCGCGGAGCGCTTCGCGCCGTTTCCGGCCCGCGTGGCGCTGTTGTCGCGGTTCCAATCGCCGAAGGAAGCCAAGGCCATCCTCAAGGACGTCGCGGCGGGCTCCATCGACGTCGTCATCGGCACGCATCGCCTGCTGCAGAAGGACGTGCATTTCCGCAACCTCGGGCTGGTCATCATCGATGAGGAACAGTGGTTCGGCGTCAAGCACAAGGAGCGCCTCAAGGAGCTGCGCACGCAAGTGGACGTCCTGACCCTCACCGCGACCCCGATTCCACGGACCCTGCAAATGGCCATGGCCAGCGTGCGCGATTTGTCGATCATCGACACGCCGCCCGCCGGCCGTCTCTCCATCCGCACCCAGGTCGTCCGCTCAAGCGACAAGCTCATCCGTGAAGCCATCCTCCGCGAGCTGGGGCGGGGCGGTCAGGTGTACTTCGTCCATAATCGCGTCGAGACGATCGAGCGCACAGGCGCCTGGCTCCAGCAGATCGTTCCCGAAGCGCGCATCGTCATGGCGCACGGACAGATGGATGCCAAACCGCTGGAAGCGGTGATGCTCAAATTTTTCCGCCGCGAGGCGGACGTGCTGGTGGCCTCGGCCATCATTCAATCAGGCATCGACGTCCCGAACGCCAACACGATCATCGTGAACCGGGCCGATGCGTTCGGGCTGGCGCAACTGTATCAATTACGAGGGCGCGTGGGCCGCAGCGGCGATCAGGCCTATGCGTACTTCCTGGTTCCCGACGAGGGCCGGCTGACCGATGACGCGCAAAAGCGCCTGACGGCCATTCAACAGTTCACGGAGTTAGGCTCAGGTTTTCGCATCGCGGCGGCCGACTTGGAGATCCGCGGCGCTGGCAATCTCCTCGGAAAGCAGCAATCCGGACACATCGCCGCCATCGGGTTGGATCTCTACATGCAAATGGTGGAACAGGCCGTGCAGCGGCTGAAGGGACAGGCCGTGGAGGAAGAGCCCGATCCCACCCTGCGATTGAACGTGTCCGCATACATTCCGGAAGACTATGTCGCCGACCCGCATCAGCGCCTCTCCTTGTACAAGCGGTTTTCCACTTCCACGCAAGTCGGCGACCTTGCGCTCCTGCATGGAGAGATTCAGGACCGGTTCGGCCCGCCGCCGGAGCCGGTCGAGCGGCTGCTCGAAGTGATGCAGGTGCGCCTGCAGGCCAAGGCACTGCGGCTGGCCTCGATCGAGCTCAAGACAGGGTCGGTCGTGATCACCCTCGACGGCAAAAGCAAGGTCGCCAAGACGTCGATCCAACAACTCATGGACCGCTACAAATCCCGCATTCGTTTTCTCTCTCCGCTGGCATTTGAGCTCCAAATGCCGCATCAGGACTGGACTTCCATCTTTCCCGAACTCACCGCAACCTTGCAAAGCCTCGGAGTCTGTGATACCAACAGCACAACGACATCGCCTTCGCTCGATTGATCCCACGAGGATTCACACTCCGATGCATCGACCAACGACGGGTTCTGCCGCTGCTTCGGCCATTCGGCGGGTTGGCCTCTTGACGCTCGTTCTCGGCAGCATGCTTCTGCCGTGGACCGGGTGCACGCCGCCGCAAGCGGAGGAGCGGGTCGTCGCCTTCGTCAACGGCAAGCCGATCACGCAGACCGAGTTCGACCATGAGTGGGCGGACCTCCCCGAAGCGACCAAAGCACGCTACGAGAAGGAAGGCGGGCGGCAAGTCTTCCTCAAAGAGCTCGTCGACCATGAGCTTCTGTTGCAGGAAGCGAGAAAACTCGGGCTTGATCAGAGCGATACTGTTCGAGACCGTGTGCGCCGGTACAAAGAGAAACTGTTGAAGGACGAGCTGCTCAAGGACCGGATGAAGACGACCGTCGAGCTGACCAAGGAAGAGTTGGACCGGTACTATGAAGAGCATGCCGGCGAGCTGTTGACCTCGCTCAAGGTGCGTGTGTCCCAAATGTTGCTACCCAATTATCCCGCCGCCAAGGACCTGGAGACGCAAGTCAACCGAGGCGGGGACTTCGGCAAGTTCGCGCAGCGATATTCGATAGATTACAAGACCAAGGCAAAAGGCGGCGACCTGGGACCGTATCGGAAGGGGCTGGTCATTCCCGAGGTCGATGAGGTCATCAAGACCTTGAAGCCAGGCATGATCAGCGCGCCGATCAAGACGGAGGCCGGCTACTATCTGGTCATGATCACCGCCCTTGAGCCGGAAATCATCCAGGCGGATCAGGCGAAGCGGGAACGGCTGCGGCAGGAACTGCTGTACCTCAAACGGAAACAATACTTCGACAGCGTGATCGCGGAAATCAAAGCCAGAGCCGTCGTCAGGCTGGCCGATGGGTCACGCGCGGTCGCCGACGGTCTGACGAAAAGGTAGCAGACGCTACGGCTTCCGCATCCCTCGTTGCATCCTGTACAATCAGCGGATACGTCGCGCGACACGCAATCCGTTGCGTCGACAGGCCATGATCACCTCGTCTCAGACATCCACCCGGGCATTGAACCTCTTCACCGTGCTGCTGGTCGTGGCCGCTTTCGGTTCCGTTCGCCCCTCCGTCGCGGCCAAAATTGAAGACCGCATCGTGGCCATCGTCAACTCGGATCTGATCATGTTGTCAGAGGTCAAACGAGAACTGGCGCCGGAGCACGAACGCATCGCGAAGCAGTACCGGGGCGAAGAATTGACCCGCCGCCTGCAGATGGCCGAAGCCATGGCATTGACCACCATGATCGAACGCCGCTTGCAGCTCCAGGAGGCGAAGGCCAAAAGCGTTGAAGTCGGAGATCAGGAAGTCAAACAGGCCCTCAAGCAATTGATCCAACAGGGCGAGAAAATCGATGAGAAGGATCCGGCGAGCACAAAGAGCGTGCGCGATCAGCTCCTACTGCTCAAGGTCGTTGATCGCGAGGTTCGCAGCGGCGTCATGGTCGCAGATCCTGAGATGAAGCGGTACTATCAAGAACACCGCGACCGGTTCGCGCTTCCGGAAGAATATACGTTGAGTCAGATTTTGATCAAACCACGTGCGTCCGACGATCTCGCCGACGCCAGGGCGAAGGCGCGCGACGTCTTGGCGCAGCTCAAACAAGGGGAGTCGTTTGATGACCTGGCCCTGCAGTACTCGGATGGCCCCAACGCCTCACGGGGGGGCCGACTGGGGTTGGTCCGCCAGGGAGAATTGCTGCCTGCCATCGAGCGAGGCGTCGCCAATCTCGTGCCTGGTGGCATTTCGGACGTGATCGAGAGTCCCGAAGGCCTGCACATCGTCCGGCTGGACGATAAGAAGCCGAAGCAGTTCCGGCCGTTTGAAGAAGTCAGGCAGGAAATCCAGGCGCTGGTCTTTCAGCAGAAAAGCGAGGATATGTTTCAAGCGTGGCTGGCGGAACTGAAAAACAGGGCCTACATCGAGATCAAGTTCGACAATGCTCCTTTAAAGCAGACCACAAGCGTTCCCGCCCCTCCCCCGTCACAGACGAGTAAGCCATGACCCGGCCGGTTAGGTCGAGAACATCCTCCAGTCGGCGAAAAGCCGTCATGCGCTCACTTGCTTTCAATTTATCGACCTTGGTCGCAACCACCACCGGATCGTACCCGATCGAGCGGAGCCACAGAATGGTCTCCGGATCACGCGGCCCGAGTACGCGGCTCTCCACCAGCATGACGACCGCGCGTACGTGCTGGCGGCGTCCTAAGTATCCCTCGATCAACGGCGCCCATTGCGCCCGTTCCGCTTTCGACACCTTGGCATAACCATAGCCGGGCAGATCCGCCAGCACAAACCGCGGCAACTGCGGATCATCCGTCATGACATCGAACAGGTTGATGGCGCGCGTTTTGCCGGGCGTGCGGCTGACCTTCGCCAGTCGTTTGCGCTGCAGCAGCGAATTGATGAGCGAGGATTTGCCCACGTTCGAGCGGCCGACAACGGCAATTTCCACGAGGGGACCGGCGGGAAATTGTTCTGGACCGGCGCAACTTCTGATAAACTCCGCCTTCAGAATTTTCACGAGACGTGTCATACGGGTCCCGCATGCGGAAGTCAACCAAACGACGTCGCAACCGCCTGCCGCTCATGCTCCTGGCCTGCATTGCCATTCCAGCGGCGGCCCTGGGGCTGATCTGGCTGATCACGCTCCCCGATGTCGCGGCGCTGCGGGCCGTCAACCCGACGACCACCGCCTTGATGGAAGCGCGGGAGACGCAGGCTCAAGCCCACGGGGAGCGCCTGGGGCGGCATTGGGTCTGGGTGCCGTTGTCCCGGGTGTCGCCTCATCTGCGCCGCGCGGTCGTGGTGGCCGAAGATGCCTCGTTCTTCACCCACGAAGGCTTCGATTGGGAGGGTATGAAGGACGCCGCGCTGTATGACCTTGAGAAGGGGGCCCTCAAGCGCGGCGGCAGCACCATCACCCAGCAGCTCGCGAAGAACCTCTACCTCTCTTCGGAACGGTCGGTGTTTAGAAAGGCGCAGGAGGCGCTGATCACCCGTTCGCTGGAGCACCATCTGACGAAGGAGCGCATCCTCGAGCTGTACCTCAACGTCGCCGAATGGGGCACCGGGATCTATGGAGCCGAAGCGGCTGCACGCCATCATTTCAGAAAGTCCGCCTATGATTTGACCGAAGATGAAGCCGCGTGGCTGGCCGCCATCCTTCCCTCGCCCCGGCGTTACGATCCTCTGCGGAAAACGACCGCGCTCGTTCGACGGTATGAGCGGGTCCTGCATCGAATGAACCAGGGCTTGCGTCGCCAGACGCGCTTCGAATAGCGGCCCCGGATGTCCGGCTGGCGCGTCATGGGCGTCACGGCTCTTTGCCTGTCCCTGTTCGGTCAGGCGGCAGCCGAGACTCCCGAGGACGACCTTTCCCCACTGACGACGGATGAGCTGGTGATCAGCGCCACGCGCACGCCGGAAGCGATGAGGCGAAGCGCCTCGGCCGTGACGGTGCTGACGCAGGAGGAGATCCAACGGTCGCCGTATCCGGGCGGACACGAGCTGGACGATCTCCTGCGCTCGGTGCCAGGTGTCCAGCCGGCTCTCCTCAGCAGCCGCTACAACCATCCGACCGCCCAATCCATCACGTTGAATGGACTGGGGACCCGTCGAGCGCTCGTGCTGCTCGACGGGGTGCCGCTCAACGACGGCTTCGGAGGCTGGATCAACTGGGGATTGATCCCCAATGATCTCGAGCGAGTGGAAATCGTACCCGGCGGAAGCTCGAATCTCTACGGCACTTGGGCGATGGGCGGCGTGGTCCATGTCATCACGCGCGCCCCCGCCGCCGGAACCAGCTTCACGCTGGACAGCCAGGCCGGCACATTGAGCACCTACCAGCAAGCTCTCAATGCCCGGTACGGAGGCGATCGATTCCGCTTTTCTCTCGGATACCGGTGGTTTCATACAAACGGAATCATTCCGGTTCCAGACTATCAGCGAGGGCCGGTCGACCGGACGAACGATTCGCGGCACGAATTCTTCAACGGCAGTCTGGCGTGGACGCCGACGCAGACCACCACGTTCGACCTGTCTGGCAGTGTCTTTCGAGAAGACCGCACCTTCGGCACGACGCTCAGTACCGCATCCCGAACGACGGGCAACCTGTCGCTCGGGTTCCGCAGCGATCAGCATCGCGCCGGACTGTGGGAAGGGAAGCTGTTTGGGCAATGGCAGACCTTCCGAAACCTTACCTCCCAGATCGTTCCCGCCCCGCTCGTCCGTTTGGCGGAGTTTCAAAACAGTATTCAAACGATCCCGAGCAACGACTTCGGCGGCTCGCTGCAGTGGTCCGGACGCTTGTTCGACCATGACCGGCTCGTATTGGGCACGGACGCCCGCACGATCATCGCTCAATCGACCGACCTGCTCTTTTCGCAAACAGGCTTTCTCGGCCAAACGCTGGCACGCGGTCAGCAGCTTGGATGGGGACTCTTCGGCGAATGGATCCTGCCGGTCTCGGACCGCTGGACCGTGACCCCCGGCGTGCGTGCCGACTGGTGGAAAAACTACGATGCCCGCATCGAAACCCCGGCCGGCACGACGGTCCCGCGCGACAACACCATCAGCGTGGTCAATCCAAAATTATCTTCCGCCTATCGGCTCAGTGAGACGCTGCGGGTGGGCGCCTCTGTCTATCAGGCGTTTCGCGTGCCGACGCTCAATGAACTGTACCGAGGATTCGGCTTTGGAGGATTTGTCTTTCTGCCCAACGATCAACTCCGCCCTGAACGATTAACCGGCGTCGACGTCAAAGTGGAAGGTGAACTCTTGCGCGACCGGTCGCTCCGTTGGCGACTATCCGCCCATCGGGACGAGGTCAAGGATCAGATTCTGTTCGTCTCACAAGGCCCCGTTGCCGCGCAACGCCAGAACGTCGGCAGGACGCTGGCGACCGGCGGAGCGTTGGATGTGTCCTACCGGGTCGCTCCTCTGCTCACGCTCACTGTCGGCTATGCGTATGTGGATTCGGTGATCCGCAATTTTCCCGGCAGCCCCGACCGTGAAGGCAAACGCGTTCCCAACGTCTCGCGAAGTCAGGTCACCATGGGCGCCACGGCGGGACGTCCGGATTTGCTGGAAGTGGTGATTTTGGCGCGTTACCTGTCGCGTCAGTACGTCGACGATGCCAACACCCAGCCGGTGGCAGACTTTTTTGTCCTCGATGCCTCGCTGCAACACGAGATCAGGCGGGGCATCCGTGTGCTCCTTACCGGCGAAAATCTTACCGATCGGCAGTACATCGCCACGCAGACCGGTCCGGTCAAAACGCTGGGCAGTCCGCTGTTGATCATGGGAGGGGTGCGCGCGGAGTTTTGACGTCAGTCGCCGGCTGAGGCATCGCCCACCGCACGAACATCCCGCTCTCCGAGAATCGCGGATTCATGCGTGTAGTGCTTGAATTCAAGCAGATTCCTGGAGGGATCTTCGAGAAAAAACGTGTGATGCTCGATGCGGGTTCCCGGGAAACGCACGCGCGGCTGTTGATAGAACGTCAGTCCCTTGGCCTTCGCCCGGTCCGCCAGAGCCTGCCACGGCTCCTTCGCGAGGAACACCAGCCCGAAATGGCGCGGGTAGATGCCTTTCTGCTGGCCAGGAACGTCCTCCACCACATGGGCCACCAGCTGATGGTCGCCCAGCCCGAACGTCACGGCGCGGCTCGACTCGCGCCCGAGCGAGCAGCCAAGCCCGTCCACATAGAATCGCTTGGCCGCCTCGATATCGTGAATGGGAAAGGCCAGATGAAACAAGATGCCGCTCATCGCCAACGCCCTTTGACCTGTGGAATCGCCGACCCGTTCCACCAGCCGGCGGCCATGTAGGAGGTCACATGCGCAATCGAGAACCGCCCATCCGTTGTCACTACCAATGTACCAGCCGCGCCATCGATTCGCGAGACCAGCTGCCGCAAGATGATCGCGGCTGCCTGCGTAGGGCTACGTCCAACGGCAAGCCGTTCACAGATGGCTTTGGCGACCGCCAGACGGATGATGCCCTCGCCGTGGCCCGTCATAGACACGGCCCCGCTGCGATTGTCGGCGTAGACGCCGCAGCCGATCAACGGCGTATCGCCGATCCGGCCCGGCAGCATCGAATCGATGCCGCCGGTCGACGCGCCTGCCGCGACGGTGCCCGAGCGATCCAGGGCGACGGCACCGACCGTCCCATGGCGCGAGAGGCCTGTTTTTCGCTGAGAGAAGATCCGTCCGTACGAGCGCCGGCCAGCCCTGGGGAGCGTGTGTCGTTTCAGGTTGAACTGGCGCGCGAACCGACCGGCCAGCGGTCCGGCCAGCAAGACGTGATCGGTCTCTTCCATGACGAGCCGGGCTACGGTGATGGGATGAACAAAACCTTCGAGAGAGGCGACGGCGCCCGCCCGAAGAGCGGCCCCTTCCATGATCGATGCATCCATCCGCTGGATACCGTCCAGTTGCCGTTTGGAGCCGCGGCCGGCATTGAAGAGCCCGGAGTCTTCAAGCACACCGATGGTGCGCTCGACCGCGACCAACGCGGCTCCTCCCTGTCGGAGAATCGCATGGCCTGCTGTGAGCGCCTCGGCAAGGCACGACGCCTGTCGCGGCGTCATCGCACGCCGCCCCGCGCCGCCGTGAGCGAGGATCAGGGGACGAGAACGGGTCAATTGAGGAGGAGATCCTTGGCCTGCTGATACGCCGGATTTTGCATGCGGTCGAGGTCGGACCGCACAAATCCCAATCCGGTTACGCAGAGTTCAAAGTTATCGGAAAGCTTTGCGAAGAGCGGCCGTTCGTCCTGCGCCGGCTGGTCCGCCATTTGGGCGACGATGCCATAGGAGCGTTTGCCCGTCTTCACGTAATCAACGAGAAAATCCTTGTGGTACACCAGTCCCGCGGATTTAAGTCGACGCAGGTACTCTGGAAAGAGTCCGGCCATGAACAAGGTAAAATCGCCGATGTGCTGGTGGACGTCGCGTTCCCGGTCGAGAGACTGCGCTTCGAGCAAGACCTCGGATTCGAATAGGAGATCAACGACGGAATCCACCGGGTGTCCCTGCCTGTTCTTGATTCTAAATAACTGATCGGTGCGGGTGAAGTCGACGAGCAGATTGGTGACGTACGTGGTCACGTTCAGATCAGGCCAGCCGAGATGTTCCGTAAAGCTTTTCTCGGTCAAGGCGCTGAACAGTTGTCGCAGCGGATGTCGAGCCGGGATTGAAGCTCCCATCTCTCCCTCTCACTGATGACGCGCGATCAGCCCTTATTATAGCAGACTCCTGGTCAGGAGCCCGCCGGAATCCCACCTCGGCTGTCCAATAGGAAGGTGACCGGGCCGTCATTCACCAGTTCGACTTGCATGTGAGCCGCGAAGACGCCCGTTTCTACAGTGGTCCCCTCTGCCTTCAATGCAGCCAAGACGTGTTGATACCATCGATTCGCTTCCTCAGCCGGCGCAGCTTCGTCAAAGCCGGGCCGACGGCCGCTCTTCGTGTTGCCGAGCAGGGTGAACTGGGACACCAGGAGAATGGCGCCGCCCACATCCATGAGCGAGCGGTTCATCTTTCCGGCGTCATCGGCGAAAATCCGAAGGTCACGGAGTTTCTCAACCATGAACCGGCAGTCTGCCTCGCCGTCCCCCTTGGCAACGCCCAGCAGGACGAGCAGGCCCGTATCAATGGCCCCCACCGTGCGTCCCTCGACCTCGACAGATGCCCGCGTCACCCGCTGTATCACCGCCCTCATCGGTCGCGCCCCGACGAGCGCAGCCGGGGAAGGGAGCCTTCCAGCGTCAGCAACATGCGTTTCGCCGGCAGACCGCACGAAAATCCGCCGATCGTCGCATCCTGCGCGACCACACGGTGACATGGTAGCACGATGGGTAAGGGGTTGGCGCCAACCGCCCCTCCGACCGCCCTCGCATACTGTACCCCGCCCACCCGTGCGGCCAGACCTCGGTAGGACCATAGTTGGCCATAGGGGATTGCCCGTAACATCTTCCATACCCTACGCTGGAACGGCGTGCCTCGCGAGAGATCAAGCGGAAGATCGAACGACGTGCGCGTTCCGGCCAGATATTCGACCAACTGCTTCCTCGCCATTCGAAGTCCGCGGGATGATGACGGCCGCCGAGAGGCCTTGTGGACGCCCAAGCTGGCTGCGACCGCCGCCTGGGAACGCTGCGGCAGCACGATCGCCGTAAGGCCTCGCTTGGACTCCGCCACACCCATCCAGCCCCAGGGCGTCCGGAAAATAAAGGACGACAGGCGAAGGGTTAGAGGCGAGTGGCGAGAAAGAACGCCTGCCTTATTTTTCAGGGCTGTGATGGGTCTCGATGGTATGGTGTTCGGCATTGCCCCTAGCCTCGTGCCTCTCGCCCAAGCTTTCGTTTGACCATGTCCCAGACGAGGTCCAGTTCTTCCGAACGCATCAGAGCATGGACACCCAGGTATCCACTCACGCTGAGTCCGATTGCTACGACGAGCATCACCGACTTCGCGACCCACTCGTCCTGATGCGTCCAGACCTGCGCCCCAGCCACCCAGAGACAGGCGAGCACGAGCGGAAGGCAGGCCACCATGACACGACCCGCCGACCGGCCGACCGGCCCCCACTCCACACCACCGAGACGGCGATTGAGCACGGCGACCAGGATGGCGCCATTGAGCATGCCCGCGAGCGCGGTGGCCAACGCCAGGCCTGATGCGCCGAGTGGAGACATGAGGAGCAGCGAAAAGACGATGTTGGCCGTCACGGCAATGGCTGCCGCAATGGCGGGCGTCTTCGTGTCCTTGAGGGAATAGAAGGCCGCCAGGATAATGCGCACGCCGCCGAACGCCCAGAGGCCAACGGCATAGCAGAGCACCGTCATGGCGGTTTCGGCGGTATCATGTGCCGTGAATGTGCCGTGTTCGAAAAAGAGGTGGACAATCGGCGTGCGCAGGAAAATCAACCCGAGCATCGCCGGGAACATGATAAAGAGGATCATCCGCAAGCCGAACCCGAGGGTCGTCCGCAGCTCTTCCATCGCCCCGCGAGCCGCCTGTGCCGAGAGAGTGGGCAGAATGGCCATTGCGAGCGCGACGCCGAAGATGCCCAGCGGAAACTGAATCAGCCGCATGCCGTAAAACAGGTACGTGGGCGCGCCCGCGATGAATGACGCCAAAATTGTGCTGATCGTCAAATTGACCTGCGTGACCGACATGCCGAGCAAGGACGGCACCAGGAGCTGACCGATCCGTTTGACTCCAGGATGGTCCGGCTCGAACCGGAATCCGAACAGCAGGCCCCGCCTTTTCAGGCTGGGAAGCTGCATCACGAACTGCGCGGCCCCTCCGGCCACAACACCAATCGCGACGCCGACGATCGGCTCCTCCAGGTGCGGCGACAGGAACAGCGCACAGCCGATGATAAAAATGTTCAGGAACAAGGCCGCATAGGCAGGCACCGCAAATGCCCGCACCGAATTCAGAATCCCCATGGCCATTGCGGCGAGGCTGATGAACAAGAGGTAGGGGAACATGACCCGCGCCAGCAACGTCGTCAATGCCAGCTTGTCGGGCGAAGTCTGATAACCCGGCGCCAGCAACTGCACCAGCCAAGGGGCAGCGGCAATCCCTACCAATGTCACGAGCGTGACGATCGTCAGCAGGGTGGTAAACGCTGCACTCGCCAACTCCCACGCTTCGCGCTTGGACTTTAGCGAATGATATTCCGTAAACACGGGAATAAAGGCGGCGGACATCGACCCTTCCGCAAACAATTCGCGAAGCAGACTGGGAATGCGGAAGGCGACGTAAAACGCGTCGGCTGCGACCGTGGCGCCGAACAGCCGCGCGAGCACCATGTCCCGGATGAAGCCCAAAATGCGGCTGGAAAACGTGGCAATGCCGATGACGCCGGCGGCCTTCACCAGCGAGTGGTTTTCCTGCTGTAGTGGAACGGAAGAGACGGCGGTGCGGTCGGACATCGTTCGGATTTTAGCAGGATTCTCCGGAAAGTCTCTATTTTTACCGCTCGGTGGGAACTGATGTCACGTCACACGTTATGGCTCCTGCAAGAGACGGTTGGAGAGCTCGTCCGGATTGTCTCCGAGGGAGGCGGGAGAGGTGTGAGCCAGCAGGACACCGCATCGTTCGATGCCGGCGCAGAACCCGCCGGCAATGTCGTTCTGTCTGAGCCTGGTCACAACCGCGTCGACGACTTCGTTCCATTCAGCCTGTGCAATGCCGGGACTGATGCCGACATCCGGCAACACACACACGCGATGCTCGAGCAGCGACACCATGAGGAGGACGCCGGTGCGCTGCCGCGTCCGGGAAAGGCTATGTTGCGCAAAGGCTCGCTGTGCCCTCAGCTCCACTTTGCTGCGGAGGCGCTCCGTCGACGTGACCGCCCGAATGACGGGAGCGAACCTGCCGATCCACGAGCCGATGGCATAGGCCAATAAGGTGGCAAGCAGAAGCCACGCGGCATGGACCGCCTGCCATGCCCACGACACCCACAAGCCTTCACCCATCAGCAAAGCCGTCAACACCATCAAGGCGAGCGCCAGTCCGACCCGGTGCTGCGCGTCTCGATAGAGCCCGGAACGGGCCACGAGCATCGGAACGATTTCCGCGCTCGTTCGCGCTTCAGCGGCACGTACGGCCTCGCTAATGCGAGCTTTCTCCTCATCGCTGAGTTGCATGGGCTTACCAGTCCCCACTGGCTCCTCCGCCGCCGAAATCACCGCCCCCGCCGCTGAATCCCCCTCCGCCTCCGAACGCCCCCCCTCCACTCCATCCACCTCCGCCGCTCCTGTACCAGGCCCAGTCGTCGAATCCCGTGCGTCGGCGTCCGCCACCGCCTGCACTCAGAACCAACCAGAGGAGAGCGGCTGTGACACCAGCCGCCATCACCCCCCATGGAATGCTCGCGGCCTGTGCCACCATGAACGACAGGACGGCCCCGAGCAGTGCTCGGGCGCGCCGGAGGCCCTGGCTGAGGACGATTCCGGCCAGGAACCCGACAATGATGCCGAGCATCACATAAGAAAGGGCATCCGTCTCGGGCGCTGATGGACGCCTCGTCTCATCGGCCGCCTGATACGTCCCTTCGATCGTCTTGAGAATGGCCTCCGTCCCAGCGCGCACGCCGCCCGGGATGTCGCCTTCCTTGAAGCGAGGCACAATCTCCTGGCGAATGATGCGGGCCGAGCGGAGATCCGTCAGAGTCCCCTCGAGGCCGTAACCGACCTCGATCCGGAGCTTTCGTTCCTTGAGGGCAATGAGCAGGAGCGCGCCATTGTCGGTGCCTTTCCGGCCGAGCTTCCAGGTGGTCGCAACGCGATGGGAGAACTCTTCCAACGGCTCGCCGCCGAGCGAAGGAAGAATCAGCACCGCCACTTGATTGCCGGTGTTCTCCTCATGCGCCTTGAGCTGATCGGTGAGTTGTTCCACGTCATGGGCCGGCAAGACCCGGGCGAGGTCCACGACTCGGCCCGTTAAGGGCGGAACGTCCAGCGCAGAAACGAGCAGAGGATTGAGTAGCAGTCCCAAGAAGAGGATGAGCCGTGCCGGCACTCGCCAAACACGGCTCATACCATCGGCGTGCATCATTCGAAAAGGTTCAGTTAAACTTGACCTCCGGCGGTTTTGCGACCGCCTTCTCGTCGGCGACCGTGAAATTCGGTTTTTCCTCCATATGCAGCAAGAGCTTGGCCGTCATATTCGTTGGAAAGTACCGGACCATCTTATTGAACTCGGCGACCCGGTCGATATAGCGCTTGCGGGCGACCGCAATGCGGTTTTCCGTGCCTTCGAGCTGGCTCTGAAGATCCCGGAAGTTCTGGTCGGCTTTGAGATTGGGATAGTTTTCAGCCACAGCGATGAGACGTCCCAACGCAGAGGTCAACCCGGCTTGCGCCTTCTGAAACTGCTCGAAGGACGCCTGGTCCCGTAGCATCTCAGGCGTCACCTGGATGCTGGTGGCTTTCGCTCGAGCCTCGACGACACCTTCGAGCGTCTCCCTCTCGTGCGCCGCATAGCCCTTGACCGTCGCGACGAGGTTGGGGATGAGATCAGCCCGTCGCTGATATTGGTTGACCACCTCGCTCCAGGCGGCCTTGGTATCTTCATCGAGTCCTTGCAAATCGTTATATCCGCAACCCCAGATGCTTGCGCTCATCAGAACACTCAGTACGATCATGCGCCCACTGCCCATAGCCGTCCTCCCTTCTGAAGAAGGTGCAAACAGCAACATGCTATCACGTGGATACCGTCGAAGATAGCGGAGCCTCGCGGCCCATGTCGCTCGGGCGGTCGTTACAGCCTGTCGTCCAGGCCGACATGTCCGCGCAGGATATTGTAATCGTACGCTCGCTGGCCGTTGCGTCGTACGCCGGGATCGGTCTCTTCCATCTCCATAATAAGATGAGCCACAACCTCACGAGTGGCTGCCGAGGCCGCCGCGTGCCGCGGTGTTTTTCCTCCAAGCATGCCATGCGGTTGATCCGACCATTCGAGGTAAGCCTTTTCCAAGAACGCCTGCAGCATGTTCCGATCGTCTTCCTGAGAGACGATCACCCTCACCGGTTGCTCTGATTGTAGTTCTTCGAGCGTGATGCGGCGATACGGCGGCGTCAGCGTCTCTTTTCGGAAGTGCAATGCAAACCCGAAGACCCCCGCGAGACGATGCTTGACGTCATTGAGTCGGTCGCGACCATCGCATTCGACAATAAGCTGTGAGGACGTCAACGTCAGGCGTGCGACAATCACCTCCTCATTCTGAGTCTCGGATTTTTGCACCCACACTCTTGGCATGACAGACATCTCCTGTTGTCCTTCTGCTGCCTGTCGTGCGGGGGGTTCCGCTTTCCACTCGTCCATGCCCGACAGGCCGTCGGCGAAAAATCGATACTCATGGTGGTCGTAGAGGGCAATGGCATAGAGGTAGGGTTCGCCCTTCGGAGTACGGTACTGAATGTGCGCGACCGCATCCATGAGGGTGGCCACCCGCCTCTCGGCAAACATCCACAACAACACATGACCGAAGCGCTTTGTGAATTCCTGCCATTCGCCCAAAACCAGTTCGCCCGTGGACATCTCCGTGCGCCGCTCCCAGTCCCGGGTTTCGTCATACACGGCCTTGCCGTCCGAAGGAGACAGGATAAGGCCGCAGCCGGCCCAGACCGCGTGGTCGGAACCAGGCCGCTTCGGATCAGTGATCACGCGCGTCAAAAGGATCTGTCCGGCGGAAAGATCCTTGGCGAAGTCTTCATACGGCAGGAGAAAGGTTCTACCGTCTCCTAACGAACGAAGCGTCAGAGGCGCATGGGGTGTGGCTGCCGTGACGAGTTCCAAGAGATCGATGTACGAATGCTTCAATGGGTCGAGCCAGGCGCGCTCCTCATCCGGAATATGCTCCGTGATGACATCTCGGAGTTGTTCGATTAGCGTCAATTGCCCGTCTTCCGGATAAAAATCGCAGAAGAGCGACAGATTCGCGAGTTCGGTTTCTTGCGGAAGCGCGGGCAGCACTCCGCCCGCTCCGTCCTCCAGATAGGGTTGTAGCGCTCGCGCGAGTCCCAATTCACGCTGTAGGACAAATTCAGGTTGCCGTGAGAGCGCGTCGAGGCGTCCCAGCACGTTCTCGAGGGAGACCGCCACCGGGACGAAGAATCCCGCGGCCTTTTCATTGGTGAGATTCATATGAGCATCGATCCGAGTGGGCGCCCCTTGCTACTCTGCGAATCTGCGCTGAACGCAGGGTGTCGTACAGCCAAGACGGGAACAATCCCTCGCCGCAACACGGCTTCCGTCACGCTTCCCGCAAAGGCGTGTGAAAGACCCCGGCGTCCATGAGTGCCCATGACGAGAAGGGGGCATGAGGATTTTTTCGCGACCTGGAGAATCGTATCTGCGGGAGCGCCTCCCAAGAGGGACATCTTCACGGTGATCCCAGGCCCGGCGAGTTCGGAAGACAACGCCTCGAGCCTTTCGGTCGCCCGCTTTCGCCTCTGATCACGCTCATCGGGGTGTTCTATCGTGAAATCGATCCCGTAAGAACGGGGTTCCATGACGTGAAGCAGTTCTATGGACGCCTTAGCCTGGCCGGCGACCACGCCGGCAAATTTCGCAGCCTCTAAGGAGCACTCCGAAAAATCGATGGGAACAAGAATGCGATCGAGGCAGATATTTTCCTCCGTTCGCCCTTCGGGTTTCGTCATGTGAACGGCTAGGACCGGACAGGGCGCCGTGCGAATCACGCGCTCCGCGGTGCTTCCCAGCAGCACGTGGGCGAGACCGGACTTGCCGCGGGTGCCGACAATGACCAGATCGGACTCTTCCGCGACAGCCGCGGCAATGACCTCTTCGCTTGGAATCCCGGTGGCGATTCGTGTTGTCGTCGCGATGCCTCGGTGTTGTGACCGTCCGCTGAACTCCGCGAGCCGCGACGACACGTCGGACATCCGCTCCGTCAAATAATGTTTGTTGACGGCGTACTCAGGATCCATACCCGGCGGGAACTCCAGGACGGTCATGACCGTCAGTTCGGCCCGCCAGGAAGCCGCCAGAGCACACGCAAAGTCCTCCGCCCGACGAGCCCACTCCGAAAAGTCCGTGGCCAAGAGCAGCCGCTTGATCGACGTCCGTTTCACAAGACGATGTCTTTTCTCGGTCTCTGCCGCAGAAGCGGAACAGTGAGCACCGCGCATCCCGCCGTCCGTACGACCTTGTCGGCGGTCGCTCCAAAAAAGATTTTTTCCATGCTATCTGAACGACCACCGTAACTGCCAAGAACCACCAAGTCGATGCCCTCTCCGCGGGCAAACTTGGCGATTTCAACAAACGGAGTGCCCTCGACCACGAGTCTTCTGATCGACGGACCATCAGGTGGAGACTTGAGGAGTTGTCTCATCTTGAGACGAGCGTGATGGCGTAACCGCTTCCGCTGTGCTGTGGCATCTGAGGGAACGGCCAACAGTCCGAGACGATTAAAAGCCTCCACCGCATTCACATCGATGACGTGCATTACAGTGATCTCGGCGGCTAGCGCCTCTGCAAGCTCCAAGGCGACACGAAGGGCCGCTTCTGAACAGGATGAGAAATCGACGGGAACAAGCATCTTTTTGAAGAGGGGACCGGCCATAAATCTGGGAATACAGCAAGGACAATGCCCATCGTTATCCAGCGGCGCAGCGCTCAACATGTAAGTTTTTGCGGCCGAGCCGAGCGCAAACTGCGACCCAGAGTGGAGCCATGCTACAGCGCGCTTCTTGGCCTGTGGCAGAACGGGGCATAATTCCGATGGAGAAGGCGTGGTTTATCAATTAGGTGGACGGAGGGCCCGACGGCACTGGAATTGCTGGCGTAATTAGCAGATACGGTCAAGGGGTACCGATGACGAAAGAAAAGTGGCTGTTGCTTGGGGCACTGATTGTAGGTCTTCTCGTCGTGCTCTATTTTGTTTTCTTGTGCCCCTCCGATTGTCATTGAGCGTTATCCTCAGCGAAATGGGCAAGGACTTCAGAAGAACGAGAGGAAAACATCATCGATGAAGACATTGCTGGCAATCGATGGCTCGGAAAATGCCAATGAAGCTTTACGGTTACTGAAATATCTCTCCATCGATCACTTGTTTGTGCTTCATGCGCTCAATGTACCCAAGCCGGCTTATCCGATGATGGTGCCGGAGGTCGCTGAAGAGCTCTACCGCGAGGTCGAACGGGGCATGCGCGCGGATGGAGAGCGACTGCTCGATCGCACTGTCTCCCTCCTTCCGTTCCACACGGGACCTGTCACAAGAGTTCTCCAGGTCGGGTCACCGGCTGAGGTCATCCTGACGACGATTGAACAGGAACAGATCCAGCTCATCGTGATGGGTGCAAGAGGTCTGGGGCCCATCAAGGAGCGGCTCTTTGGCAGTGTCTCTCATCGCATTCTCACCTCAGCACCCTGTGCAAAACTGATCGTGCCTGGACCGGTGAAGATGATGAGGAAGGTCCTGCTGCCCCTGAAGGGTTCCTCGGATACTGAGGATGCCATTCGGTTTCTGCAGCTGCATCCGTTCCGGGAGACGGCGGAGGTGACGTTATTGTCCGTGCTACCCGCCATCACTCCATCCTGGGGCACGGCGGCCCTTGCGGCAGAACCCCTGCAGGCAAGGGAGAGAGAGAACGCACAATTGTTTCTCCAATCTGCAGCCAATCAGCTTCAAAGATTGGGGTACTCCACTCGAAGCCAGGTGCTGATTGGAACACCGGTTGAATCGATCCTTGACCAAGCGAAGAGCCAGGAAGTCGACCTCGTTCTCATGGGATCACGAGGCAGGCAAGGGATACGACGCCTGGTCCTCGGCAGTGTCTCCCACGCCGTCTTGCATCACGCTTCGTGCCCGGTTTTGGTCTTTAATTGATGACCGGCTGATGTGTTGATACGTGCTTCACGCGCAATGTTGAAAGACTCCCCACCCCTTGCCATCGACTGTCCTATTTCGCAACAGCTTGATCCGCCGCCGTCTTTTCGCTGCCCGGCCTTCAATTCTACGCAACCGCAGCCGGTGGTGTGAAAATTTCTTACGTGTTGGGTCTGGCACCGTCGATGCATCGAGCGACCAGTATCAGTCCCCAGATACGGAGACGAACGTGGCGAATCACAGTGACACGACTCGAACGGTAATGAAGATGGTGAGCCTTGTGTCAAACTCCGATCTGGAACAGCTGATCGTGGCTTGCGCTGATCTCACGTGGGATCAGGTCGTTCTTGAATCGGACCGCCTGACCAGATTGTCCTCAACCAAATCGCAAATCGGCCCGGGTCGCTGCAGTGTTATGCCTGGCCATCGAGCCACGACTATTATCACCAATATCACCAATTAATCCTTTTAAGGAGGTTGAGCCATGTCCGCACTCACGAGATGGGAACCATTGACGCGTTACAGTCCCTGGA
>DASTQE010000030.1:0-4502 GCA_035761895.1 Nitrospira sp. | reverse complement strand
TGCCAGTTGGACGCTGTTCTCGGACGAAAACAATCTGGTGCGCGCAGCGACAGATCATGTATCGCCGGCATCTCCTACGGCACAGACCCGAGTAAAAGGGCGTATGACCATCGTGGTGTCGGACGCCGTGAAGCCGCTGATATCGGTACTCGCCGCGAAATTTCTTCGGAAACACCCTGAAGTGACGATTGCGGTGCAGGGAGCCGGAGCCTCGCGATCAACTCCCGTCGATGCCTTCATCACCGGACACTCTCGGATGCGCCGGGGAGATGGCGATACAGCCGGCCATATGGGGTCCTATGATGCCGAGCTCTTGGCCTTGCCACGAGCCCTTACAGAAGACGAACTCAGCCGGTTCACGGCGAAGCGTCGCTACGCGCCGACCGGCTTGGTGATAGCGTATGGGGCGCTGGCGGTCTATGTGAATCGGGACAATCCCGTCAAAAACCTCACACTGGCCGAGATCGATGCCATCTTCTCTTCCACGCGGAAACGGGGCATGGCGGAGATACGCACATGGGGCCGGCGAGGGCTCTCGGGCACCTGGGCTCACGCGCCGATTCACCTGTACGGGCTTGATCACCGCTCACGGAGCATCCGGGCATTCTTCAAGCACGTCGCGCTGCTTGAGGGAGAATTCAAGCCGGACATAAAGACAGAGCCAGGCTCGGCATCGATGGTGGTGGCGCTGGAGAAAGACCGATATGGCATTGGTTACGGCTTGACCGGCTTGGAGACATCGGCTGTTCGCGCGCTTTCTCTCAGCGATAAGCCTGGGACTCCAGGAGTCCGCCCGACCCTGGAAACCGTACGGTCGGGACAGTATCCACTGAGCCGATCCGTGTACCTCTACATCAATAGGGATCCGGCCAAAGGGTGGGATGCCGAGATACGGGAGTTTATCCACTTCATCCATAGCGACGATGGACGAAAAATCGTGTCACGTGCGGGATGGTATACACCGTCGGCGTCTCTCGTTGCATTGAATCTGGAGATGTTGGAGGCTCACGGCCTAACCACTGGCACGCCGTCTTCCAAGTGAACACCCGCCACCATCCAAAACGGGAAAGCTTTTTCAATGGTCAAGGCTGACCTTGTAAGGCGACTTTGCGGTTCGAAACATGAAAGAGATTCTGCTGAATTTTGGCAAGCGGCAATGCATAGACTCCCGATTTCACAACCAGATGCTGTCCTTCCTGACTGTTGATGAACCTTACGAACTCCCGAAGGACAGGGCTCAGGTCTTGGTCCGGTTTCTTGTTGATGTACAAGTAGAGGTCACGAGTCAGCGGATAGGTACCATCGAGGGCGGTCTCAGCCGTAGGGCTTACAAAAGGACGGCCATCGGCGGCGGCAAGTGGAACCGGCCGGACAGATGACATTTGATATTCAATGCCATTATAGCCAATAGCCAGGGGATCACCGCCTACTGCAACAGTCAGCATGGCCGCACCTGGCACCTCCCTGACCGTGGGCTTGAATTCACCATTCATGAGAACCTGCTCTCTAAAGAAACTCCGTGTGCCTGAGCGTTGATCGCGCCCGAAGAGATGAATCGGTGCCTTGCTCCAGTCGCCTGTGAGACCGACATCGCCCCAGGTCACAAGCGAAGATGTTCTTCCCCGTCTTCGATCGTCCGAGAAGATGGCATCAACCTGATCAAGAGTAAGACCAGCAACCGGATTATCGCTATGCACATAGATAGCGACAGCTTCAAGAGCGATGGGAATTTCTAGCGGTTCATACCCATAACGGGATCGAAAGGTGTCCAATTCTTTTGTGGACAGTTTCCGAGAAGACGCCATGACATGGACTTGCATCGAGACATGATGCCCATCGTCACTTCCGTCCCCCCGACGGTAAACCGACTTGTTTTGTACCATTTCCCAGAATGGCCCTTGCCCGGTAGTCCCTTCGGGAGCAACCGATTTAGAGCCTTGTCCTTCAACACCGACTTGGACATTCGGGTAGTACCGTTTGAATTCGCCGACAAGCCGAGTCATTAATGGATACATCGTGTTGGAGCCAGCGACAGTAAACCGCCCTTCGATACCTTTCACCACCGCGTAGGGCTGGAGCGTAGTGATCCGGGCCGTGTCCGCCGACGTGGACTGTCCCCACCCGTCATCAGCAAGGAGCAGACCGTGGATCAAGACGCATACACTGAGGCTGTACACCACAGATCGGTATGGCATTGCGTGACCCTCCTCTTTTAACCATGCGCTTGGCTGTTGAGAAATGCTCTGATCTGTCCGTGAATCTCGTCTCGGACACGATGAAATACCTTCTCTCGTTCAACCTCGGTGCCTTCACAGGCCGCCGGATCATCAAAGCTCCAGTGCAACAGCGCGCCTGGGCTGGGAAAAACTGGGCATGATTCCTTGGCTCGGTCGCAAACGGTGATGACATAGTCGAAGCGCCCGTTCAACAACTCCTCCACATGCTTTGAGCGTTGTCTGCTAATGTCCACGCCGATGTCCTTCATGGCGGCCACCGCGCGAGGGTTGAGTCCCGCTGGCCGGGTTCCAGCACTGAACACATCAAAGACGTCTCCGGCCATGTGGCGAAGGAGGCCTTCCGCCATCTGGCTGCGAGCGGAATTGCCAGTGCACAAAAAGAGGACTCGCCGTTTCAAATCGCGGCCTCTCTCGGAAACCACTGTCTGGTGTTATTGCAGATGCCGCATACTGACAACATGACGGGGACCTCTACCAGCACTCCCACGACGGTGGCCAACGCCGCTCCGGATTCCGCCCCAAACAAGGCAATGGCGGTCGCGACGGCAAGCTCGAAGAAATTACTGGCACCAATCAATGCGCCCGGCGCGGCCACCGAATAAGGCACGCGGAACCAATGCATGAGCGAATAGGCCAGCGAGGCGTTCATGTAGACCTGCAATAAGATTGGGATGGCGATGAGGGCGACGTGCCAGGGTTTGCCGATGATATTGTCGGCTTGAAACGCAAAAATGAGGATGAGGGTCAGCAACAAGGCGGTGATGGTGATGGGCGCAAACCTGGGCAAAAATGTCTGCTCAAACCAGTCGCGCCCATGCTGCTGGATCAGCCACCAGCGAAGTACGGTCCCTATTGTCAGCGGAATCACGATGAAGGCCAACACCGAGTACCACAGGACGCCGTACGGCACGGTCAGCGTCGAAGTCCCGGTGACAAGCAGGCCGATAATGGGTGCGAAAAGCACGAGCATCAGCAGATCGTTCACCGTGACCTGCACCAAAGTGTAGGCTGGATCTCCGTCCGTGAGATAACTCCAGACAAAGACCATGGCGGTACAAGGCGCGGCGGCGAGAATGATACACCCTGCGATGTATTGCTCGGCCTCCGCCGGAGTGAGCCACGCGGCGAACACATGACGAAAGAACAGCCAGGCAAACAATGCCATGGAGAATGGCTTCACCACCCAATTGACGAAGAGTGTGACGAACAAGCCGTTCGGCCGTTGCCTGACTTGGCGCAGGGCTGTCAGATCCACTTTCATCATCATCGGAATGATCATCAACCAAATCAGGACGGCAATCGGGAGATTGATATGACTCCCTTCGCCGAATTCCGAAGCGCGTAGCTGGTTCATGAGATCAGGGGCGGCTTTGCCGAGCGCCACGCCCACCACAATGCAGAGGCCTACCCAGACGCTGAGATACCGTTCAAAAGGATTCAGCCGCTTGAGCTGAACCGGCGCACGGATCGTGAGAGCCGCATTCATGAGACCTCCTCCTTCTCGTTATGCACAGCAGGTCGTGGCGCAACAGGACCTGGTCTCCGTTGGCTTGACGGCTCGAATGAAGCCGCTCATGAACTTGCCATCTATCTCCTTGGCCACCGTGTCCACATTGAGACCGGCACCCATGAGGAACTCACGCGCATCTTCAGCGGAATAGATACGGGTGGGTTCGATGCTGGTCTGCTCAAAGCCGGCTTGTGTCAGCTTCGCGAGGTAGACGGCTTCCTCCAGGGCTCCTGCCACGCACCCGGCCCAAAGCTCCACACTGTGGCGGATCTCCTGTGGCATCGTGCCGCGGACGACGATGTCAGACACGGCGAAGCGACCGCCCGGCTTGAGCACTCGGAACGCTTCTTTCAACACTTGATCCTTGTCCGGTGAGAGATTGATCACACAGTTGGAGATGATCAGATCCACAGAATTATCCGGGAGCGGCATGTGCTCGATGTCGCCTTTGAGGAATTCGACATTCGTCACTCCGGCCTTCTGCTGGTTGTCTCGCGCCAGGGCCAGCATCTCGTCCGTCATGTCGAGGCCGTACACCTTGCCGGTCGGCCCTACCCGTTTGGCCGAGAGAAACACGTCAATCCCACCGCCTGATCCGAGATCAAGGACCGTCTCGCCTGGTTGGATGGTGGCCAATCCCGTGGGATTGCCGCAGCCGAAAGAGGCACGAACGGCCTCGGCAGGCAATCCGGATGTTTCATCCGTTCCGTAGAGATTGCCGGTAATCGGATCAAGGGCGTCTCCTTCCAGTAAAC
>DASTQE010000029.1:0-29472 GCA_035761895.1 Nitrospira sp. | reverse complement strand
ATCCAGGACTCTCCATTCACCGTATTTGTCGAGAAACCCTTCGGTGATTCTGAATGCGCCTCCGTATGGGCCGATATCTTCACCCATAAGGAACACTCGCTCATCTCGCGTCATCTCCTCATCCAGCGCTTGCGAGATCGCCTCCAGGTACGTGACCTCTCCCGTTGCCTGCGCGGTTGTAGTAGTCATGCGGCGCTCCTTGCATCAACAGCGTGATGACAACCCATTGGCCTCCGTGGCAAAGACCCCTTCCAAGACCTCTGGTCCTTCGGGGAGCGGACTCTTCTCGGCAAATTCTAGGCCGGCTTCCACTTCTTTTTTCGCCCGCTCGCCGACCTCATGGAAGTAGGTGTCGTCTCCATAACCCAGTTCCATCAGCAGGCGCTCTGCGGTAAGGATCGGGTCTTTTTTCTTCCATTCGTCCAGCAACTCTCGGGGAACGTACTTGGCCGGGTCATGCTCGGAGTGGCCGTGCATCCGCATGGTTTTGATCTCGAGGAAGGTCGGTCCCCCGCCGCCACGGGCTTGCTGAATCGCCCGTTTTGTCGCGACATACACGGCCGCCACATCGTTCCCATCCACGATCTCCCCCGGCATTCCGTACGCCTTGGCCCGCTCAACGACATCGGAAATCGCCATTTGATAGCGGAGCGGCGTGGAGTAGGCATACTGGTTGTTGTTGCAAAAAAACACCACGGGAAGCTTTCGCACCGCCGCAAAGTTCATGGCCTCATGGAAATCTCCCCTGCTGGTTCCGCCGTCGCCTGTTCCCGCAACGACGATGCGCGATTCTCCTCTGATCTTGAAAGCCAAGGCCGCTCCGGTTGCCACCGGCAAATTATCCGCCAAATGGCTGACAAAGCCGATAATCCCGCGTTTGAGATCGCCCATGTGCACGTTGCCGTCTTTCCCCTTCGTCGGCCCCGTCCGCTTTCCCAAGTACTGTGCAAGGACTTCGCCCGGCGTAATGCCCCGGATCAGGAAGGCTCCCATATCCCGGTGAAACGGAGCGATCACGTCGTCACGTTCGAGTGCAGAAGCGTATCCCACCGCGATGGCCTCCATGCCGTGGCTGGTGTAGCAGCCGCCCACGATTCGCCCCTGACGATAGAGAGCGGTGATGCGGTCCTCCAGGGTCCTCGTGAGCCGAAGGTAGGAATACATCTGGAGCAAGTCGGCTCGTTTGATATCGCGCTTCACGTCTGCCAGCTCCATGAGCACCTCCTCGCAGAGTAGTGGTCAAATTTCAGGCATGTCTTTCCATGACAACAGCGGTTTTCGGCTCCGGCACAGCGGACATTGCGCTGGCTCCCACTGCGGCATCGCGAGGTCCGCGGTGTAGTAGAACGGGTGTTGTGCGACCAGGTCCTTCATCAGAGGGAATTGACCGCTGTCGCGCCGGGCGAAGACCATCATTCCAATCAGTCGGGCCCCATTGTCAGTGATGACCTTTCCGAGTTTGCTCACGCAATTGCCGCGTGTCGTGACGTCATTCAAGGCAAGAAACCGGTCCCCTGCTGTAATGGAGCCGCTGTTGATGTCTGTCCCGATCCGTCCCGTCTCGCAACTGTATGGAGTCAAGGTGACCCGCAACGGGGTCATCTCCCGAAGACGGCCGGCGACGCCATTAGCCAACTGTTCCGCTCCCGAGGCCGTCGCCAGCAGGCCTGTCACCGTATCGGGTGGGAATGTTCGCGTGATCCAGTCGGCCATGTCGTCCGCGATCCGTGTTATTAAATCGGGGAAACGAGCGATGGAGTCGAATCTCAGATAGGTGGCGGTGTGATGACCGGACACGACTTCGACATGGGTGTCAAAAAAGACCGATCGAGCCGAACGTAAAATCTTGAGGATGTCGCTTTTGGTCAGGTGAGTTTGTGGTCCAGCTCGAATGATGGTTTCGAGCCTCCCATCAATTTCGGGCGTTGCGTAGAGGGCTCGATGACGTTGCTCCAGTTCGGCGAGGGCCTGCTCCGCTGTCATCGTGGTCATGTGGTCTCCCCGCTGTTTCGGCCGACGACTTGCGTCCTCAGCACGCCAATTGGCTGAACTTCCAGTTCCACCACATCGCCCGGGTTCAGGTAGCGGTCCAATTCCAAGCCGCAGCCCCCTCCCACGGTTCCGGATCCGAACACATCTCCCGGGTAGATCGTTTCTCCCCGCGAAACATGGGCAATCATTTGAGCGAACGACCAATGGATCGTCCCGAAGCGGCCTCGGGACCATTCTTCCCCATTCACTCTGGCAATCATCGTCAATGCGCCGAGATCGACAATGTCTTCCGGGGTCAGAAGACATGGCCCGAGGGCCGTGGCAAAGTCTTTCCCTTTGGCCGGCCCGAGTCTGCAGGCCATTTCTTGAAACTGGATGTCGCGGGCGCTGAAGTCGTTCATGATCGTATAGCCGGCGATATACTTCTCGGCTTGTTGTTCTGAAATATCTCGTCCCTTGCGTCCGATCACGCAAGCGAGTTCCAATTCGTAGTCCAGCTTTGCCGTGTCGAGCGGCCACGGCAATGTGTCATCCGGTCCGATAACCGTGCGATGGTTCCCCTTGTAGTACACGGGAAATTTGTACCATTCCGGCGGGATGGGCTGACCCCGTTTCTTCGACGTCGCCGCAATGTGGTCTTCGAACGCGATAAAGTCACGAAGGGACGGAGGATTTGGCAGTGGTGCCGCCAACTTCACCATATGAAGCGGATGAACAATTGTTTCTGATTCGGGGCCTCGGGCTGAAGGACCAAGGGCATTCACATAATCCAACGCACGTCGCGCCGCTGCCATCGTCGAGTGCCCCCCTTCGAGGAACGCCAGCATGATCGACGGCACCTGGGCATCGGCCAAACGGCGTGGCTGCGCCTCTCCTTGATCCGACAACCATCGGACATAGGCCATATTCAGGTCGACGACATGCTGGCCGTGCAGTGCGCCCACACGGTAAAGGGGGCCCAGTGGCGTGCCGATCTGAAATGTCACCAGTTTCATGGTTGACTCCAGCTCATCGCATAGTCCCGAATTTCCAATGCCTCCATGTCTTTTTCCACCGAGAATGGACGTTTGGATTCGATCATGACGGCGACTTCGGTCGTATGGGTCTTGTTCTTGCTGGATTCCACCGCATTGGGCTGCGGTCCGTGATGAATGCCTTGAGGATGCAGCGTCAACATGCCCGGCTGAATACCGGCACGGCTGAAAAATTCGCCCGCGTGGTAGAAGAGAACTTCATCGTAGTCCATGTTCCGATGGTAAAAGGGAACACGCAGTGCCTCGGGGTCGGTCTCGAGCGGGCGCGGCGCAAAGGTGGAGATGAGGCAGCCGCCTGCTTGAAACGTTCCATGGACACTCGGCGGAAGATGGTAACGCGGACTCGTGACCGGCCTGAAATCACGCACGTTGAGTTTGGCGACCCAGAGATCACCTTTCCATCCGACCACATCCATCGGATAAAAGGGATAGACAACGCGCGTCCAGGTTCCTTGACGTTTAATGCGGACTTCCCACTCTGTTCCTTCAGACTCTGAGCGCTCGATCATGGTCAATTCCGGCAAGACGAGTACCCCCTTGTCGAAGAGCGCATGCTGACCCAGTGGTCCCCGTTCCGCCAAGCCGATTGGTTCAGGTGTTTCGATGATGAGGAAGACAGCTGGATCCGAGTCAACATGAACCCGATACGTCGTGCCTTTCGGGATGGTGACGTAATCGCCAGGTTCGTAATTCAGCGTCCCATAATCGGTCTCGAACCTCCCTGTTCCCTGATGGACAAAATAGACCACATCCCCGTCCGAGTCGCGCACGAAATGGCGCATGGTTTCCGTCCGCTGCGAGAGATACAGGCTGGCGTCAAGGCTGTGCATGATGAGAACGGGCTCGGCGGAAGCCGATGATTGACACAGGAAGGCGCGAGGTCTGAGGGGTCCTTCGATCCGCACCCAACCGGTCGGCGGATGGGTTCGGTACAGGTGCGACACCGGCCCTGCAAAGCCGTTTCGGCCGTGTTCCTCTTCGCAAAGTCCCTCGGGAATTCCGACATGGGCTTGCCGGGGAACCTTCCCTTTACTTGTGAGATACATGCACCCTCCGCAATCAGGCGGTGATCATGACGCTTTCTTCAATGGTGCATCGGGCGTACAAGACTCTTTGGACTTGTAATCGATGATCGTCTGTTGAGCTCCGGACGCTTGGTCCCGCTCGATATCCTTGTACAAGGATTCGACCGTGCTGCGGACGAACGTCTTGGCCCGTTCCTCTCCGTGCTCTCGTTGAGTCAATTCAATGAAGAGTCCGCTCCCTGGAAACAGCGGATAGGTAAATCGTTGTTTGAGTGGTCCGAACCCATCGCGCCCTTCCTTTACCGATCCGCTGAACTTGACCCCGTGAGCTTCCCACTCACGACACACGGCCTCGATGTCATCAACTTCAAGCGCGACATGTTGTACCCCCTGGCCGTACCGCTCGATAAAGTCGTTGATTTGGGATTTCATGGCCTTGTCTCGCCCTTGCATGAGGGCAATTCGTGCGGCGCCGCACTGCACGACCACTGTATCCATCGACGATTTGTCGGTGCCGACGTCGCGCGCCGACCAAATCACTTCAAAGCCGAGAACCTTTGTGAACAGGAATTCGGCCTCGGCGAGATTTTCCACGCAGAGAGTGATGTGATCGATACTCCGTGGCTCAATCATGGTGAGGGCCCTCCACTCCGCGAAGGTGACTCATGCTGAAGGGATTTCTCTCAAACGTCGGTCATCACAATGATACCATGCCTACATTGCATGATAGAATAGTACTATCATCATGACCAGATGGCAACATATTTTAAAAGATTTTATTACAACGCATTGGCCAGATCGTCAGTACACACAAGGGATTCTGACTCACATTCTTTTGTTGCAGCAGTGATATGAAAGGTATATCATTTGTTTGTCCGGCTCTCAGCCGCGTCTCTCCGTTCCACTCCGTGTCCTGGAGGGATAACTCATGACATTCCATCAAGACATGCGGCAGCTCGTGCTCAGGCATGGGGCGATCAATAATGTCTATCTCGCTCGGTTTCGTGCCGGAAATCTTTCGGACAAGGAGTTCAAAGAGTTTGCCATCGAGTTCTACAATTTTGCGCGCTTTTTTCCTCGCATTCTCGTCGCGCAGCTGGTGAATACCGAGGACGAACAGGTCGCTGACGAACTGACCAAAGTTCTCTATTCCGAGTTGGGCGACGGTCAGAGCCGTCATCGGCACGAACTCCTCTATCGAGACTTCCTTCGATCTGCGGGAATTGACATCCATGACGCCCTGACTTCCCCCATGCTTCCTTCAACGCGCAGTTACATCGAGGGAATGGAGCAGTTGTACAGTGACGGCAATCACACCAAGGCGCTTGGCGCATCCTTCGGCCTTGAAAACATGGCGATTACGATGTGGGACCACCTGATTCCTGGTCTCACCCACTTGAAGAACACCCGCTATCCTCACATGGACATCACCTACTTCACCTTTCATCGAGAGCTCGAGAGTACTCATGAGGAGGCAATGGAGCATGCGGTGGAAGCGGTTCAAAGCGCCGCACAGGAGGGTCTATCGGACCGCGCCAAGGACGACTTTCGCATCGGAGTGATTGCAGTGCTCAATTACCTGGAGGGTTTTTGGATGGGTCTGGAGCGGCAAACGCTTCCGGATAAAACGAGCCATCCCACCTATCATGCGGCGTGATGATTAGGTTGCGTCATAGCAGAGAACAGGAGCAGCATGTCTGAAATTTCCGCGTATCTCGAGGCGATTAAAGAACGGTATGACCTCGGCAGCGATTACGCGCTGGCCGAGAAGCTGGGCATCGCGCAACCGGATGCCAATTTGATCCGCCGCGGACTCAAGATTCCGAAACCGGAAATTTGCATCAAAATCGCCAGGCTTCTGGAGAAAAACCCTGTGGAGCTTCTGTTGATCGCCCAAAAGGACAAAGCCCCGAGCTCCGCCAAACAATATTGGACTCTGGCATTGACGGCAGTCGACGTCATGCTCCACGTTCCCAAGACGCCGCGATACATCCCACGGAAGGTCGAAGCGATCGGGCGAGAACTGCGGCAACTCGAGACTCAAACGTTGACGTACGAAGGAGCGGAGGCGAATGCCGAGGCAGTCCGGCTGGTTCAAACGGCCGACCGATCCATCGATGCGGTCATGGAGAGATGGAACATCTGGAAAAAAGGCGAGGCGTTGTATCCGAACTACCTCTTGGCAAACCAGGCCGCAGCAGAACGAGGAGTCGTGATTCGCCGGCTATTGGTATTGACCAGGCAGCAGATGCAACAAGAGGCGGTGGTCGCCGACGCGGTGCAGGTCATGGACGATCAGCACCGGGCCGGGATCAACATCTTCTATGGATTCCGTGAGCAACTCGACCGCTCGCCGGCGTTTCGGCGCTTTGAAGAGGACTATCGGCGCCAAGGGGCTGCGACCGATCTCAACGCCGCAATGTTTGATCGCGAGATTCTCATTTTTTCCCAGTCCTACGGCCAGGTCGAACTCGGCGTAGTCGGGACGCCAACACCGATTACGATGATCAACCAATTGGAAATCACATGGAAGCCCGAACTGTTGAGGGATTTGGATCCCGCTCCCCTGTTCGACATGACGCGCTACGTCTTTGAGTATTCAGGCGCGCAGGCGTTCAAGGGCGAGCTGGCGAAATTCAACAGGTCATTCGCATGAAATTCCCCTCCGAGCCGTTCAAGATCAAAGTCGTGGAACCTATCCGCCGCACGACGCGCGCAGAGCGTGACCGCCTGTTGCGGGATGCCGGCTACAACCTCTTCCGGATCCCCGCGGAAAGCGTCTACGTCGATCTGCTGACCGACAGCGGGACCTCCGCCATGAGCGACCATCAATGGGCCGGCTTGATGCTTGGAGACGAGTCCTATGCCGGCAGTAAGAATTACTATCACTTCGAAGAGGCGGTCCGCTCCATCTTCGGCTACAAATACGTCATTCCGACCCATCAAGGCCGCATGGCCGAGAACCTCCTGTTTTCCACTGTCGTCAAACATGACATGTGCGTGCCGAACAATATTCACTTCGATACGACAAGGGCGAACATCGAGCACCAGGGCGCACAAGCGATCGATGCAGTGGTAAAAGAGGCCTATGACCCGCACAATGAATCACCCTTCAAGGGGAATATGGATGTGATGCGGCTGGAAGAGATCATCAACCGCGTGGGCCGGAACCGCGTTCCCTTGGTACTACTGACGATTACGAACAACAGCGGCGGCGGGCAGCCGGTCTCAATGGAGAACATCAGACAGACCCGCGCGCTCCTGAATCGTTACGGTATCCCTCTCTTCTTCGATGCCTGCCGTTTCGCCGAAAATTGTTTCTTTATCAAGGAGCGGGAGCCGGGATACGCGGACCGTTCAATTCTGGAGATCGCACAAGAGCTGTTCGGTTATGGCGACGGTTGTACCATGTCCGCCAAGAAGGACGGTCTCGTGAACATCGGCGGATTTCTCAGCCTCAATGACGCACAGTGGACCCGTGAAATCACGAATATGCTCATTCTGGTCGAAGGTTTTCCAACTTACGGCGGGCTGGCGGGTCGTGATCTGGAAGCGATGGCCAGAGGACTGCGTGAAGTTCTGGACGAGGACTATCTCGGTTTCCGTGTCGGGCAGGTCCGCTATCTTGGGGAGCTCCTCGATCAAGCAGGCGTGCCAATTCTTAAACCGGTTGGAGGGCATGCCGTCTACCTGAACGCCAAAGAATTTCTTCCCCACATCCCGCAGGACCACTACCCGGCCCAATCCTTGGCCGTCGCGCTATATCGTGAGTACGGCATCCGCGGAGTCGAAATCGGCACCGTCATGTTCGGAAAGCGGGAGGCCGCGACCGGTCGGATCCTCCATCCTGAACTCGAAATGGTCCGTCTTGCCATCCCACGGCGGGTTTACACGAACATGCAGATCGGCTACGTCGCCGAATCGATCGTCGACTTATTCCGTCGTCGAGAAAGCATTCATGGTCTCGCGATGGTGTATGAGGCGCCGGTGCTGCGACACTTCACGGCTCGATTCGAAGAATTGGACCGCACAGCTTCCGTACAGGAGATGATCTCCTGAGGGAGGGCCACGTGACCCAGCTCTTCAAAGGACTGGAGCGGATCGAAGAAGCGCGCGAACGACTCACTGGTGATAGCTTTATGGCAGGCCTCTACACCGGTGAGCCGGATTTCTCTCTCCTTGTCACACCGGATGAATCTGCGGAACAGAAAGCCGCGTGGGAAGAGTTCCGGCCCAAGCTGGAACGTTTTCTCATCAACCACGTTGATCCGGACGAAATTGAGCGAACCGCGAAGATCCCGGATTCGGTCATTACCGGTCTGTTCTCGATCGGCGCCTTCGCCATGAAAATTCCCAAGGAGTACGGCGGGTTGGGCTTCTCGTACCAGAACTACGGGCGCGCCCTCGTGCTCATTGGCGGATGGAGCAATATTCTCGCCCTCACAGTGGCCGTGCCCCAATCGATCGGTATCGCAATGCCGGTGCTCCTGTTCGGTAGCGAAGAGCAGAAACGTCGCTATTTGCCGGTTGTGGCCCGAGAAGCGGTTTCTGCGTTCGCGCTCACCGAACCTCTCACCGGATCCGATGCTGCCAATATCAGGACTGAAGCGGTTCTTGATGCGAACGGGAGCTATGTGGTCAACGGTGAGAAACTGTGGTGTACCAACGGTCCCATCGCCCGCTATATCACGCTGATCGCTCGTGTGCCGGCAAGACGGGAGAAGCAAGACGGCCGCAGCATCTGGACCCCCGTTCCGGAAGGGAAAGACGCGGAGCAATCAGTCCATACCGCCTTTGTTCTTGATATGAGCAGCCCGGGAGTGCTGATTCGACAGCGATGCCAGTTCGAAGGGTGCCGGGGAATCGAAAATGCCCACATCACGCTGAGCGATGTCCGCATTCCCACCTCAAGTCTGATCGGCGAAGTCGGGCGCGGACTTAAATATGCCCTCACGATCCTCAATGTTGGTCGCGCGGTGAGCATTCCGGCGATCTGCCTGGGGATGGCGAAACAAGCATGGCAGCCGACGCTCGATCGAGCCAACGGTCGAGTCACGTTTCAAAGACCTCTTGCCGAGTGGCAGACCCAGCGGATGCGGGTTGGCCGGATGGCCGCACGCCTTTTTGCGATGGAGGCCCTCGCTTCAGCCGTCTGGCGCCTCGCGGATCAACACCGTTATGACGTCAGAATCGAAGCGGCAATCGCCAAACTGTTCTGTTCCGAAAGCACCATCCAATTCCTGAAGGACGCCCAGACGATCTTCGGCGGCATGGGGTATGAGACCGCGGATTCAAAGCGGGTTCGCGGTGAGCCGGCGTTCGGGATCGAACAACTGGTCCGGGATGTTGAGATGTACCGTATCGGTGAAGGCGCAACCGATGTTTTACGTCCGTTCGTTGCGCGCGAGGCGCTCAACGTACACTTAGAACAGGCACGGAAATATTTCGATGAGCAGATGACAACGGCGAGGCGTCTGGCGGAAATGGCGCGCCTGATCAAATTTTACGTGCCCTGGTACGCCAGGCGATGGATGCCGAGGCGGTTGCCGTCACGGGCCCCCTTCCGGCACACGAACGTGCGATCCCACCTCCTTTTTGTCGAGCGTGCAAGCCGCCGGCTCGCACGTGCTGTTTTTTATGCCATGCTTCGCCGGCGGCAGGCGTTTCGAGACGATCAGGGGAGGCAGAATCGCATTGAATCGGTTGGTGAAGATCTCCTGCTGATTGCGGTAACCAGCCTCTACGTGGAAGAGCAGGAACGAAAGGGAAGGCAAGCGGAGCTCTGGGATCTGGCCCAGGAAGTCTTTCGCGAGGCCAAATCACGCATTCAGCAGCAGATCCGAGAGCTTTTCGTGAACCATGACACCCGGATGACGATCGTCGGGACAAAGGCATTAAGCGGCACCTACCCCTCTCTCTCGAGGGGAATCATTGCGCGCAACCTTGAAGACTACCGCGTGCGGGACGACACTCCTGTAAAGGCTCTCCAAAAGCATGAGCACGCCATCGTCTGATGACTCTGCGAGTGGAGCATGCGCGCATTCACACTATGCTTCGCCAATCCAATTCCCTCTTCGCTTGGACATGTAGATGCGCGCCTGGCTGATGGACTCCTATAAAGGAGTGGAAGAGCTTCGGCTCGGTGAAGTGCCTGAACCTCGTCCTGGTTCAGACGACGTGCTCTTAAACGTGCGATTCGCAGGACTCAACCCCGCCGATGCCTTTCTCGCTTCTGGAATGTATCCGGCCCAGCCACGCCTGCCTCATGTTCTGGGTCGCGACGGAGTCGGCGACGTGGCGGTGGTGGGAGCCGGTGTCCGTGATCTGCGTCCGGCAGAAACAGTTGGGATTTTACGTTGCGACGTCGGTGTCAATGTCTGGGGTACGTTGGCCGAGAAAGTCGTTGTCCCTGCCAGAAGTGTGGCCCCTATCCCACCAGGCTGGTCGCTCGAAGAAATGGCTGCCGCCCCCTTGGTCTTCTTAACGGCTTGGCAGGCACTCACCCAATGGAGCGATCCTCCCTCCCCTCCCGCTCCGGGATCCAGGCTTCTCGTGACCGGCGCGTCGGGAGGAGTCGGAGTGGCATCGGTTCTGCTGGGGAAATCGATGACCCTTACAGTGGTCGCACTGTCGCGTAGTCCTCACAAGCGAGCCAGGCTGAAGGAGCTCGGAGCCGATTTGGTGTTTGATCCGAACGAACCGCAGCTGGCCAAGGCGATCGGAGCCGCTCTAGCGCCGAACAAATTCGATCTCGTGATCGACAATGTTGGGGGGGCGCTCTTACCTCAGCTTTTGGGACTACTCGACTATCGCGGCCGGATCAGCGTGGTTGGGAGAAGCGGCGGGCCTGTCCCAGAATTCAATACGGCGACTCTATTGTTCCGCCGCATTCGCATGGGCGGCGTCTCCGTTGGTGACTATAGCGTGGAGCAGGCTCAAGCGATATGGAAAGAGATCGTTGGTCGGCTCGAGACTATTGAACGGCGACCACAAATCGATATCACCGTTCCATTCGAACACGTGAAAGAAGGATTCGCCAGGTTGGCACAAGGCCCCATGGGCAAGGTGCTCGTACGGGTGTCCAAAGACAAATAAGACGACGACCACGCATCAGGAAAGCAGATGCACTGTAGGGTTTGTCCGGCGCCCTAAAGAAGAGGGCTAACGCCGATGAGGCGCCGGCACGAGGAAGCTTGGTTTGGTCGGGGCGAGAGGATTTGAACCTCCGACATCCTGCTCCCAAAGCAGGCGCGCTACCGGGCTGCGCTACGCCCCGACTTTCTGGATGTTGAAAAACGCCGCCAGCTTTGTTCTCGCATCATTCAGAGGCTCAACGTACCAAAAACGTACGCCTCGCCTCTTCACTCGCTGCGGCCTCGCTGCCGACCTTTTTGAACATCCAGCATTATGTCCGTCCCATTTTTATTCTATTTTGCAACAACTCACGCACTTGTGCAAAGGCTTTCGCCCGATGGCTGATCCGGTTCTTCTCTTCGTTTGAGAGCTGAGCCAGGGTCTTGCCCAATTCTGGCACATAAAACACGGGATCGTAGCCAAATCCACGCGCCCCGGCCGGCTCTTCTGTGATAAGACCGTCGAGCTGACCGGTGGTCACCTCGACCGATTCGGAAGGCGACGCCACGGCGGCGACTGTCACAAAGTGAGCCGTTCGACGATTGCGCGGCACACCGGCCATCTCTCGCAATAATTTTTTCCAATTGTCCTCATAGGTCGCCTGCGGGCCGGCATAACGTGCCGCGAACACCCCCGGGCGTCCTCCGAGCGCATCGACTTCCAATCCCGTGTCGTCGGCCACGGCCAGCAGACCCGTCGCCTCCGATACAGCGCGCGCCTTCTTCATGGCATTGGCCTCGCAGGTGTCGCCGTCTTCGACGACGTCAGGGACGTCCGGAAATTCATCCATCGTGCGAATGCGAATAGGCAGGTCGGCGAGAAGTGAGGCTAACTCCGCTGTTTTGTGCCGATTGCGAGTCGCGAGCACCAGTTCGCGGTGCATCGGGTCTAATCCAGCGCCCCGATGAGATCACGCTGCAATGCGGTCAATATCTGTATGGCCCCCCACCCCTGGGCCAGAAAGCCGTCCATGTCTTGCTTGGCAAACGGCGTCTTTTCCGCCGTACCCTGAATTTCCACAAACTGTCCCTTGCCGGTCATGACAAGGTTCAGGTCCACTTCAGCCGTCGAATCCTCGTTATAGGCCAGGTCCACGAGTATCTCTCCGCCCACCTTGCCCACGCTGATGGCCGCGAGATAGTCGGTCAAGGGCCGTTTCTTGATGAGCCCGCGGGTCTTCAAAATCGCCATGGCATCCGCAAGTGCAATGAATGCTCCCGTGATCGACGCAGTGCGCGTGCCGCCGTCCGCCTGGATCACATCACAGTCGATCCAGATGGACCGTTCTCCCAGTTGCGGCAACTCCGTGACGGCCCGCAGTGCCCGTCCCACGAGCCGTTGAATTTCCAGGGTTCGGCCTCCTTGCCTGCCCTTGACCGCTTCACGCGGGGACCGGTCATGGGTGGCTCGCGGCAACATGGCATATTCAGCCGTGACCCAGCCGGTGCCTTTGCCTTTCAGAAACGGAGGCACTTTCTCTTCGACAGACGCCGTACAGATCACTTTGGTGTCGCCCATCTCGATCAGCACTGACCCCTCGGCGTGCTTGATGAAATTTCTCGTCACTTTGACGGGACGAAGCTGATCCTTGCGTCGGCCGTCTGCACGAAGCAAACCCGCTGCTGCATTCATGAAATCTCTCCGGAGAAATTGGGGCATTATAGTGAACAGACTATCAAAGCGCAATGAAACGGGCCCCGCCTCGAACAGCCGTTTTTACGTCATTCTTCCGGGACAGGCGTTGTACAATCTCGTGGCGCCCAGGCGAATTCTGTACAACCTCCTTACCCCATGAGCCATTCACGACGGTGGTGGCCTTCCCTTCTGGAACGGGCGAATACTTCCTACCCCAAAACCATCTCCGGATATCAACAAGATTGCCGTCCCGGAAACAAGCCATCGCCGATGTGCGTGGGACCTGCAACTCAGCACAAAATCGTTAATTAGTGGCACAAAAGCTGCAGCCCGTTTTACAGTCTTCCGAGACAATCGAAGCCTGACCGACGGACGCGCATCGAACCTCGTTGAGCCGATAGAGTCATCGACACATGACGCTGCTGCTCGATCGCCCCACCCAGCAAGCCCTTCTCGAACTAAAACGGGTGTTGATTGTCGACGACGAGGAGCCGATCCGACGGCTGCTCGCCTATATGCTGCAATCACATGGCTATGAGGTCGTGGTTGCCGCGGAGGCCAAGGAAGCCCGTCTGCGGCTGGATGAATCCCCGTTTGCCTTAGTGCTGTGCGACGTCAACATGCCCGGGGAATCGGGTATGGACTTAGTTCGCCATACCTTCCGCCAGCATCCCCATACCGCCGCAATCATGGTCACCGGCCTGGACAGCCCCTTGCTGGCCAATGCTGCGCTCGACATGGGCGCCTTCGGATACATCATCAAGCCCTTTGAAGCCAACGAAGTGCTCATCAACGTCGCCAATGCGTTGCGCCGCCGCCGTCTCGAAATGGAGACCCGCCTTCAGCGGGAAAATCTCGAGGATGTCGTTCGAACCAGAACGATGGCCCTGCAGCAGGCGTTGGAATGGCTCGAACGGAGTGAAAAGGAGTTACGGCTTTCACGGGAAGAAACGATACAACGGCTGGCGATTGCGGCGGAATACCGCGACAGCGCCACGGCCCAGCACATTCAACGCATGAGCCATTACTGCGAGCTGCTGGCCCGACGACACGGGTTGTCGAGCGAGCGCTGCGATCTAATCCGGACGGCCAGTCCCATGCACGACATCGGGAAGATCGGCACACCCGATCATGTGCTGCTCAAGCCGGGAAAATTCACCCAAGACGAATTCAATGTCATCGCCCAGCATGCGGAAATCGGCTATCGCATTCTGGCCGGATCCGATGCGGAGATTCTCAACGTCGCCGCGACCATTGCCCTGACGCATCATGAGCGGTGGGACGGCAGCGGCTATCCGCGGAAGCTGAAGGGGGACGCGATCCCGATCGAAGGCCGCATCGCTGCCATCGCCGACGCCTTCGATGCCCTCACGACGGCCCGCGTCTACAAGCCGGCGTTCGAGTTCGATCACGCTGTCGATCTGATGATCAGGCATCGGGCTGAACACTTCGATCCGGAGCTGCTCGACGTCTTTCTAGCTTCGCTCGCCGATATCAAACGCATTCACGAGCAGTACGCCGACCGCATCACCGCGGGCCTGCCTCGGCAACTATAAACTCCCATTCAACGCTCCCGTCCAGCATCGTGGTAACCCGCGCCGGATTGCTGCATTTCGTTGACTGTCATCAGCTGGTCGCTATACTGCAATCATTCGTCAGGGTCGTGTCACATCAAAGAGACGGTGCAAGGCCGTCACGCTGGCATCGAAAGGACCGCCGATCATGGCCAAGAAACCTGGATCAGTGAAGAAAACTGGGATTACGAGGAACTGGATCGCCTACCTGTGCGAATCCCTCGTCACGTCTGGCGTGATGCCGACCTGGGAGGCGGCGACCTATCTCACGGAAAATCTCTTTGGCGAATCCCCGAACCCGCGCCTGCTGGGCACCAGCAACGCATACGAAGTGACCTCCCAGTTTCTTCACCGCATGTACCAGCCGTTGGCCGAAGCGGCCACACGCGAAGTAACGTTGCCGCCCGGTGCCATGCTGCACGTCTTCACGGACATCAGTTTGACGGGAAAATCCGCGGTGCTTGTCGTCTTTTTCCCCGGCGACGGCCAAACGCATCAACTGTTGATGCTGGATGCCGCAAAGGCCTGGGACCTGGTGTTCCAGGACTCCGACACGTTCAACCGCTGGGCGGAAGACAGGTTTCGACTATTGAAATCGGCGCTGACGGCAGCCATCGGGAAGCCGGTCAGGCAACCGCTTCTGGCGGAAGTCTCCTGACGCCAATCATTGAGGCTCGTAGTTCAGGTTGGGCGAAAGCCAGCGTTCCATCGTCCGCAGCTCCATTCCCTTCCGGCGGGCGTAGTCTTCCACTTGATCCCTGCCGATCTTTCCTACGGCAAAATACTTCGCGTGAGGGTGGGCAAAATACCAACCGCTGACGGCGGCCGCCGGCAGCATGGCAAAACTTTCCGTCAAGGTGATCCCCGTATGCGTTTCAACCCGTAAAAGATCGAACAACGTCCGCTTCTCGGTGTGGTCTGGACAGGCCGGATACCCTGGAGCGGGGCGAATCCCTCGATATTTTTCCCGGATCAGGTCCTCGCTGGTCAACTGCTCCTGCCTGCCGTAGCCCCATTGTTGCCTGACCCGCTGATGGAGATATTCGGCAAACGCCTCCGCCAAACGATCCGCGAGCGCCTTGGCCATGATCGAATTATAGTCGTCGTGGTCCTGATCAAACTGCCGGCAGAGCTCCTCAAGCTTGAGCCCGGCCGTGACAGCGAACGCGCCGACATGGTCTCTGCGTCCGGACGACCGGGGGGCCACGTAATCAGCCAGTGCCAGATTCGGCTGCCCCGGCGGTTTCTCTGTCTGCTGACGCAAGGTATGGATCGTTGCCAGGAGGTTCCGCTTCGATGCGTCTCCATACAATTCTATGTCGTCGCCGATACTGGAGGCGGCAAACAAACCGTAGACGGCTTTGGCGGTCAGCAGTCTGTCCTTGACGATGCGGTCGAGCAGCGCTCGGGCGTCGGCAAAGAGTTCTTTCGCCTTGGCGCCGATCGTCGGATGCTCAAAAATCGCAGGGTAGCGTCCGTTCAATTCCCAGGTGTGGAAAAAAGGAGACCAATCGATGAACGGCAGGAGCTCGGCCAGCGGCTGATCGGCGATGACCTGAATGCCTAGTTGCTCTGGCTCAGGAATATCGACGCTTGTCCAGTCGGAAGGCAGTCGGCGGGCGCGGGCTTCCGCCAGCGGGAGCACCGGTTTGACGTCGCGGTCCTGGTGGGCCTGCCGCACACGCTCGTAATCAGCCCGTATCCCCTGGACAAAGGCGGCCTTCTGCTCGCGATTCATCAGATTGCTGACGACTCCGACGGCGCGTGACGCGTCCAGGACATGAATCACTGACGGCACGTACGATGGTGCGATCTTCACGGCCGTATGGGCTTTGCTTGTAGTCGCCCCGCCGATCAAGAGCGGCACGTCGAACCCTTGGCGCGTCATCTCCTTGGCCACGTGCACCATCTCATCGAGCGAAGGCGTAATGAGCCCGCTCAAGCCAACGATATCGGCTTTCTGCTCGCGCGCGGTGGTCAGAATGTGCTCGCACGGTACCATCACGCCGAGGTCAAGGACCTCATAGTTGTTGCAGCCCAGGACCACACCGACGATGTTTTTCCCGATGTCATGGACGTCGCCCTTCACCGTCGCCAGCAGGACTTTGCCCTGCGACTGATATCCGCCAAGCCGTTTTTTCTCCTCTTCCATGAACGGCAGGAGATACGCGACCGCCTTTTTCATGACGCGGGCGCTCTTCACGACCTGAGGCAGAAACATTTTCCCAGACCCGAAAAGATCTCCCACGATATTCATGCCGGCCATCAGGGGACCTTCGATCACCGACAACGGCTTCGGATATTTTTGCCGTGCCTCTTCGGCGTCCTGGTCGATGTAGTCGGTGATCCCCTTGACCAACGCGTGCGAGAGCCGTTCCTCGACCGTTCCCTTGCGCCATTCGTCATCCTTGAGGACTGCCTTGTCCTGGCGTTTGACGGTTTCGGCGAACGTCACAAGACGCTCTGTGGCGTCCGGACGCCGGTTCAAGAGCACGTCCTCCACGAGTTCGAGCAAGTCTTTGGGGATCTCTTCATACACGGCCAGCTGACCGGCATTCACAATGCCCATGTCGAGTCCGGCCTTGATCGCATGATAGAGAAAGGCCGAGTGCATGGCCTCGCGCACGGCATTGTTGCCGCGGAAAGAAAACGAAATGTTGCTGATGCCGCCGCTCACCTTGGCTCCAGGCAAATGTTGCTTGATCCACCTCGCCGCCTCGATAAAATTCACCGCGTACTCATTGTGCTCCTCGATGCCCGTGGCTACGGTGAGAACGTTGGGATCGAAAATAATGTCGGCAGGATTAAAGCCGACCCGTTCCGTCAGGATCTTGTACGAGCGGGCACAGATCTCCTTTTTACGTTCAAGGCTGTCCGCCTGCCCTTTTTCGTCGAACGCCATCACGACGACGGCCGCCCCGTACCAGCGGACCAAGGTGGCCTGCTCGATGAATTTGTGTTCGCCTTCCTTCAGACTGATGCTGTTGACGACGGCCTTGCCTTGAATGTTCTTGAGGCCCGTCTCCAGCACCTCCCATTTGGAGCTGTCGACCATGATGGGAACCTTGCAGATGTCCGGCTCGGATGCAATCAGACGAAGGAATTTTTCCATCGCGGCCTTCGAGTCCAGCATGCCCTCATCCATATTGATGTCGATGATCTGGGCGCCTCCTTCTACCTGCTGCCGCGCCACCGACAACCCGTCTTCGTATTTGTCCTGGAGGATCAGCTTTGCAAAGGCCGGCGAGCCGGTCACGTTGGTCCTCTCCCCGACGTTCACAAAATTGGAATCCGGCCGGATTGTGAGCGCCTCGAGCCCGCTCAGGCGTGTATACGGCTCCACGGTCGGGATGATCCGCGGCCTCACACCCTGGACCGCCTCGGCGATGAGCTTGATGTGCGCCGGCGTCGTCCCACAACATCCGCCGACGATGTTGAGCCAGCCGTTGTCGGCCCACTCACGGAGTTGCGGCGCCAGCGTGTCTGGCGTTTCGGGGAAGCCGGTGGGCAGCAGCGGATTCGGCAGACCGGCGTTCGGATGAGCGCTGACAAAGACGGGCGCAATTTGTGACAGCTCCTCGATGAGGGGCCTCATTTCCTTAGGCCCCAGGGCGCAGTTCATGCCGACGCTCAGCAACGGCACGTGCGAGATGGAGTTCCAAAATGCCTCGACGGTCTGTCCCGTCACACCGCGATTGCTGCCCGCTTGAATAAAAGTCACGGAAGCCATGATCGGGACGCGTCTCGCGCCGTTTGCAAACAGCTGTTGAATGGCAAAGAAGGCCGCCTTGGCATTCAGGGTGTCGAAGATCGTTTCCACGAGCAGCAGGTCGGCGCCTCCGTCCAGCAGTCCCCGAACCTGTTCGCCATATGCGATGACCAGCTCATCGTACGTCGTTCCCCGCGCGCCGGGATTGTTCACGTCCGTGGAAATGGACGACGTCTTGGTGGTCGGACCAATGGCGCCCGCCACGAAACAGCGGCGCTCCGGCTGTGCGGTCCGCACCTGGGCAACGGCACGTTGGGCGCATTCGGCCCCGGCTTTTGAAAACTCGTAGGCGAGGCTCTGCATCTGATAGTCGGCGAGCGAGATTGCCTGGGAATTGAATGTGTTAGTCTCGATGATATCGGCGCCGGCCTCCAGATACTGGCGATGGATTTCCTCGATGACGGCAGGCTGGGTCAGGTTGAGGAGATCATTGTGTCCTTTAAGGTCCTTCGGCCAATCGCGGAAACGCTCGCCCCGGAACGCGGCTTCGTCCAGCCGCTTCTGTTGGATCATGGTGCCCATGGCACCATCGAGGATGACAATGCGGTCTTCCAAAAGTCGTTCAATCGGCGTCACGTCTTCACCGTCCTGTGGAGAGCCCGAGTCGTGCCATCATACTGATTCATCGGCCAACCGGCAACCGATCGGCCGGTTGTCTTGACAGGATCAGAAGCTGCCGATACCATGGCCTCAACGGCGGAGAGAAGCGCTTGCTCCTGCGGAACCCCCTCCAACGCCTCATGCTCAGCGGACTGTTCGCCGTCGCCCTTTGCGTGCTCCCAGATCCAGTGCCTGCCGCTCCGTATTTTGAAGACGGATTCCTCGGTCTGACTCAGAAAGAATTGCACGACAAGCTGGGAATGCCCCAGGCCGTCCGCGATCGCAAATCGGCGCTTCGAGTCTTCACCTATTATGCGATCACCGACTGGGACAAATATTTCAGGAAACTCGTGTCGCCGGAGAACGGAGAAGACGTCTACACGTTCAAGCGCGACGGGATCGAGGTGAGATATTCGTTCAGTTACGTCGTTGATCCAAAAGACGAGAGTGAGAATCGGACGTTGTATGTCCGCCTCGTCGATATCGAATTTTCTCCACCGGTGCCGATAAGCCAAGTCCCTTCCCTCGTTCCCGAATTCCATCCATCGGCGGATCCGGCCTCACCGGCGTTCCGATCGAACATTTGGGTGCTCCTGTTTAAAGGCCCCGCCTCGCCGGAGGCACGGTTTATCGTCAAGGAAGCGGCCAAAGACTCGCTCGACTGGACGCTCGCCTACCAGTTGTTTTCACTCCAAGGCCTGCCCGATCCGCTTACGATAAAAGCGCCAGTCGACCGCATGGAAATTAGCACGCAGAGTATCGAGCTCGTGAAACGCCGCCAGAAGCACACGCACGATCCCATGATGAATCCCTACTCGTCTGAATTTGCCCAGCAGCAATCTGCTCCTCGATCGTCTCAGGCCAAAAAAATCCCCGTCCCGAAATACGCGGACTAAGGTGCGCCTTCATTGTGGTGGGAATGCCGCGCCGCCTATTGCGCGTGTGACAGGCGGTCCTGCTGCTTCTGTTGGATTTCTGCGGCCTTGTTTTTCATGACAGCCGCGGCCCCGTCGTCGGCAATGTACACGAGCACCGGGACACAAATTCCTGTCAGGACCAGGCACCAGAGCGCGAGCGCTCTGATCGCTTCGCTACGGCTGAAGTTCATGACTACGAGACAGAGCAGACCGAAGATTCCTGCATAGGTAATGATTTTCGATTGCTGAAACGACATGCCTGGCAGCGGAATGACCAGCCCCTTCGTCGATCCGACGAGCCCGCTAACGCGCCCGATCTCTCCCATGACACCGTCCGCCTCCTGTTCAACAGCCGTCACCTTCGCCCGATAGGCAGAAGGAATCTTGTCGTAGTTGTCCGTGATGATCCTGGTTCCCTTGTCATCGGTATAAGAATAGAGAGGCTTTGTCTCCGCGCTTGTCACAGCAAGGATGCTGAAGAGGGCAACGAAGAGCACTACCCTTGAGGAGCGTCTCAGCGTTTGAAGACTCATACGACAAGTATAGCTCTTCCTCCAATCCCATTGAAAATCCAATAATAATTTGGCCCGCGCCTTGACGCATGGCAGACCGGTTGCTACCATGCGCACGAGATACTGCCATGAAGTCGATTGAGCCCAGCGTTCCCGCCTCCACCGTTGACCAGGAACCTGTGTCGTTTATTCGTCGGAAGCCGGTCCGCATGACCATCTATGCGGGCCTGCTGGTCTTTGCAGTGTTCATACTCATCATGCCGCTCATCGCAAAGTTGCGCGATCCAAGCTTCGAAAAGCACATCGCGGATCATCGTGTGATGGTCGGGATGTCAAAAGAACAGGTGCTCCAAGCGTGGGGAGGACCGCAAACGATCAACACGAGCTTCACGAAGGATGGAATACGGCAAGAGGAATGGATTTTCGAGGACTGGGAAAGCGCGGCCGTCGTCAAGCACCGCTATCTGTATTTCGAGGAAGGGACGCTAATCGGCGGATGGTTTCAAGGGTCCGGCGAGCGGCTGCCTACCCAATCGCCTTCGAACCCGCATCAGCCAAAGAAAAGCGGTTGATTCATCCGCCCAATTCGCCGGTCACCTCGCGTACGTCGAGACGCAGGCGCTGAAGAATCGCCTCCGCGCGCGGATAGTCTTGCTCCTCCACCATCACGTGGGAATTGAGCCCGGGGAGTCCTGGATACAGACTGCTGACGTTCGCATGGCGAATCAAGTAGGCAATCCCGCTGCCCTCGAGCAGACTCTGCAGCAGAACCAATTCTCCGACATTGTACGGCTCGGTCAGCCGAACGAGATTCATGTCATTCCATCCTTCGTGCGTTGTTCTGCATGCGAAACATCTCGTCGTATCGTTGCTTTTTCGGCTCAACCCCCCTACACTCACACAGAGCTACGGCGTCTCAGTGATTTGGACGCGCCGCTGCTTGCCGGGACCTCCAGAGATCGTCAGCACGCGCTTCCATTCCCGGACCTGATAGACCGCCCAGGCCGGTGATTGTCCCTTGAAGTAGGCATCCGGATCTTCTCCGCTGGCGTTCAGGTAAATCGGCTCGGTAAATCCTTCGTCCAACACGTAGTCGAGAAGACATTCAGTGACGAAACCGGAGCCGCGCAACGCGACATCGGCCAGGAGCGACAGAATTTCTTCAGGCTTTTGAACAGTCACTTGCTGCATCAACACCCCCAGGAACGGATTGTAACGAGGGCCGAATGAGGAAGGCAACCCACATGGCGCGATCCTTGACGACGAGTCGTTTTCAGGAAGAGATCTTGCGTATCATGGATCGCAAACATCATTGGGCATGGCCGGCATTTTCAGACGGCACGGCCACCGTCGAACAGTTGAAACGGCATTTCCAACAGGAATACGCTGTCTATGTCCGGGATTTTCCCGTCCTCCTCGCGCGAATTCACGGCCACAATCCGCCGCCGTCCGTCCGTCGGATGCTTGCGGAAAATATTTATGAGGAAGACACGGGCGGTTTGTCATTGGGCAAGTCGCACCCGGAATTGTTTCTTCAGATGATGGCAGGGCTCGGATTCGCATCCGAGACCTTTGATGACGTCAAACTCCTTCCCGACGCCCGCCGATATCGCGCGTGGCTGGAGCAGGCATCACACCATCACGAGTGGGTTGTCGGTGCGGCCGTCCTGACTGTCTTCGTCGAAGGGAGCATCAAGGACCGCAGGGAGCTGGATGAACCCTCGAAGCCAAAAACCGCTGAGGAGATCGAGGCGATCGTCCAGCAACATCCTCTGGTCAGGCATTACCGTCTGCAGCCGGACGCGATGGACCTGATCCGCTCGCACCAGATGGTGGAAGCAGGCCATCGCCATGACGCCTATGACATGGTCGTCAACCATGCCCGGACGCGCGTTCAACAGGAAACGATTCTGAGATGTCTGAAGAAGTCTCTGAGCCTGTGGACCGCCTACCGCGATGGAGTGGCGCGCGCCTGCGGCATCAAAAAGCGCTGACATTATCGCGCCTCCCGGCAGCCCTTCTCATCTGGTCGTGTCTGACCGCCAGTTCCGCGGCATGGGCCCTCGCTTCCGAAGCGCCAGAGGGCATGGTGCGCGTCGCCGCGGGCGAGTTTCGGATGGGCGCTGCCTCCACCGCCGGCGGACTCCCTGACGAGCAACCGGAACGATCGGTATTTCTCGATGCCTTCTACATCGATCGCTTCGAAGTCACTAACGACGCTTACTTTCAGTTCGTGTCCTCGACCGGCCATCGCGTGCCGGAAAATCTCAATCCGGCCGCGACGCTCTGGAAGGATCGAACACCGCAGCCTGGCATCGAACGGCACCCCGTTGTCAACGTCAGCTGGACCGACGCGGACGCCTATTGTCGATGGGTCGGCAAGCGTCTTCCGACGGAGGCGGAATGGGAGAAGGCCGCAAGAGGAACTGATGCGCGACGCTATCCCTGGGGAAACCAGTGGGACCTTTCGCTAGCCAATAGCGCGAGTTATTGGGCGGGCCGCACCGTCGAATTTAACAGTGCAGCGGATTGGGAGGCGTTCTGGATCAAAGGGGAAGGGGCGCGAATCGCCAAAGAGAAGGGCCTGAATGGAGAAGTGCTGACGATGCCGGTCGGGAGTTTTCCTGCCGCCGCCAGTGCCTATGGTCTATTCGATATGGCCGGAAACGTCGCCGAGTGGGTGCAGGATTGGTACAACCCGAATTACTACCCCTCTGCTCCGCTCACGAACCCTGCGGGCCCTGAACGGGGGGCCATCAAGTCGATGCGTGGAGGTTCCTGGCTGAAGCCGGCGGTGAGTCTTCGCACGACCGACCGCGATTGGGGCACGATGGACAGTCGTCCCAGCGGCACAGGCTTCCGGTGCGCGCAAGACGCGTACTAGCACGTTTTCCCGGACACATCCGACACATCACTCATGTGCCGTCAGGACCTCGTCATAACGAAATCGACCTGCTCGACCCGGACGAATGGCATGATTAGCCCGAGACCTTCCTCGTCGTGGGAAAAATCGTAGACGATGGACTCGTCCGGAATGAGTTTTCCGGTCATCACAACGTCGATTTCCACGGGCTCGCCTTGTTCCAGGAGGCGTTGAAGTCTGGACCGCTGAGACGCATCCGTGACGACGCTCAAATTTCCGGGCGCTTCCTCCGGCTTGAAGCGGACCATTCCCCAACTGGTCTTGATGAATTTCGGTCCGATGGCGACCGGAAATCCGCCGATGGCCGGATCGAAAGGGAAAAGCGTCCCTATCCATGCAAACGCCACCAGCTTTGACAATGCCGGGCGGCCTTCGCGCCTGGCATCCCGCTCCCGATTGAGAGCATAGAGTCGATCGTCATGTCCCGGATCGTGATGCCCGTGACCGTACAGGGACCTCCAGTCCGGGGGCTGTCCGTCCAATTCGGTCAGAAATTCTTCGATTGCAGCAGGATGCATCATGAGCCTGGTGCCAGGGGGAAGACTCGCTTCGAGTTCGTGGAGGCTTGAGAGATGCCGGAGAGCGCCCGAGCCGCCAAGATCTCCGCTGATTCCCTTCCCTTCGCCAGCCGTGACGAAGACGACGCCCAGAATCAGGAGCCAGAGACGCATGGTGTCGCCGTGAGCAACATCACACCGGTGCACGCGCGATGGCCTGCTCGAATTCCCTGAGCAACTCACGGGCTCCGGCATGGTCGGCGGGCAAAATGCCCTCTTCGATCAAAACGTCAAGACGGGGCTTCGGATCAATGCGGCATAGGGCCGGTCTGTTGAAGCCCGGCGAAGCAAGCGCTTTTCGATAGGCGTCGATCCATGCATCCGTAATGACGCGCAGGCCCGGATCTGACCGCTGCATTCGGCCGAGCCGGACTTGCTCGAGCAGCTTGATCAGCGGATCGGACTGAGAAATGGTGGCGATAGTTCGCTGGAGCAGGAGTTCTGCGTCGCTCATGCTAATTCATCGAGCAGGCCCCTGGCCCTCTGGGATCGCCGCAACTTCCGCAGGCGCCTCCGCCGGAAGGCGCCCAGCCTCCAGTCGCGCCCACGCCGAACGAAGAAAATTGCTTGTCGAGTGCCGTGGCCTGACACTTCGGACAGGCGGCTTGCGCTGATCCCTGTAACAGGAGCTCAAAGCGATGATTGCATTCCCGGCAGACATATTCGAAGATAGGCATTATTACGCTCCTCCGTGTGCCCCATTATAGAAGTGACGGATGGCGCTTCGCAACGCATGAGGCGGAAGATGTATCAGGAAGAAAAAACATTCGTACTCCGGTTCAGTTTAGAAGCCGTTTTCCCCGATGACTATGAAGGTGAGGATGACCATCTGGCCTGGGTACAAGAATGGGAGACGAACATCAAGCCGAGTCTGCTGAAACAGGTGTTTGAGTCCCTGCGCCAGCATCCGGCATGGACGTCGCATGTTCGTAACCGGGGCCGCGCATCCACAGACGAGATTGAGATCGTCCTGGCACGGGACTTTTCAAAGCCGGCACCCTTTTCCCTGAGAATATGAACGCTGCGCTCGGCCTGTATCTCCACATTCCGTTCTGCCGCCAGCGCTGTCATTTCTGCGCCTTCTACCTCGAACTCCATCGGGAGGCGGCAACCGTATCGTTTCTCCGTGCGCTTCACACGGAACTCCGCCTGCACGCGACGGAGAATATCGGCAAAGGGCGTCTGCTGCGTTCCGTGTACCTCGGCGGAGGAACCCCCACCGTGCTCACAGCCGCCCAGTTGACCGCCCTCCTTGCCGCCATTAAACACTCGTTCGCATGGCACTCCCAGTGCGAAATCACCGTGGAAGCCCATCCAGCCACGGTCCAGGTCGCTGACCTTTCTGCGTTACGGCAAGCCGGTGTCACACGGCTCAGCTTGGGCGCAGAATCCATGGATGATGACGAGTTGGCGCGCATCGGGCGTCCGGGGGCACGACTGGAAACCATCGCGGCCGTTGACGCTGCACGATCGGCAGGGTTCACGAACATCAATCTCGATCTGATGTACGGCCTCCCTGGTCAAACGGTCGAGGGCTGGATGCAGACCCTTCGTGCCTGTTGCGACCTGTCTCCGACGCATCTGTCCTGCTACGCGCTCACGGTGGAAGATGGAACGCGATTTGCCAATGAGATCCGACGGGACCCCGAACGAGCGCCAGATGAGACACTACAAATCGAAATGGAGCACGTCGCCCAGGAGATGCTCGGGCACGCCGGCTATGAACGGTATGAAATCTCGAATTATGCCAGGCCCGGATTCGAATGCCGCCACAATCTCTTGTACTGGACCAACGGAAACTATCTGGGCCTCGGGCCCAGCGCTCAATCATTTGTGGACGGCGTCCGCTTCGGAAACATTGCCAATCTTGAGGCCTATGAGACAGCCTTGGAGGCAGGCCACCTGCCCGTTCAGGATCGGACCGTACTCACGCCTCAGGAGCAGCTGCGCGATGCGGTGATTTTTGGACTACGGCTCGAGCGGGGTATTCCGACCAGTCACCTCAACAGTCACGCCCGAAACTACGGCCATCTGGAAATAGTCAGCGCCCTGCACGCGGGTCACCTCTTGGAGGAAGAGGGCGAGCGCACTCGCCTCTCCGCCCAAGGGCGCCTTCATGCAGATTCTGTCGCCGAAAAATTATTCTAGCAACCGGTCAGCGCCGCACCATCAGCACGTGGAGAGCCGTGTCGGCCAGAATGCCTGCCCAGGCTACGGCATTCAGCCACCGCAGCGTGCGATGCGGAGAGCTCCAATGGTGGAGCAAGGCAAGCAACAGACAGAGCTGGGTCGCCAACGAGAACGGCCGGTGAAGATTCGCCGAGACAACGCCGCGTTCGCTCGCGATAGCCGAAACTGCGGCCAGCAGATAGCAGCTGAATGCCCCGACCTGAAGCCATTTGGCCCGCAAATCCCGCCCGCCGCGGACTGCCAGGACCAATGCCCAAGTTAAAGACACGATCACGATCAGCAGGAGGAGGGGAAAGAGAGGCCACCAGATCTTGGCGTCGAGCATGGGCGGCGACTGTAACAAAGCCTTTTATGGGAGGTCAATGTCGACTCCCGTTGACATTCTGCGCCGCAAGAGAGAGACTAACCGCATTGATTGGAGGAACCATGCCAGTCAACATGGACCCAGCAAAGAAACACCGCCGACGGCCACCCGCCGAGGCTCCCGCTCGATCGGGTGACCTCCAGGAGCCGAAAAAGAGCAAGCCATTCGGAGAGGACACCGAAGAGGACCGACTCAAAGCGCTGGCGGATGCGGAAAAGAAGAATCTATGGGACGCGACGGAAGTCATCGACATGGACACGTTCTAGCGGCATCGGATTTTGGCTCATCACTCCTTCCATCCAGTGTGACTCGCCATCGCTCGACACGCATCCGACGATCAGAACGGAAATGGTCACCGCGGCGACTTCACACGGCGTAACGATCAAGTCCAACGGTGCCCCAAATAGGTAGCTCGAAAAACCAGGCTCGCTCCTGTCCCAGCGAGAGTCTGATTGAATTTCTGACGTTCATACTTCACACCACCCGCGATCATCGAGACACCGAGAACCGGGAGAATGTTCCCGATAATTGATCCCGTGAGAGACGCTTTCACGACGTCATGCAATCCTTCACGCAAGGCCACGAGCGCGATGATCAATTCTGCCGCATTGCCCAGCGTGCGTTCAGTAGCCCTCCACAGGCATCTTAATTGAGGTGAAAAAGTCTGTTAGAATCGCCATCCATGGCCGACGCTCCCGCCCCCGTGGCGACGCCTCTTGCAACTGAAACTCCCTCTACCGGCACCGGTGACGACTTTGAAGCCCGAGTCGTCGTGTACAACTGCGACTGCCACACCTACCAGCAGGTGATCGCGCTTTTTTGTCAATGTATTCCAGGGATGACGCCATCGAAGGCCTTTGAATTGGCCTGGAAAATCGATCATCAAGGCGAAGCGGTGGTATTCACGGGAGGCTTGAAACAGGCGGAAGAGATCGCCGGCAAACTGGCGGGGGGCGGGTTACGGGTTACGGTGCAATAGGCAACGGTTATTTCTTCTTGTGCAGCTTTGAAATGGCTTTGGCCTTATGCGCGGGTTTAGACTTCGACTTGGCTGATCCGCCAGCCGACTTTCTCTGTGATACTTTTCGGGAACCGCCTCCTTTCGAAGCGGCCTTGGCCTGAGCCACTTCCGCCTGAAGCTTGTGTGTGCCGGCAGTGCGATTGAGCTTGCTCACCATATCGTTGTTGTATACACGCACCTGGTACAGCTCAAAAAGCTTGGCGACCGCCTTCTGATCGCCTTTTTTCGCGGCGTTCAAAAGACGACGGCGCTGGTTCATCTCTTCTTCTTCGGTGTGAGAAGCGGCCCGTCGTTCCATGCCATCCCCTTTGCCAAGTCTCGCTGCAGATTCTCCCGACCCGGAAAGGCGGCAGGAGACAAATTGCCGAACTATATCAGAATCCGCCTCGGTTTGAAAATGCCGGCCGTACCACCGCGCCCTGGATTCCTCTCCGTTGAGTGGCGCAAAACCGGGCAGGTATAATAAAAGGCGCCATCTTTGACCACCTGAAGGAGATTCCACGATGAATACGCACACGCCAGAACAGTCGACTGTATCCGACGATCCCCGAGCGCGTGAAGCGCTGCGCCGCGCCTTCGACAATACTGCTCGATGGCCAGCGGGCTTCAAAGGTTTCACCGCTGATTTGACGGTCAACATCAACGGAAAGGAATTCCACGGACCTCTCACAGTGAAGGGGCCCCGCGAGGTGTCCGTGCAGCTCACTGATGGGGACGTCCAGAAATGGGTGCAAGACCAACTCGCCATGATTGCCGTCCATCGCGGACCACGGACGTTCGAAGAATCCGACGGCAAATATTCACTTACAATGGAAGACGACGGTCATCCGCTCGGAACCAGGCTGGACATTCACGGTTCTCACTCGTTTTACCGGCTCAAAGACAACCGCATCACACAGATCAACCGAACGATGTCGCATCCCGGCATGGCGCCGTTTGCGTTTACGATCAATGTCGAGGAAAGCGCCGTGACCCAAGACAACAAAAACCTCACGACGAAATATACGGTGTATTATTTCTCGCCGGATGACGGCAAATTGAAAAATGTCGAAAGCTTCACCGATACTCACGTGCGCGTAGGCGCCGCGGATCTGCCTGCCACCAGGCGCATCATTGCGTTTGAAGGCGGCGGTGTCATCGTCAAAAGCCTGGCGTTGACACGCCATCAATTGCTGTAGCCGTGGAATGGACTTGAGAACACAGTTTCCACGAAGCATGCGAGTCACGGTGGCTGGTTACGCCCACTTGGGGCGCATGATCGACAAGTGCCGGGCAGTCCTTTCTGGGACGGAAGGGGAATACATTTACCCCTGCCCGATGGATGAACGATTGATGGATTTTGCCGGCATCACGAGTGAGCAATTCACTGCGGCCGTCAAAGCCAACCCGACCGATGAGGATGTTGTGGCGTGGTTCCGCCAGGCGGCAAAGCCGCATCAGCCTGAGCATCTAGAGACCTGGAACAGGGAGCTTCTCGCCCGTGGTCCCAGTTCCCCCGAAAGTGCCGAGCGGTTCAAAAAATACCGAGATGCCATCGATCCATCGAGAACGGACATCACGGCATGGGCCGATCTTCAAGATCTGGAGGAAGGCCGTATCGTGCCGCGGCGATAGAACAGATAGAGATTTCTCAGTTCAGGGGTGGGACTACCCCAGCAAAGTTCAGTAAATCCGTCATGCGAAAATCACCGGCGACAGCCGAAGGCAACACCGGCTTCCAGTTGGGTTCCGCCGTGAGATAGGATTCCGCATCCGCCTTCAAGAGCCCGATGAACACCTCCCCGACGATGCCTCCGCCGACTGGTCCAAGCCGCAGTCCCGACTCCTGGAGCTCGGCCTCTTTCAAGATATAGAACCAGAGCGGTGTGCTTCGGTCCATGCCATAGGGCTGCAGATCCGCAAATTGAGCCGGGCTGAGCACCTGCGCGCCCATGAGACGCGCGACGGCCTGCCCTGACGGCAGCCCGAAGTTGACATGCCGCATGAGATTGCGCGAGGCCAACGACTGCACGCCGTCGGCGGGCATGTCAGGGGCGGGACCTCGTGAACCTAGCAGTTCCATCAGGACGGTGGACAAGTTTAGCGTCGCTTTTCTTGTTCGGCCGGAAAAGGGAATTGTTTTTGAACTTGAAGAACGTCTGCCAATCGACGAAGCGGCGCGCCGCCCGCTTCCCGCCGCGAAGGTCTTCCGGGTCGGGTTCGTTCGGATCGAACTTCTCCAGAAA
>DASTQE010000028.1:0-21862 GCA_035761895.1 Nitrospira sp. | reverse complement strand
CGCTGAAGCACCATTAGCTCACGAGATGGCAAGGGGTGCGAGGCAAAGGGCTAGTGGTGATAAGAAGACAAAAAGGCATAACCTCTGCTGCCGTCCATTCCCCCTTGCCCCTCACCTCTAACCAACAACAATGCCTGAGCTTACCGGAATGCTCTTCCTGGTCGTCGTGCTGGCACTGCTGTTCGATTTTTCGAATGGGTGGCACGACAGCGCCAATGCCATCGCGACCGTCATCTCGACGCGGGTCGTCAGTCCGTTCGTGGCCGTCATCGGGGCGGGCGTGCTCAATGTGGCCGGGGCCTTCATGTCGACAGCGGTGGCGAAGATGGTGGGAGCCGGAATCGTTGATCCGGCCGGCGTGACCGAGCACATGGTGGCCGCCGCTCTTACCGGTGCCATTTGCTGGAACCTGTTCACCCTGCTCTTGGGATTGCCGACCAGCTCCTCGCATGCGCTCATCGGAGGACTGGTCGGTGCGGCCTTGACTCACGGCGGATGGGGAACCATTAAATTTGCAGGCTTGCGATCCGTGCTGGAAGCGATGGTTCTCTCGCCGTTTTTCGGTTTTGCCATGGGCCTGACCTTCATGGTGGTGATCAGCTGGCTGTTCTTTCGCGTCACCCGCTCGATCGCGACCCGTCTCTTTAAACGGCTCCAGCTGGTCTCGGCCTGTTTCATGGCGTTTAGCCATGGGGCCAATGACGCCCAGAAAGCCATGGGCATTATTACTCTGGCCCTGCTGTCGGCCGGCCAAATTCCTTCGGCCGAGGTCCCGACGTGGGTGATCGGTGCCTGTGCGGTGGCGATGGGACTGGGAACAGCCGCCGGTGGCTGGCGAATCGTGCGTACACTCGGCATGAACATCGTTAAGCTGGAGCCGGTTCACGGCTTTGCCGCCGAGACCGGCGCTGCGACCGTCCTGATGTTTACGGCCCACATCGGGCTGCCGGTCAGCACCACACACACGATTACCTCGTCGGTGATGGGTGTCGGCGCGATCAAACGGCTGTCAGCGGTGCGGTGGGGCGTGACGCGGCGGATTATCTATGCGTGGCTGTTTACACTTCCCGGGGCAGCCCTCTTGTCGACACTGATCTATCTGATGATGTCGGTCTTCGTCTAGCTTCGGCTTTCTGTCTCGGCCGGCAACTGGACGACAAAGCGGCTGCCGCTTGGTACATTGCCTTCCACTCGTATCTGTCCGCCGTGTCCTTCCACGATGTGCTTGACGATCGCGAGGCCGAGTCCGGTACCTCCGAGCTCCCTAGAGCGGGCCTTGTCCACGCGATAGAACCGCTCGAAAACCCTGGGACGATCCTTCTCCGGAATGCCGATGCCGGTATCAGTCACCGTGAGCTCCACTCCGTCGCGCAGTCTGTCCGTCGTGCGATGGGCGCGAACGGGAATCCGGCGCGCCGCAACGGTGATCTGTCCTCCTTCCGGCGTGTACTTGATCGCATTGTCGAGGAGATTGGCGACCACCTGCACCAACCGCTCCTGATCGCCCGTGATGAGAGGCAGGTCGGCGTCCACTTGAGCGCGGAGTTGATGCTGTTTCTTGTCTGCGAGCGGCTTGATCATCGCAATCGTCCGTTCGACAACCGAGCCGATGTGCAACGGTTCTTGTTTGAATTGGACCTGGCCCGATTCAATCTTTGAAAGTTGGAGCAGGTCTTCGAGAATCAAGTTGAGCCGGTCGCTCTGTTTCAGAATGATGTCGAGAAAGCGCACGCTCGTTCCCGGGTCGTCCTTTCCCCCGTCCAGGAGCGCTTCGACGTATCCTTTGATCGAGGTCAGCGGGGTGCGCAGCTCATGCGACACATTCGCGACGAAATCTTTTCTGATATGTTCTAACCGACGCAGTTCGGTGATGTCGTGGAAGACGAGGACTGCGCAGGCTTCGTTGTCCTGCTCTCCGCCAGCCACCGAGGCTTCCACGTTGAGGCAGCGCCCGTTCGCCAAGAGGATTTCGGCCTCCTGGCCGGCTCTTGAGGTCAGCACCGCCGAGACAAGATCGTTGAGCTTGGGATGGGCGAACACTTCAGAGGACTGGCGTCCGCGCGCCTCGGTTCTGGTGGCACCGAACATGCGCTCCCACGCCGGATTGACCTGTAAGATGCGTCCTTTCGAGTCCAGCACCATCACGCCTTCGACCATCGACGTGAGCATGGCCAGCAGTTGGGCGCGATCTTCGGACAGTTCCTCGATCTTCGATCGCAACTCCTCCGTCATATGATTCAACGTATGAGCCAGAACGCCGACCTCATCGCGGCCTGAAGCGTTCACCTTGACGGCCAGGTTGCCGGCCGCGAGTTGTCTGGCGGCCGTCGCCATGTCGGAGAGCGGCTGTGTCAGGTTCCTGGCCAGCCAGATGCTTAACCCAACCGCAATGAGAAACGCACTCCCGAAGGCCAGCGTCAGGTTGCGCTTGAGCGTGAACAACTCCTGGTCCAGCGCCGTCATCGGCAGACCGAGCCTCAGATAGAGCGCCTCCGAGTCGTTCCCCGGCTTGCTCAGGCGAACCGCCCGGTAGAGCGTACGCTCGCCGGTCGTATGGCTCGCGCGAAGGTCCGTCCCGGTGCCGGACGCGACGGCCTGCGCGATCTCGGGCCTCGCGCGATGATTTTCGATGCCGGCGAGGTCCGCGTCCCGGACGGCGCTGTCCGCCAGCACCCGGCCGGAGGCATGGACCAGCGTCACCCGCGCATCCGCACGTTGGCTCAACTCGCGAACGATCGCTTGAAGACGTCCTGCGCCCGGCAGAGGCGTGGAGGCCGTGACCAGTGGCTGGAGATCAAAGGCAATGAGATTCGTGGAGACTTCAAGGGCTCGCCCCGACTGCAGTAACTCCTGTTCCGCCAGCGAGCGGGCGGCCAGCAGCCCTGCGATGACGAATCCACAGAGCAGCGCGAAGAGAATGGCCAGGGCGACTTTCCAGCGGATAGACAGCGTCATGGGTCAGTGATGGGTGACGAGTGATGAGTGATGAGTGATGAGCGGCTGCACTTTCTCATCACTGTTCACCCGTCACCGATCACGGTTCCTTCAGTTTGTAGCCGAGTGACTTCACGGACTGGATCGCCTCGTCAAGCAAGGGGATTTTTTGCTTCAGTCTTCGAACATGGACGTCAACGGTTCGTGTGGTTCCAAAATAATCATAGCCCCACACCTGATTGAGCAGCACCTCCCTGGTCAGGACTCGACCCGGGTGGCGCAAGAGATGTTCCAGTAGACCGAATTCCTTGGCGGTCAACGGCACATCCTTGCCCTGCACCGTCACTTCGTGCCGGTCAAGATTCATGGTGAGTTTGCCGTACTGATAGGAGGTCTGGGTTTCCTGCCTGCTGCGTTCTACCCGGCGCATGAGAGCTTTTATCCTGGCGACGAGCGCCTTCGGACTGAAGGGCTTTGTCACGTAATCGTCAGCGCCCAATTCCAGACCGATCACTTGGTCCGTTTCCTCGGCCTTGGCCGTCAACATGATGATCGGGAGCATCGCCGTTTCAGGCGCGGACCTCAAGCGCTTGCAGACCTCGAGGCCGTCGATTTCCGGCAGCATCAAGTCGAGCACAATGAGATCAGGCTTGTGCTGCTTCGCGCTGTCCAACCCTTCATTTCCCGTCGCGGCGGTAATGGTGCGATAGCCTTCCTTTTCCAAGTACAGTTTGACCAACTGAAGAATATCGCGCTCATCTTCGATGATCAGGATTTTCTTGGCGGCGGCACTGGCCATGGAGGGTGTGATCAGCGTACGGGGCAAGTCAGGCGGTGTCAAGCGCACAGCCTGTTGAAAAACCACGGCGATGTGTGCAGGCGACCGGGGCAATTCTGTTGACGGAGAGTTAGGAACTCACGTAAGGTGTGGGAGAAGAAAGGGGTTCCCATGAAGATCTATCTCGCCAACCCGCGGGGCTTTTGCGCCGGCGTCGATCGGGCTATCGACATCGTCGACCTTTCACTCAAGAAATATGGGGCCCCGATCTATGTGCGCCATGAAATCGTCCATAGCCGCCATGTCGTCAATTCGTTGCGCCAGAAGGGGGCGGTCTTCGTCGAAGAATTGAATGAGGTACCCGAGGGCTCCGTGGTTATATTTAGCGCGCACGGAGTCGCCAAAGGGGTGTGGGAGGAAGCGAACCGCCGCCGGTTGCACGTTATTGATGCCACGTGTCCGCTCGTGATCAAAGTGCACAACGAGGTGAACCGGGACTACACGCAGGGGTACGAACTCATTCTTATCGGTCATGCCGGCCATCCCGAAGTGATTGGCACGCTCGGGCAAGTGCCGGACAAGTTTCATCTGGTGTCTTCAGTCGAGGACGTCGAACAATTGCATGTCGAAAACACCGTGAATTTGTCCTATGTCACCCAGACGACGCTCAGCGTCGACGAGTGCCGCGACATCGTCGGGGCGCTGCACCGGCGGTTCCCTCACATCAAGGGACCACACCAGGAAGACATTTGCTATGCGACGCAGAACCGCCAGAACGCCGTCAAGGAACTCTCCAAGCTCGTCGACGTCATCCTCGTGATCGGCTCTCCCAACAGCTCCAACTCCAACCGTCTCCGAGAATTGGGCGAGCATTGTGGAATCCACTCGTACTTGATCGATTCGGCCGCAGACATCAATCCGTCCTGGTTGAAGGGGGTCAAAGCCGTCGGCATCACTGCCGGGGCGTCGGCGCCTGAGGTGCTGGTTGAAGAAGTGGTCACGTATTTGAAGACCTACGGCACGGCCGAAGTCGAAGACCTCACCGTCATCGAGGAGGACGTCGAGTTCCTGCTTCCCAAGGAGTTGATCACGATCGCTCCGGTCACGAAGTCCGCGGTTGCCCCTGCCAGATAGCACCTTCCCGTTGTCCCCAAATCTAGTAGTTGCCACCGCGATTAGCCACTACCCGCGGTAGTTTTCCTTTGATTTCTCCACAGTGCTGTGCTACAAAACCCACCCGTGATCTCGCCTGGTTTTGTCGCTACCCGATCAATTACCAAAGGAGCAGGGCATGTATCTCAAGTCGCTTGAGATGGTGGGGTTCAAGTCGTTCGCCGAAGCGCGTATCGAGTTTCCCAACGGCGTCACGGCCATCGTGGGTCCGAACGGAAGCGGCAAGAGCAACGTCGTGGATGCCATCCTCTGGGTGCTGGGAGAACAGAGCACCAAGACCCTGCGCAGTGAAAAGATGGAAGACGTCATTTTCAACGGGACGGAATTGCGAAAGCCGTTGGGGATGGCGGAGGTGTCGTTGGTCATCAGCGGGCTTGACCAGGTGAAGGTTGACGGGCAAAGCGGGCTGCCGAGTCAGTTGTCGGAGTATCAGGATCTCATGATCACCCGCCGACTTTACCGCAATGGCGACAGCGAATACCTGATCAATAGGACGCAGTGTCGATTGAAGGACATTCGCAGCATCCTGCTGGATACGAGGGCGGGAACGAAGGGACACACGGTCATCGCCCAGGGACAGATCGATCAGATTCTCAACGCTTCGCCCCAGGACCGCCGTGAATTGATCGAAGAGACCGCCGGCATCGTCCGCTATAAGAAGCAAAAGGCTGAGGCCCTGCGCAAATTGGAGGCGACGCAGCAGAACCTCCTGCGCGTGCGCGATATCATCGCCGAGGTCAAAAAGCAGTTGAACTCGCTGGAGCGTCAAGCGCGCCAGGCGCGGTCCTACCAGGTGCTTCAGCAGGAGGCACGAACGCTCGAAGTGCAACTGTTGACCGATGAGTTCCGTAGATTGCGCGCAACGATCACGCACATTGAACGGGAGCTCGATGCCCTGACCGGACAGGAAGTCGAGCAGGCGGCTCACCAGGCGCGCCTCCATGCTGAGCTCGAACGCATTAAATTGGCGATCGCTGACGCCGGTCTTGCAATTAATCAGCGGCGTGAAGAGTTGTCACACGTCGAGCAGCAGCAAGCACAGGCGTTGACGGCCGCAGAGGTCGAGCGCAGTAAGAGCGAGCTCTATGGACAGCAACAGCGGCAGGCGCTGGAGGATCGTGAGCGATTATTGCACGAGCAGGCGCAGGCGAAGGACGCGGAGGCGGCGTTGCTGAGCGAGCTCGAAGGCCTCGAGCGCGAGTGCCACGAGCGGGAGCAGGCTTTGGGCGCCCTCGACCACGAATTGAAAGGTCTGGTGCAGCAGCGGGCAGCGGCGCTTCAGGAAGAAGAGCGCGGTCGGACGGACGTGTTGAACCTGGCCGTGCTGGTGGCGAACGCTGAGCAAGGCCTGGCGCAGGTGAACGCGCGCGCCGAGGAGGTCACGGCTCGCGACGGACGGCTGGCACGGGAGCGCGAGGACGTCCAATCCCAGCATGACGCGGCCCTGGAGAAACAGCGGCAGCTGCGGGAGGCCTGTCAAGCCGCCGAACAGATCGTGATGGATCTCCGACGAAGGTATGAAGAGGCGGAACAGCACTCAACGGGTATTGCGGGCGAGTTGACGACCGTCGAGCAGGCGTTGTCGGCACAATCGGAGGAATTAGCCGCGGTGGATTCACACCTCCGCGCGCTCGAGGGCGTGCTGCGCGAGGACATGGGGTATGGCCGGGCGGGGGAGGAAGAAGCGACGGCTCTCAAGACGTGCGAAGGCGTGCACGAGGCGGTGGCCGAATGGCTGCTTGTGCCGCCCGGACTGGACCGCGCGGTTGAAGCCCTCTTGGGCGAACGCGTCCGCGGATGGTGTGTCGACGGGCCGCAGTCTGCTGCGGGAGCGATCGCCTTTCTGCTGGACAAAGGACTCGGCCGAGGGACGTTCATCCCGGAAACGCCGCGATGGAGCATCAACACCCGGCCGAACGAGTGGCGGACCGTTGTTGCGGATCGTCCCGGTGTCATCGGGCGGGCGGTCGATCTCATCGGAGTCAACGGGCCTCGCGTGGCTGCCCGGGATTACTGGTTCCACGGCGTGGTCTTCGTCGAATCGCTTCACGATGCAATGTCATTATGGGAGCAGCGGCCCTGGGGCGAAGGGGAGGGTCCGACGTTCGTGACTCGTGCAGGAGAGATCCTGGACGCGGCAGGTGTGGTAACCGGCGGGCAGATCGGCGCGACCGGCGGATTGTTGCAGCGCCGCCGCGAGGTCATCCAACTGGAGGAGCGGCGGACTGCGTTGAGCGCAGCGGTTGAGCAGGCGCGGCAGCAGCGGGAAGCCTTACAGGGGCAGAGTCAATCCCTGCGCGAAGAAGGGCGGCGCCTTGCCGAAGCCTTGCGCGAGGAAGAGATGAAGGCGCTGTCGCTCCACAAAGATGCGTCGGGATTGCAGCTGTTTCTCGGTGACCTGACACAGCGGATTGAAGCGTTGATGGGCGATGCGCAACGCGGGTCTCTGGAAGTGCGGCGCCTGGAGCAGGAAGCACGGTCGGCTCAGGCGCAGCTGGCTCAATGGATTGCGGAAAAAACGGGCCAGGAAGGTGCGCTGCAGGCCGTGCGCGCGCGCGTCGCGCAGCTGGATCAGGAGATGCATCAGCTCCAGCAACGGCTGACGGACGCTCAGTTGAGCGTGCAAGGTTCGCGCAGTACCCGCGAACACCGTCAGGTCGACCTCGAGCGAATCCGTCAGGAGCACCAGGGGACGGCCGGTCGCATTGAGAGCTTGACTCAGCACGTGGAAACGCTGGCGGCCTCTCTGGCGCAGAGCCGGTCGGAATGCGAGCGGCAGGAGGCCCTGTGCCGTGACATCGGCCAGTCGATAGAGCGATTGAAAGCGCAGGTGGCGGAGGCTCAGGAGCGGCAGGCTCAGGAGATGGCAGAGGCCCAGGCGGCGGAGTCCAGTTTGGATGATGTGCGCAAGAGAGTTTCCGGACTCCAGGAAGCCCGTCTTACGGTCGAAGTCAAACGCGCGGAGGTGCGTACGCAGTTGGCTACCGTGGAATCGACGCTCACCGGAACCTACCAGGTGGATCCCGCATCGCTCGCGGAATCCGGCAGTCCCGCGCTCTTCGGCGAGACTGCGCCATCAGCGCCAACGGAAGAGGAGCTGCGGCAGCAACTGCAAAAAATCCGCGAGCGGCTCGACCGGATGGGACCGATCAATCTGGCCGCGATCACGGAACACCAGGAACTGGAGGAGCGCCACAAGTTTTTGTCGACGCAGGAGCAAGATCTGTCCAACTCCATCGCGTCCCTGAAAGAGATCATTCACCGCATCAACCGCACGACTAAAGACATGTTCGCCACGACATTTTCCGAATTGCAGGAGAAATTCGGCGAAGTGTTCACGAAATTCTTTCGCGGCGGACGCGCCGAGTTGCAATTAGTGGAGGCGGTCCCGGATGAAGACGCGGAGCAGAAGGGGCCGCAAGAGCCAGGTGTCGAGATTGTGGCGCAGCCGCCCGGAAAGCGGTTGAAAAACATCACCATGCTGTCCGGCGGAGAGAAGACGCTGACCGCCATGGCGCTGCTCTTCGCGAGCTTCCTCATCCGTCCCACGCCGTTCTGTATCCTCGACGAAATCGACGCCCCGCTCGACGAGGAAAACATCGGGCGATTTACCAGCGTGCTCTGCGAATTGGCCCAGGGCGCCCAGTTCATGGTGATCACACACAACAAGCGGACCATGGGGATTGCCGATTCGCTCTTTGGCGTCACGATGGAGGAGCCTGGGATCTCGAAACTCGTTTCGGTGCGGCTCAGCGATTTGCAGCCCGCCTGAGGTCAATGGGCAGGGAAAACCCTCGTAGTTCAGAGGACTTCCGCGTTCGTTTGCTTGACTTCGGGTCAGACCGTCTGCTATATCCCCTCGAACGGGAACCAGAAATGGGTGGTGGTGGGTCCACACGTCGTGCTGCCCCGCGGGCCAGAGGCAACCATCCTGAGGTCTCCGGTTCTCGCCACGGCGGTGTTCACCCTTTCAAGAACCCATGAATCTGATTCGAACCATCCTCGACCGCCTCTCCGATAGTTTTTTCATCTCTGTTCCCGACAGGTTCAGTCCGGAACCCCTTTCGCCGCCTTCGCTGCGGCTGGTGTCCGACAAGTCGGCTGTCGCGGTTGACACGCCGTCCCGGCGTGCGACGGCGCAAGCCGGCAGCCAGCTCGACGCCATCGACGACGCAGTGCGCCGGAGTCAAGCCTGGTTTTTGTCCCGGCAACATGCAGAAGGCTATTGGGTCGCGGAGCTAGAAGCCGACACCACGCTGACTTCGGAATACCTCATGCTCCGACGGCTGTTGGATCGTGTCGATCCTGAACGGGAGCGCAAAGCCGTTCGATATTTGCGCGCCGCGCAATTGCCGGACGGAGGCTGGCCGATCTACTACGGTGGTCCCTCGGAAATCAGCGCGTCGGTCAAGGCCTACTTTGCCCTCAAGCTCAGCGGGATTTCCGGAGATGAACCGTTCATGCTGCGCGCACGCAACTGCATCCGCCAAAAAGGTGGCGTCGTGCAGGCGAACGTGTTCACAAAGATTACGCTGGCCTTGTTTGACCAATACGATTGGGAAGGCATTCCGCACATGCCGGTCGAGCTGATGTTCCTTCCCAAGTGGTTTTACTTCAACATCTACGCCATTTCCTATTGGTCGCGCACGGTGCTGATTCCCTTGCTGATCGTCTTTGCACACCGCCCGGTTTGCCGCATCCCCAAAGAACAGGGCATCGAGGAACTGTACACCGTTCCCCGCACTGAGCTGCGGTACTGGAAATATCCGCCGTTCAACAAAGACCAAAAGTGGCTCACGCCACACAACATCTTTGTCGCCCTAGATGCGTTGCTCAAGCTCTATGACCACATGCCGCTCATGTGGTTGCGGGAAAAGGCGCTGCATCGTGCCGCCACATGGATGCTCGAGCACATCAAAGGCAGCGGCGGCCTGGGGGCCATCTATCCGGCCATGGCCAATTCGATCATGGCGCTGCAGTGTTTGGGGTATCAGGCGGACGATCCCCTCGTGCGCAAGGCGCTGAAGGAAATCGAAGATCTCGAGATTTACGACATCCTGTCCCTCGGTGATCAACGGGTCGAGGCCATGCATTTGCAACCGTGCCACTCCCCGATTTGGGATACCTCCCTCCTGATGAACGCGTTGATCGAGACCGGTCTATCGCAGGACCATCCGGCTTTGCAACGGGGAACGGCCTATCTCATCTCCCGGCAGACCAAAACCATCGGCGATTGGGTCGTCTCCGCTCCGCAGGCAGAGCCGGGCGGTTGGTATTTTCAGCACGAAAATGAACTCTACCCAGATGTCGATGATTCAGCGGTCGTCCTCATGGCATTGGCCAAAGTGAAGATGCCGGAACCGGCGGAGCTGCAAGACTCCATTCGAAGAGGGGCCGCATGGGTGGTGGCGATGCAAGGCTCCGACGGTGGATGGGGCGCCTACGACAAAGACAACAACCGCATCGTCTTTAACTACATCCCGTTCGCCGATCACCACGCGTTACTCGATCCCAGCACTGCCGATTTGACGGGACGTTGCCTCGAGATGCTGGCCGCCCTGGGGTACGACCGGTCGCATCCGGCCGTCGCGCCGGCGCTGGCATTTCTTCAGCACGAACAAGAGCCGGACGGCAGCTGGTACGGGCGCTGGGGCGTGAACTACATTTATGGCACCTGGTCCGTGCTCGCGGGTCTACGGGCGATCGGTGAAGATTTGTCACAGCCGTACATCCGGCATGCCGTGGCGTGGCTCGAATCCAGACAAAATCCAGACGGCGGATGGGGCGAGTCTTGTCTCTCCTATGGCGACCAGACCTTCTGCGGGAAGGGGGAGAGCGCCCCTTCGCAAACGGCGTGGGCGTTGCTCGGATTGATGTCGGCCGGCATGTCGGATTCGTTTAGTGTGGCGAGAGGGATTCAATACCTGCTTCGCCATCAGATGAAGGACGGTTCTTGGGAAGAGGTTCGGCATACCGGTACCGGGTTCCCCCGAGTGTTCTACCTCCGCTATCACTGGTACTGTCAGTATTTCCCACTCTGGGCACTCGCGATGTATCGCAATCTGAGAACGCGCGGCAGAATGCGTGCCGATGAAGTGCGGGATCAGATGCTGACGACTGGGTGCTACCGGTTCGAACGTTGAGCCAACTTCGGCCGACGTCATTCATTGACGCACCATCCCTTGGCGAAGACTCCTCTTCCAGTCCCGTCGTCCTGTTTGCCGCAACACGATGGGAGTTGGCGGCCGTGCGGCAAGCCATTCCGGTCGAGCGACGGATCGAGATCGACGGGATGAGCTGTTTCACAGGCCGGCAGGGCGGTCGGGCCTATTGGCTTGTTTCGACGGGCATCGGACCGCAGGCGGCGACGGCGGCGGCGAGTGCTGTCCTCCATCGGCACACCGCAGCTCTGGCGATCTCTGCCGGATTTGCCGGCGCACTCATGCCTGCGGCGGCGGTCGGGGACGTGATCGTGGCGACGAGCGTCGTATCGGGAACATTCGACGGAGCGTGGACTCAGCCCGAAGCACCGATGGCGTGCGACGACACCATCCTGCGCGCGGTGCAAACGGCGGCCGCCGCAATCCGGCTGCCCGTTCGAAGCGGACCGGTGGTGTCGCTGGCGACGGTGGTTTGCCGAGCAGTGGACAAACAGAACATCAGCCGCCTGACCGGCGCCATCGCACTTGACATGGAAAGTGCGGCGATCGGAAAAGTCGCCAGGGAGCATGGCGTACCGTTTGCAGTCGTCCGTACGGTTTCGGACGTGGCAGACGAGGATCTTCCTCTCGATTTCAACGCGTTTCTCGCACCGTGGGGCTGGATGCGAGGGATTGGCGCCATGATCACACAACCCTCGCGTCTCATCGGATTGAATCGGCTTCGTCGCCAATCGCGGTTTGCGGCAGCGCGGCTCACGGCCGTGTGCGCCGCCTGCGCCGCCAACGGGTTCGGGCTGTCACCTGTCTCGCAGGTAGGAAGGGCATAATGATCGCACGTCTGGGTGCATGGGGCCTATCGGTGATTCAGGAAATGGGACGCATGTTGCTCTTCGTTCTCTCGTCTTTCGCCTGGCTCACGAGGCCGCCTCTTCGGTTGGTGCAAATCGTCAAACAACTGCACTTTGTCGGCTACAAGTCCACCTTCGTTGTCGTGCTCACGGCGGGCTTTACCGGCATGGTCCTTGCGCTGCAAGGCTACTACACGTTGCGCAAATTCGGATCCGAAGGCTTGCTCGGCTCAGCGGTCGCGCTGAGCATGATCCGGGAATTGGGACCGGTCCTCGCGGCGTTGATGGTGACCGCTCGGGCAGGGTCCGCGATGACGGCAGAAATCGGGATCATGCGCATTACCGAACAGATCGATGCGTTGGACACGATGGCCATTAACCCTCTGCAGTACCTGATCGCTCCAAAACTGGTCGCCGGGTTGATCGGCGTGCCGCTGCTCGTCGCCATTTTTGACGTTGTCGGCATCTACGGTGGCTATCTCGTCGGCGTCGAACTCTTGGGCGGGAACGGGGGCGCCTATTGGAACTCGATCTCGTCCGCCGTCGAGTGGAAGGATGTGTACGGCGGCATTCTGAAATCGATCAGTTTCGGCCTGATCGTCAGCTGGATCTGCTGCTACAAGGGGTTCTTCACCCGGCAGAGCGCCGAGGGACTCGGCACCGCGACGACGGAAGCGGTGGTGCTGTCGTCGGTGTTGATTCTCGTATGGGACTATTTTTTGACGTCGGTCTTACTGTGAGGCGGGAGGCTAGAGGCGAGTGGCTAGAGGTGATTCCTTTCGCCCCTTGCCGCGCACCTCTCGCCCGGCGTATTAGGCCATGATTAAACTCGTGGGAGTTGAAAAAACGCTGGGGGGGCAACGCGTCCTGCAGGGCGTCGATATCACCATCCCCGCCGGCCAACTGACCACCATCATCGGAAGAAGCGGCGAAGGAAAGAGCGTTCTGCTGAAGCACATGATCGGCTTGCTGCAGCCCGACCGCGGCCAGGTCTGGGTCGGTGGGGTCGAAATCAGCCGACTGAGAGGCAAGGCCCTCAACGAGGTGCGCAAACGGTTTGCCATGCTGTTTCAAGGGGCGGCGCTCTTCGATTCGTTGACGGTCTTTGAAAACGTCGGCTTCCCGTTGCGGGAGAAGCTGCGCATGAAGGGACCGGACGTCACCCGGCGGGTGGACGAGAAGCTCGAAGAAGTCGGGTTAGCCGGCATGGGGCACAAGTATCCTGCCGAATTGAGCGGCGGGATGAAGAAACGGGCGGGCTTGGCACGAGCACTGGTGATGGAGCCGGAAATCATCTTGTTCGACGAGCCGACGACCGGCTTGGACCCGCTGATGGCGAAATCGATTCACGATCTAATCGTGAGCATGCAGAAGCGGTTCAAATTCACCGCCGTGATGGTCAGCCATCAAATCCCTGAAATTTTCGTTATCAGCGAATGGGTCGCAATGCTTCGCAAAGGCAAGATCGCCTTGATGGCACCGACTGCCGAGTTCGTCAAGACAACGGACCCGGAAATTCAGGAGTTCATTTCCGTCAGCGGTCCGGTCTGTGTGAAATAAGCGGCCGGCTGAGACGACGAAGGAGCGGACCAATGGAAAATACGAAACTCGAATTCATTGTGGGCGTGTTCGTGCTGGTGGGCATCGTGTGTCTCGGCTATCTGTCCATCAAGCTCGGGAAGCTCGAGCTGATCGGCGGCAATGTCTACGAAGTCGTCGCGCAGTTCAACACCGCCTCCGGATTGAAGAACGGATCGTCGGTCGAAATTGCCGGCGTGGAGGTCGGACGCATTCGGGCGATTACCCTCAATGAAGATCGAGCCGCTGTGACGTTGGCCGTAGACAACAAGGTGAAGCTCTACACCGACACCATTGCGTCCATCAAGACGCGCGGTATCATCGGGGAGAAGTTCCTGGCGCTTTCTCCTGGAGGAGGCGGCGATCCATTGAAGCCCGGTGATACGATCCGCGACACGGAGTCCGGTCTTGATCTGGAGGAGTTGGTCAGCCAATACGTCCATGGTAATGTCAAATGACCGGGCGACCGTCGCGGACGGACCCATGTCTGCGTAACAGGGAGAGATCATGATGAAGCTGGGTGCGTGGTTCCGAGAGGGAAGAGGGTCATTGCTGAGGGGCCTCGTTGTTCTGGTCGCCGTCGTGCTGACGGGATTTGTGGCGGACCGTGTGCAAGCCGGAGAGCCGACGGAGGCCATGAGAGCTACGATCGATGAAGTTCTCAGAATTCTGGCCGACAAGGAGCTCAAGCAGCCGGCCAAGGCCAACGAGCGCCGCCAGTTGTTGGAGAAGGTGGTCGGAGAGCGGTTTGACTACCAGGAGATGTCGCGCCGCTCGCTCGGCGCGCAGTGGAACAATTTGTCCGACAAGGAGAAGCAGGAATTTGCCTCACTCTTTCAGACATTGCTCGTGAATACATACGCCGACAAGGTCGAATCGTACTCGGGCGATGGCGTGCAGTACGTCAACGAGCGGACGGAAAAAGACTATGCCGAAGTCCGGACGAAGGTCCTGACCGGAAAGACGGAAATCCCCCTCGATTATCGCCTGCTCAACAAGGGCTCGGCGTGGCGCGTCTATGACGTGGTCGTCGACGGCGTCAGTCTCGTGAATAATTATCGCGGACAATTCACCAAGATCCTGCGCACGAGCAGCTATGCCGACCTCGTCGACCAACTCCGCAAAAAGTCCGATAAAATCAAAAGCCCATAACATCTTCAAGCCGATCGCTCATGACGATCCTGCGCGGCATCGCCGTCTTTCTTGTATGCCTGCTCGCATGGACGGCACTGCTGTCTGTCAGTTCAGTTCAGGCGGATACGCAAGTGTTCCCCATCCCGTCCGCCTCGACGTCGAAGAACGATGGGAGCGATGCCGGACTGATCGTGCCAATTCTGATTACGGATCCGGACGGGGAGCTGAAATATCTCCTGGCGCCGATGGTCATCAAGAATTCGATCGTGGGCACCAGAGGCACGTTCAATCTCTTTCGTTACGATGTCGGCGGACGTCAGATGCAATTCATCGCGTCCCTCACGGAAAAGATCGAACGTAAGCTGCTGTTCAATTATGTTGACCCCGCCTTTTCCAACGGCCGCTACTTTCTGACCTTCGGCGGCACCTTCTTCAAAAACGCGACGTCCCGGTTCTTTGGCCTGGGTCAGACAACCCTGGAAGCAGGTGAAACGAACTATACCGCCCGTGAAGCCCGGGCGAACTGGCGTTTCGGAGTATATGCCAACGAGGTGACTCAAATTGCGGTGGGGCAGCGCGTCCGCCAAGTCAGCCTCCAGAGGGGCGCGACGGACCTGCCGTTCACGGGAGACGTCTTTCCGACGGTCGACGGGGTCCAAGGGGAAACCATCATCGTGGGGCACCGCGCCACGTTTTATTACGATACGAGGAACAATCTGATTTCGCCTACGGATGGAATGGCCGTGACCGCCTATGCGGAAATCAATCAGAACATCCGTAACCACGATTTCCCCATCTTTTCCCGCTACGAGCTTGAAGTCAAAAAGCTATTTCCCAGTGAATCCAAGCGGGCCGTCTTGATTGTCCGAGCGGACCTGCAGGCCACGCTCGGTGATCAAGTGCCGTTTTTCGAACAGAGTTCCCTCGGTGGACAGAACAATCTGAGGGGATACGGCGTTGACCGGTTCATCGACAAGCACTTGATCGCGGCGAGCGTGGAGGAGCGCATCCATATTGCCAGGGCCAAGATTGCCGGCGTCGCCGCGGATTTTGAAATGGCGACCTTCTTGGACACAGGCCAGGTCTTCAACAGTTTCAAAGATGTCAGCTTCAAGGACTATCGGATGACACCCGGCATCGGGTTTCGCGGCATTGTTCGACCGAACGTCGTCGGCCGAATAGATTATGGCTACAGCAAAGAGGGAGGCGCGATCTTCGCCGGCCTGGACTTCCCCTACTGACATGGCGCCGTTCCATGATTGGCGATGGTCGGGAGTACGGTGGACCTTGAGAGCGGGGCTGACCGCGGTGGTATGCCTGCATCCCGCTCAGACACAGGCCGAAGGATTCGGCCCCTTTCCCGTGCGCAACTTCAATCCGCTCCAACAGCTGGTGCTCAACATGCCGGCAGACCGTGCCGCCGTGCTTGCGCCCGGCACGCTCGACGTGCGCCTCGAACTGGCCGAAACCTCCGCGATCTATAACGAAACCCCGCCGTCGGGCGCCAACGCTCAAGTCAAATTCGAGACGCTTCGGAACGGGCTGTTCCTTCGCTACGGGGTCACCTCGAGGCTTGAAGTCGGTGTGGAAATCCCCGTCCTGTACCGTTGGACGGGGTTCATGGAAGGCGCAATCAAAGCCGTCGAACGAGCCACCACCGGCCTTTCACCTGCGCGGAGTGCGCTCAGTCATGTCAATTATGCCTACAACATCACGCGCAGCGGGCAGCAGATCGTAGATGGAACCAAGGGAGCGCTCGGCTTCGGCGACACCATGCTGCAGGCCAAATATGAGCTGTTCAAAGAGACATCCTCGATGCCGGCGCTGTCGCTTCGCACCGCCCTGAAACTACCCACAGGCGATGAAGACGAGTTCTTCGGCAGCGGGAGCCCGGATTTCGGCCTGGGGCTGGCGGTGGAGAAGGCGCTCGGAGGCCGGTGGGTGCTTCATGGTAACTTGAACGGCGTGTTCCCGACCGGTCGGATTGCCGGATTGCCCCTGACTCCAACGATTACTGGGATCGCTGCAGCCGAATACCTGTGGTCAGACAACCTGTCGCTGACTCTGCAGTTCGACTATTACACCACCCCATTCCGTCATGTCGGCCTTGAGGTCTTCGATAAGGGGGTGACGGAGATTGCCGGCGGCTTCAGCTATCATTTTGCGCAACATTGGCTCTGGCAGGTCTATGCCATCGAGAATGTTGACTTTATCACTGGCGGCGCGGCGGATTTTACAGTGGGGGTCCTGTTCACGTATCGCTTCCAGCGGTCATCCCCCTGAGAAGCTCCAAAAGCCCTCCATCTGCTTGACACATATGGTGGGTTGTGTGAGACTGATCCAGCCAGTGTGCAGACCGCATAACTCTTCGCCAAGCCTATCTGGACTCAGCCCGTTTACGGGGCGCGTGTACCTCGCAAAGGAGTTTCGTCATGTCGATCTTGAAGACCATCCATAGCCCCGCCGATCTCAGGCGGCTCAGGCCCGCACAATTTCCTAAACTTTGCCAAGAGCTTAGGGAGCAGATCATCGGAGCGGTCTCCAGTGTCGGAGGCCACCTCGCCTCGAACCTGGGTGTGGTCGAACTGACGGTCGCGCTGCACTATCTCCTGGATACCCCTCATGACAAGATCGTCTGGGATACCAGCAACCAAGCCTATGCCCACAAGCTGCTCACCGGACGCCGGGAGCAGTTCCATACCCTCCGGCAGTATGGCGGATTGAGCGGATTCTGCAAGCGGGAAGAAAGCATTTACGACACCTTTAATGCGGGGCATGCGGGGACGGGTGTGTCAGCCGCCTACGGCATGGTTGAAGCTCGGGAGCAATTGGGCCTTAAGCACAAGGTCGTGTGCGTGGTCGGCGACGGCGCCATGACGGCCGGGATGACGCTGGAGGGCTTGCACCATGCCGGTGGGCTCGGCAAGGACTTTATCGTCATTCTCAACGACAACCAAATGTCGATCTCCAAGAACGTCGGCGCGATTTCCTCCTACTTGAACCGTGCGGTTACCGGCGAATTCTATACGAAAATGCGAGAAGAAACCGGCCAGTTGCTCAGGAAAATCCCGCACATCGGATACGACGTTGAGAAGCTCGCGCGACGTGCCGAGGAATTGGCCAAGGGTGCCATCCTGCCCGGTCTGCTTTTTGAAGAACTGGGATTCCGCTATGCCGGTCCCATCGACGGACATAATTTCGAGCATCTGCTGCCGACGCTCGAGAATGTGCTCAAGATGAGAGGGCCGGTCCTCCTCCATGTGATCACCAAGAAAGGGTTGGGCTACGAGCCTGCTGAGAAAAATCCCGTCTGGTTTCATGCCTGTCCGCCGTTTATTCGGGAAACCGGTGCTCCGGCGAAGAAGGCGGCGAGGTCATCCTACACCCAGATCGCCATTGAGTCCCTCGTCCGGCTGGCTCGTGAAGATAAGCGGGTGGTGGCCATTACCGCGGCCATGTGCGAGGGCACCGGTCTCAACGCCTTTGAGAAGGAATTTCCCAACCGGCTCTATGACGTCGGGATTGCCGAGCAGCATGCGGTCACGTTTGCGGCCGGCCTCGCGGCACAGGGCCTGCGCCCGGTGGTGGCGATGTATGCGACGTTCCTCCAGCGAGCCTATGACCAGGTCGTCCACGACGTCGCCACGCAGAATCTGCCGGTCACCTTCTGTATCGATCGGGGTGGTCTTGTGGCCGAAGACGGTACGACTCATCACGGGGCGTTTGATTATGCCTATCTGCGGCACATGCCGAACATGGTCGTCATGGCGCCGAAGGATGAGAACGAATTACAGCACATGCTCAAGACAGGCCTGTCCTATGATGGACCCGCCTCTGTCCGGTATCCGCGGGGCGTCAGCATGGGCGTGCCGATGGATCGCGAACTGAAAGAGCTCCCGATCGGGAAGGGTGAGTTGTTGCGTGACGGCACCGATGTGGCGATTATTGCAATCGGCGTGTCCGTATGGCCGGCGGTAAAAGCGGCAGAACAGCTCGGCCAAGAGGGCCTATCCACTGCAGTCATCAACGCCCGGTTTGTGAAGCCGCTAGATCAGGAATTGATCGTGAGCGTGGCTAAGCGGGTTCGCTATGTCGTCACAGTTGAAGAAGGCTGTAAAATGGGCGGGTTTGGGTCGGCGGTCCTCGAAGCCTTATCCGACGCCGGGGTGAACGTCAGAACGAAGGTCCTCGGATTGCCGGACTGGTACATCGAGCAGGGGCCGCAGGACCTCTTGCGAGAACGGTACGGATTGACTACCGATGGCATCTACCGCAGCGTCAGAGAATTGGTGACCAAGAGCCCGATCCCGACACCCGAGCGGGAATTCATCGCTGCTGGAATTGATCACCTGCCGCACGGTGACGAGCAAGGCAGCTGAGTGAAGACGTGAACCGTTAACTGTGAATCGCAAGAAAGACATAGTGCGGTTCACGATTCACGACTAACGAGCCAATGCATATCACCAGACGCCCCACCAGACAGATACAGGTCGGCAAAGTGAAGATCGGCGGCGACGCGCCCGTCTCCGTCCAGTCAATGTGTTCGACCGATACGAGAGATGTGGCTGTGACGATCGAGCAGATCCGGCAGCTCGAGGCCGTCGGTTGCGAAATAATTCGAGTGGCGGTGCCGGATGTGGAAGCCGCCGCGGCCCTTCCCCGCATCAAAGCGGCGATGACGGTGCCGCTCATCGCCGACATTCATTTCGACCATCGTTTAGCTCTGAAGGCCGCTGAGACTGTCGATTGTGTCCGCATCAACCCGGGCAACATCGGCGCCTGGTGGAAGGTGGAAGAAGTCATCAAGGCCGTCAACACGCGCGGCATTCCGCTGCGGGTCGGGGTCAACGGTGGATCGTTGGAGCGGCCGTTGCTGGACAAGTATGGCTGGCCGTCGCCCGAGGCGCTCTCCGAATCCGCGCTCAACGCGGTGCATGCGTTGGAAGACGTGGGCTTTACGAACATGAAAGTCTCGCTCAAGGCCTCCGACGTCCATCATGCAATCGACGCGTACTGGCTCTTTGCCCATCAATCGAATTACCCGTTGCACATCGGCATCACCGAGGCCGGCACAGCGATGACCGGAGCCGTAAAGTCGGCGATGGGACTGGGATATCTGCTGTCGCAGGGGATTGGCGACACGCTGCGGGTTTCGCTTGCAGCTGATCCGGTCGAAGAAGTGAAGGTTGGATTCGAGATTCTGAAATCGCTCGAGCTGCGCCATCGCGGCATCAATGTGATTGCCTGCCCAACCTGCGGGCGCGTCGAAATCGACGTCGTGCGAATGGCCAACGAGCTGGAAAAGAAACTCGGCCACATCAAGACACCGCTGAATGTGTCTGTGCTTGGTTGCGTCGTCAATGGCATCGGTGAAGGCAAAGAGGCCGACATCGGGATTGCCGGCGGCGAAGGCAAGGGCATTCTGTTCAAGAAGGGAAAACTCGTTCGGAAGGTGCCGATGGAAGAGCTGATGGACACCCTCATCCACGAGGTCGAACTCCTCGCAAGAGAAAAAGAAGCGGAGACCAATGGGGAAGCGGCCACCGCCCATCCCACTGAAGGGTGGGAAGCATTGCCGGCCCCTGATCAAGCCTCAACCCGCGGAAAAGAGATCCCCGTCCTTTCCAATAAGCCCTGATCGGTTTTTCCTAAGGAGAGGTCTAGCCTCCCGCGCTATCAGCGGACTATAATGCTTTTTCCCCCGGGGCGCCGTACCCAAGTGGCTAAGGGAGCAGTCTGCAAAACTGCGATGCAGCGGTTCGAACCCGCTCGGCGCCTCCACCAAAGCCGTTATCCTGCAATCGCCTGCCTGAAGTGGTCTGATATCCTCTCCCGCCAACAGATTCAATGAAATGTGCACCGATGATCGGAACCGAGGATGAGCCTGCTCCTGTACAAGCTGATCAAGGCCCTGCCTACCGACTCTACACCCTTTCCGGCGCGCCACGTGAAGCGTTTGAAAAATTGGGTCTTCCTCGCAACACGCCTCTCTTCGACCGACTTTCCAAGGCACGGGTGTCGTGCGCATCGACGATGTCCTGTGTGACCCGCGCTACGGGACGAGGGCCCCGCACCATGGGATGCCGAAGGGTCATTTGCCAGTGCGGAGTTACCTTGCCGTTCCCGTGTGGTCGCGCTCTGGAGAAGTGTTCGGCGGCCTGTTTTTCGGACATCCTCAGCCCGGCGTCTTTACGAAACGGGCCGAGCGCTTCGCGGTGAGCATTGCAGCGCAGGCCGTGGCCGCAATTGACAATGCGCGACTGTTCAGCGCGGCTCAAGCCGAGATTGCGCAACGGAAACTGGCCGAGGCGTCGTTGCTCGAAAGTGAAGGGCGCTTCCGTGAAGTGGTCGAGCGCTCGCCATTCGGTATTTATGTCGTGGATTCGGCATTTCGCATTGCCCACATGAATAAAGCCGGCCAACTCGGGGCCTTCAGGAATGTGCGGCCGGTCATTGAGCGAGACTTCAGCGAAGCCATGCACATCCTTTGGCCTGAGCCGGTGGCGGCAGAAATTATCCGTGTGTTTCGCCATACCTTACACACAGGCGAGCCCTACTACTCTCATCACTTCGTTAATCGTCGCGCTGACACAGAGCAGACAGAAGCCTACGAATGGGACTTCACCGCTTGAGCCTACCGAATGGCGAACACGGCGTCATCTGTTATTACTACGATTTCAGCAACCTGCGCGAGGTGGAAGCAGGCATGCGCGACGCGCACACGCGCTCGCGATAGCCTCCATTTGTCTGTGACAAATCCCTTGGCAGGAGCGAGATCATGATGGGAGAAAATTGACGGCTCGATGAAAGGAGTGTTAGAATCCCCAGCGTTTACACCCAGCTAGCCCACCGGTGGTTCGCCGCCGTCATTGATCTCATCTGGAATCACGGAGCTCGAGAATGGCCGTACCTGTTTCGCAGATGTACCGGGTTGCGAGCTATGTACTCACCCAAAAACTCAAAGGCGTGAAGCGCTACCCGCTGGTTTTGATGCTTGAGCCGCTGTTCCGCTGCAACCTGGCCTGCGCCGGATGCGGCAAGATCCAGTACCCCGACCATGTGCTCGACAAGCGGCTCACTCCTGAGCAGTGTTGGGCGGCTGCAGAAGAGTGTGGCGCGCCGATCGTGAGTATTCCCGGCGGCGAGCCGTTGATCCATCCCGAAATGGCCAAAATCGTTCAAGGGCTTATCACGCAGAAGCGGTATGTCTATCTGTGCACGAATGCGATTTTGCTCGAACGCAAGCTCGATGAGTA
>DASTQE010000027.1:0-23440 GCA_035761895.1 Nitrospira sp. | reverse complement strand
GCCACCCTGGCGCTCATACGGGTGTGGCGGATCGGGATATTCAATCCAGGATTCCCGGGAGCCCAGATAGATGCCGTTGCGAAAGCTGATTTGGGTTTTCAGCTGGCGGTAGCCCTGCCCGTGCAGGGTGGCGATCAGCAGCTGCAGGGCCGCTTCCTCACTGTCGGTCGGCGCGGTCGCGACTTGCGCAGCCTCATAGCGCAGCGTCGCGCGATACCAACGGTTCTCCTGCACCAGGTCGACCGGCCGGCTGAAGCCGCGCTCACGAGGATCGAGACCAGCGAGCTGGTAGGTATCGTGAGATGTCGTTGCCACGTCGTCAGTCCAATGCGCGGAAGACGGCGACCAGATCACTCAAGGCGCTCGTCTTCTGCCTGAGCACTTCGCGCTCGGCGTGGATGAGCTCGCGGTTCTTGGCCGTGACAGAGCTCGAAGTGAGACAGGACGCGCCGAGATTGAGAATCCGGTCACATTCGTCGGTCAGTTTCCGTTTCACGACCGGATTGACGGCAAGAATCTCCATCAACTCCCGTCGGGTCTGCGCCAGGTGCGTCTGGAGGTCCCCGTCCGGCACCCCTCGCTGCGCCGCGTCGTCCAGGCAGCGATCCAGGTACTGGCTCAAGAACACGTAGAGACGAACGAGGGCAGCGGCGATTTCGAGCTGTGCGGTAGCCGAGGCTGGCATGGTCGTCCTTTCGATCGGGGTGCGTGCCTTACAACAGCGCTTTGACGTCAGTGCCTTCCACCTTGACCTGATATGTTTCGATTTTGGCCGAGGGATTGTTCACGCAGACACCGGTCGCGACATTAAATTGCCACCCGTGCCAAGGACAGGTGACGACTGTGCCTTCCAGCTCGCCTTCTCCGAGTGGACCGCCGCGGTGAAGGCAGGTGTTATCGATGACATGATACTGCCCGTTCACGTTGAAGATGGCCAGCGCCTTGCCGTTGACTTCCGCCACCATGCCATGTCCCGGTTTCACATCATCGGTGCCCGCGATCCGCACGAAGTCTCCCATAATGTTGTGCCTCCTTTCATGCGCTGGTTACTGATTCGTAAAGGGCTGTTTGATCTTCTTAAGGAGACTCTCGATCGAGGCGCCGCCTGTGGCCGTTCCGCCCAGTTGCTCCACGAGTTTCTTGGCAATGTCCCTAAAAGCCGCCGCCTGGGGAGATGCCGGATTGGCCACAACGATGGGATGCCCGCTGTCGCCTCCCTCGCGGATGGCGGGATCAATGGGAATGCTGCCCAGAAAGGGGACGCCAAGCTTGGAAGCGGCCCGCTCCCCTCCCCCATGGGAAAAAATATCCGTGTGCTCTCCGCAATGGCCGCACACGAAGGAACTCATATTCTCGATGATTCCAAGCAGCGGCACGTTGACCTTCTGAAACATCGCCATTCCCTTGCGCACGTCGTACAGCGCCACTTCCTGAGGTGTCGTCACGGTGACAGCGCCGGCGAGGGGCACCATCTGGGATAACGACAGCTGCACGTCGCCGGTGCCGGGCGGAAGATCGATCAAGAGATAATCGAGCTCCCCCCACAAGACGTCGCGAAAAAAGGCCTGCAGGTACTGATGGACCATGGGGCCGCGCCACACAAGCGGCGCCTCTTCCGGCACGAGAAAGGCCATGGAAATGAGTTTCACCCCGTAGTTGTCAACGGGGACGATCTTTCCGTCCCGTTGTTCTGGGCCGGTGGTGCTGCCCATCATCATCGGAATATTGGGCCCATAGAGGTCGGCATCCATGAGGCCGACCTTGGCGCCGCTCAGCGCCAGCGCGCAGGCCAGGTTGGCGGCGACGGTCGACTTCCCCACGCCACCCTTGCCGCTGCTGATGGCGATGACGTGTTTAACACCCGGAATCAGGTTGTCTGTGCCATGCGGTTGTTGTGCAGAGGAATGTTCGTCAGCCATGACTGTGCTCCTTCCGCTCGTCTCTGCATCATAAGCGAAGGAGGTAGGGAAAGAAAATGGGCCCGTTGGCCCTGGAAGGAATGCTCGGCGGCCCTATTCAGACAGGAGGGTCGAATCCAGCCGGCGGAGGTTGGTAGCCAGTCCCAGCACCGACAGGGTGTAAATCATCCACTTGGACGGATCGAAGTTGTACCAGCGCGGGCCGTTGCGGTAGTCCCGTGAATAGGTATGGTGATAGTTGTGGTACCCCTCGCCAAAGGTCAGGCAGGACACGAGCCAACTATCGCGGCTGCTGTCGTGCTGACTATGAGGCTGTGTCCCGAACATGTGGCAGAGGGAATTGATGGCGAACGTCGAATTCAGGACCATGAACATCCGGAACATCCCCGCGAGCATAAAGCAGCCGATGCCACCGAGGACGCCGCCGTGGAGGTAGCCGAGGAGGAAGGGAAAGGCGAGTCCGGAAATGACAATGGCGTGATAATACCGGTGTTGCCACATGACCATCGGATCTTTCCGCAACTGGCGTTCGTAATTCTCCGTCCGGTGCGTCGTGTTGGTGAAGAGCCACACGCAGTGGCTGTGCCAAAAGCCTTTCTTGGCATTGTACGGATCTTCTTCCTGGTCGGTCCGCGCATGATGCCGAAGATGATCCGCGCTCCATCGGAACGCCGAGTTCTGGAGGGCCCAGCCGCCGGCGATCAGCAATAGGGCCTTGACCCACGGACGGCACTCGAAACTGCGGTGGGAAATCAGGCGATGATAGCCGACGGTGATTCCTAATCCGGTCACCAGGTACAGAATCACGAAGAGCACCCAGTCGAACAGCGTATAGCCATAGAGATAGCCGAAGAGCGGCGTGCCGATCAACGTCGTGGCGGCCACGAGGCAGAACAGCGAAAATGTCTTATAGGCAAAGGGCGTTGTTCCAACAGCGTCCGGCATCCGTTACTCCCTGTCTTGTAGGCACATCGAGGTCACTCGCGGTACCGCCTCACAGGCAGCATCCGTTGTACGCAGAGCTTTCGGGTCTCGTCCGAACACCGTCACCATCCTGATTGGGGAATGCACTTGTCTCTACCTGGCCGGGACCAATAGGTGTCGTGCGTAAGAGTACCGAAGTGGCCGACTTTAATCAAGAAGTTCTTTGCCGGGACGAAACTGAGGCTGCAACCGTAGGTGTATACTGAAAGAAAACAGACTGTTCAATAAAGGTGTCCCCGTGGCTGTAGTCAGCGAGCTTGAGGATTCTGTCCGTCACATCGGTGAAGAATTGGCCCGTCTCTCGGGGGGGCAATCCCCGACCTTGTTTGAACGCCGTTGGTGGTCGCAAGCGGCCATCAATCTGGCGATGCACAACCCTGACTTCAAGACTCAGTTATTTCGCTTCATCGATATGCTGCCGTCGATCACCAACGATCAACGGGTCGTGACTTTGGCCCAGGAATATTTCGGATCGATGGCCGATCAGGCGTTCGGGCTCGGCTGGGGCTTGAAAGCACTCGCAGCGACCGGTGTGGGTGCCCGGTTGAGCGGGCATGCCATTCGCGCACAGGTCGAGCAGATGGCGCGCACGTTCATTGCCGGCTCATCAGCCGCCGATGCGACACCGGTCTTGAAGCACTTGTGGACCGAGGGCAAGGCCTGGTCGGTGGATCTGCTTGGTGAAGCGACGATCAGTGATCACGAAGCCGACCGGTATCGCGATCGCTGTGTGGATGCCCTGCACACGTTGGCGAAGGCGGCCGAGTCATGGGACCACATGCCCCTCCTCGAGCAAGATCACTTGGGAGCAGTGCCGCGCGTTCAGCTCTCGCTGAAGATTTCCGCCTTGTCCCCGCATCTGGATCCCATCGATCCGGACGGGAGCTTCGCATCCGTCGCCCGGCGGCTCCGTCCGATTGTCGATGCGGCCATGCGAATGCCGGTCTCGCTGATCTTTGATATGGAACAAGCGGAGACCAAGGATCTTCTGATCTATATCTTTACTCGCTTGTTCATGGAACCGTCCTATCGGACATTTCCACACGCGGGATTAGCCGTCCAGGCTTATCATCGAGCGACGACCCGGGATATAGAGGCCCTCCTGGCCTGGGTGCGACAACGCGGGACACCGATCACGGTGAGGCTGGTCAAGGGCGCGTATTGGGATTCCGATACAATCCGCTATCGCCAACGGGGATGGCCTGTGCCCTTGTTCGAGCAGAAGGCCGAGACCGATGCAAACTATGAAGCGCTCGCGCGCAGGCTGCTCGAAGCCAGTCCTGAGATCCGACCGGCGTTCGGCACCCACAACCTCCGCACGCTGGCCTATATCGAGGCAGCAGCCGGACAGCTGGGACTCTCCCCCTCAACGTGGGAGTATCAGATGATCTTCGGCATGGCGGAACCCTTCCAGGAGGCGGTCGTGCGGCGCGGGCGCCGTTTGCGGCTCTACACGCCGGTCGGCGAGTTGTTGCCCGGCATGGCCTACCTGGTCCGTCGTCTCTTGGAAAACACGTCGAACGAATCGTTCCTGCGGAAAGAATATGTAGAGTCGCAGTCTCTTGCCACGCTGCTGGCGCCTCCGGCGGCTGAGCCCGTGGCGGTGTCGCCTGCTCCGCACGGCTTTCGCAATGAGCCGTTGCGGGATTTTTCGCAGGCCGAGGCACGCACAGCCATGCAGCAGGCGATCGGCGAAGTGAAAAGGCAGCTTGGCCAACAGTGGCGTTCGATGGCAGGCGGGCTCACCCTCACCGGTCCAGTGCTATCTTCGTACAATCCCACCTGCCCTGAGGACATCGTCGGCATCGTGCAAGCCGCCGCTCCAGCCGATGTCGAGGCCGCGGTTCGGCGGGCGGATCAGGCGTGGCCGGCCTGGCGTGCCACGTCGTCCGAACGCCGCGTTGAGATGTTACGTACTGCAGCGGCGCTGATGCGATCGCGCCGCGAAACGCTGGCGGCCTGGGAAGTGCTGGAATGCGGAAAAGCGTGGCGCGAGGCTGATGCCGATGTCGCAGAGGCGATCGACTTTCTGGAATTCTACGGCGCAGAGTGGCTTCGCCTCTCGGGGCCCAAACGTTTAGGACAGGAACCAGGAGAGCTCAATCATCGGCTCGTTGAACCGCGCGGCATCACGGCTGTCATTGCACCGTGGAATTTTCCCCTTGCGATTCCTGCCGGCATGGTCTCAGCCGCGCTCGTCACGGGCAATCCGGTCCTCTTCAAGCCGTCGGAGCGGTCGCCGGTCATCGGGCAGTTGCTCGCCGAGATCCTGGTTGAAGCCGGTGTTCCCGACGGCGTGCTGCTCTGCCTCCCGGGTGGACCGGCAATCGGCCAGGCGTTGGCGCAGCATTCGGCGGTCGTGACAATCGCCTTTACGGGATCGAAAAAGGTGGGCCTGGGCCTCCTCAAGGAGACAGCGACGGTGGCGCCCGGTCAACGCATGGTCAAGCGTGTGATCGCGGAAATGGGCGGAAAAAACGCGATCATCATCGACGAGACGGCCGATCTGGACGAGGCCGTGGCCGGCGTCATTGCATCCAGCACCGGCTATAGCGGCCAGAAATGCTCCGCCTGCTCCCGGGCGATCGTGCATGCCGCCGTCTACAACCTCTTTCTCAAGCGGCTTCAAGAGGCCATTGCGAGTCTCCGAGTGGGCAATCCGGAAGAGCCGGGTACGCAGGTAGGCCCGGTAATCGATGCGCGGGCTCAAGCGACCATTCTCGAGTACATTAAAATCGGGAGTCAGGAAGCCCGTCTGCTGGTGGAAGGTCCTGTGACACAGCCGGGCTGGTATGTCGGACCCACGGTCTTTGCCGATGTCGCTCCGATGGCGCGAATCGCCCAGGAGGAAATTTTCGGACCGGTCTTGGCCGTCTTGAAGGCCGACTCGTTCGAAGAGGCTCTCAGCATCGCCAACGCTACCGAATATGCGCTGACGGGCGGTGTCTATTCTCGCAGTCCGGCGAATCTTGACATGGCGAGGCAGCGTTTCGATGTGGGCAATCTCTATTTGAATCGACCCATCACCGGGGCGCTCGTGAACCGTCAACCATTCGGCGGGCACCGGCTGTCAGGGGTGGGAGCGAAGGCGGGCGGCGAAGACTATCTGATGCAGTTTGTGGTCACCCGAGTGGTCAGCGAACAGACTCTCCGCCGGGGCTTCGCTCCGACCGAGTGACGTGTTGGCCGGTTTGACTTCGTAGGAATCCAGTTCTTCTGTGATCTCCGTGATCACTCCGCGATCCTCCAGTGGAGAAAGTTCCTGCCGCTCGACATACTTTATGAGTCCTACCCCTTTGGCAAACCAGGCCGTCATGACATCAGTGCCGGTGACGGCTCGCGGGGTGCCGGTGAGATGAATCTTCATCCGCATGTAGGCCTCAACTTTCACGGCGTCTTTGAAGGTCCCCGCCTGAACGGTGATGGTTTCAAGTCCTGCGACTGTCGATGTCCCATGCGCGTCCACTTTTTCATTAACCCCATCACGATCCATATCCGTCCCGAAGTCCAACCCTTTCTTGTCGAACTGCTGAATGGTCGAGGAAATTGTGATCGGAAACCGGACAATCTGATAGGGGATGAGCTGTTTCTCCAAGGGAGTTCCCGGCTCCGACCCGTGATAGACGATGCCGACCACATCGCGGCGATAAAAACTATCCGACGGCCCGTGGTTGCCCGGATTGGTATCGTGGAACACGGTGACCGTCATTCCCCGCAAGGTCCTGGTGCCTGTGACGGTCGACACGTTCGTGAAGAATTTATCGTTAATCGTTTGCAGCGGCCCTTCCGTGATTTGGCCGTGATACTCCCAATGGCTGCCGATCGTGTCGGGGAAATAGTCGGACGATTGGCCAATGGCATTAAGGTCGTCGCCGGCAATGGACAGCGCCGGCAAGGCTAAACCGGTCAGGATAAAAGCGAAAGCGAGCATCATGGGCTGGTGTCTCACGGGTGTTCCCGACAATACCCGAAATCGAGGGTTGAGCAAACGGTACCATACGGCTCGTGAGGGCGGCAAGAGCGAATAACCCTGGTGTCCGCAATCCGGCTTGCCTTCCTCCCCCGACCCCACGATAATTCCCCTGTCATGATGACCAGTTCGAGTGTCGGATCGAACCCTTCCGCTCCATCCGATAGGCCACGGTCGGTTTTGGTGGTCGGGGCCTCAGGTGGTATCGGGCAGGCCGTGAGTCGTGCGTTCGGGGGCGCCGGCTGGTATGTCGGCGTTCACTATTACAAGGGCAGAGCATCCGCTGAAGCGATTCTTGAGCACATTGAACGGGCGGGCGGACGCGGGGCACTCTACGAGGCCGATGTGCGGGACGCCCATTCAGTCCAGCAGATGGTCAGGGCGTTTTCCAGGGACAGCCTGCCTCCCGTGTGTTTCGTATGCGCGTCCGGTGTGGGATGCGGTCAACTTGTGGTCAAGCTCCATGAAGGCGAGTGGGCGGATGTCATGGCGACGAATCTTACGGGACTCTTTCACTGTCTGCGTGCGATGGCTCCTCCGCTTCTAGTCCAGGGCGGAGGAGCCATCGTCGTCGTCGGGTCCTACGCCGGGCATCAGGGCGTAGCCGGTCAAGCGGCCTATGCTGCCTCAAAAGCCGGCCTGGTCGGGCTCGTAAAAACCGCCGCCTTGGAATGGGGACCGGACAATATTTGCGTGAATCTTGTCTGGCCAGGCTGGCAGCCTACGAAACTTGCTGAAGGGGCCATCCGTGCCAAGGACGCATGGGCGGATCATGCCCTTCGCCGGCCTCCGGTGCTCGAGGAGGTGGTCCGAACGGTTCTCCACCTGGCCCAGCTCAAGGATATTTCCGGACAGGTGTGGAACTGTGACAGCCGATATCTCTATCTATGAAGCACCGTAAACGCTCACGACGAGGCGGAGGCGTGTGTATCACCGGCACTGATACGGGTGTCGGGAAAACCTTGGTCACCGCGGCGCTGGCCATGGGACTGCAACGCAGCGGACATACCGTGGGCGTGATGAAGCCCATCGAAACAGGAATCAGCCCCTCCAGAGTCGGACGATCGGATGCGGCCGTGCTGCGCGCAATGATCGGAAGCGAGGAAACACTCGGCGCCATCTGTCCCTATCAGTTTGAACTTCCCGTCGCCCCGCTTGCGGCGGCGCATGCGGAACGGCGGAGCATCGATCCCGGGGTCATCCGGCAAGTCTACCGCCTGCTCGGCAGCCGATATGACTACATTGTTGTCGAAGGCATCGGCGGCGTCCGGGTGCCCGTCACGCCCAAAGCCGATGTGATGGACCTGATCGTGAGTCTCAAGCTTCCAGCGATCGTTGTCGGACGGGCCGGGCTTGGCGGGATCAATCATGCCTTGCTGACCATCGACGCGCTTCGCCGACGCCGAATTCCGCTTGTCGCGGTGGTGCTCAATCGCACTCATGCGGTCCGTTCCGCCATGGCGCGTCTTCAAGAAAAGGCAACCATCGAGGCGCTGAAGAAACAGGCAGGCGTGCCCGTACTCGGTCCACTGGCCTATGAGCCTGGACTGGCAAAAAGCTTTCGGCGATCGGTGACTCGCTTGACGAGAACGGCGGCAATCACGACGCTGGTAAAATTGGTCACCTCATCTGCCCGGTAAATTTCCTCGCGGCGGCGGTGATGTCGGGCGCGCCACAGACGGCGGAAATCACGGCGATGCCGTTGGCTCCTGCGTCGAGGAGCGGACGCACACGATCCGCCTGAATGCCCCCGATGGCAACGACCGGCAGCGAGGTGAGTGCGCGGATGCGTCTGAGTCCTTCGATACCGACTACGGGGTCGTGATCGGGTTTGGAAGCTGGCGTGAAAATCGGGCCATAGCCAATGTAGTCCGGTTTCAAGCGGTCGGCCTCCTCCACTTGGCCCACGGTGTGTGTGGATAGGCCGATGCATTTCTGCGGTCCCAGGAGCCGCCGCGCGTGGGCGTACGGCAAGTCTGTCTGGCCGAGGTGGACACCGTCCGCGTCGATGGCCAGGGCAAGGTCGCAACGGTCATTGATCAGAAACAGCACGTCGAGGTCCCGAGCTCGGCGACGCAGCGTCCCGGCCTCGGTGAAGGCGTCTTTCATCGACGCTGTCTTGTTGCGATACTGGAAAATACGGACCCCTCCGGCAGCCGCGGCATTTAGGACCTCTAGGAGCGGTCGCTCTGGCCGCACCGACGGGTCGAGGATCACATAGAGGCCAGCAAGGGGGATGGCGCGCTCGCGAACGGAGGTCATGGCGGGCATTGTATCGTGAGCCGTGAAGGGGGCGCCAGCAGAGTCTGCCGTGATGTGTCAGTTCCGCCGTTCCTTGAAGACCATCGCCTTCATGAGCCTGGTCGCAGTGCTCGTGCTGACGGCGGCCTGTGACTCCTCCGAACAAACGCTCCGCATTGTCGCTCAGGACTTTCTGTTCACACCGGCCGAGGTGCATGTGTCAGCCGAGCGGCCGATTCGTTTGAGGATTATCAATGAAGGGCGAGAACCGCATGAGTTCAAGAGTTCGCTGTTGGCTCATCAGACCGGGGTCCGGGGTGAGCCGAGCAGCAGCTTACCGGTCCCCCCACACCACACGGCGGAAACCGTCATACGCGCGATTCCCGGCGTCTATATTTTCTACTGTGCGATCCGTGGCCACGTCGGCATGAGTGGCACCATTATCGTCGAATGAGCGCGCCCTCGGGAACCTCAGTGATGTCCGGATGTCAGAAGGAGGAACCTGTGCGGCGTTAGCCGGCGAGGAAACGTTCCAGGTAGGTCGTGGAGACGTGGCCTTTTTGAAAATCGGGATCGTTCAAGATCCGTTTGTGGAGCGGGATGGTGGTCTTGATCCCGTCGATGACGAATTCCTCGAGGGCGCGACGCATACGGGCGATGGCTTCCTGCCGGTCTCGTCCATGGGTGATGAGCTTCGCGATCATCGAGTCGTAATAAGGGACGACCATTGCGTTGGATTCCATGGCGGAATCGACCCGTACGCCGAATCCACCCGGGGCGCAATACCTCGTGATCAATCCGGGAGAAGGCGTGAACTTTTCCGGATCTTCGGCATTGATCCGGCACTCGAGGCTGTGACCGTTGAGCCGGATGTCGGGTTGCTTGAAGGAGAGCGGCTGTCCGTCGGCAAGCCTGATCTGCTCTTTGATGAGATCGATACCGGTGACCATTTCCGTGATGGGGTGCTCCACTTGAATCCGGGTGTTCACCTCCATGAAGAAGAAGTTGTGGTCTTTGTCGAGGAGGAATTCCACCGTCCCCAGATTGCGGTAGTGCACCGCTTTCATCGCCTCGACCGCCACACGCCCGAGTTCGCGGCGAAGTTTCTCGTCGACGGCCGGGGACGGCGTTTCCTCGACGAGCTTTTGGTGACGCCGCTGGATCGAGCAATCCCGCTCCCCGAGGTACACGACGTGTCCGCGTGCATCCGCCGCGATCTGGACTTCGATATGGCGTGGTTCGAGGAAATACCGTTCGAGATAGACGCTGTCGTTGCCAAATGTGGACTTGGCCTCTGCCTGAGCCGCCTGAAAGGCGCGACCGAGCTCATCGGTGCTATTGACCACCCGCATGCCGCGGCCGCCGCCGCCGGCCGCGGCTTTGATAATGACCGGGTAGCCGATCTTGGTGGCGGCTTCCCGTGCCTCCTGTTCGCTCTTGAGTTCTCCGGGGCTTCCCGGTGTCACCGGTAGTCCCCGGCGGGCCACGATCTCGCGCGCTTTGGCCTTATCGCCCATCAAGGCGATGTTTTCCGAGGTCGGTCCAATGAACTTCACACCGATCGATTCGCAGACTTCCGCAAAGTGCGCATTCTCCGACAGAAATCCATAGCCGGGGTGGATGGCATCGGCGCCGGTGATTTCTGCGGCGCTGAGCACGTTCGGGATATTGCGATAACTCAGGGCTGATTCGGCAGGGCCCACACAGATGTGTTCGTCTGCGGCGCGGGTATGCATGGCCCCGGTGTCGGCGTCCGAATGGATGGCGACGGTCTTGATGCCCAACTCCTTGCAGGCGCGGATCACCCGCAAGGCAATTTCTCCCCGGTTGGCGACCAGCACCTTCTTAAACACGTCGGCTCCCCTTCCGGCGGTGACGGCGCAGGCCATGATCTCGCTCGACGGGCATGAAGCCGACCCCGGGGCGGAGGCGGGGCTGGATGAGAGTCCGGGAGCGGCGAGAACGAAGCTGAGCGGCCTGTGTCAACATCCGTGTTTCATGGGGTGGCTTTGGGATCGATGAGGAAGAGCGCCTGGCCGTATTCAACGGGCTTGGTGCTTTCCACCAGGATCTTGGTAATGCGGCCGTCCACCTCCGACTCAATTTCGTTCATCAACTTCATGGCTTCCACAATACACAAGACCTGTCCTTTTTTCACATAATCCCCCTCTTCGACGTAGGGATCGGCGTCCGGAGAAGGCGATCGGTAGAAGGTGCCCACGATCGGCGAGGTAATCGTGATGTGCCCGGCGGCGACCTCCACCTGGTCGCTGGACGGGACGGTTTGCTGAGCCATGGCAGGAGCGGACCCTTGTCCCGGATCGCTCACGGTGGCCGACAGGGTCTTCATCCCCACCTCGTGCCGCACTCTGATGCGCACTCCGGCCCGCTCGATTTCGAGTTCAGTCAGATGGTTGCGTTTCAGCAGATCGATGAGCTCCTGAATCTGCTTTGTTTGGGCTATGGCATCCTGCGCACTCTTGGTGCCCGCGAAGGAGCTGGGTAGGACGATGGGGGTTCCAGTGCCACGCGATTTGCGGGATTTCTTCCGGCTCACCGAACGCGCTCCACATAGGCTCTCGTGCGAGTGTCGATTTTGATGACGGTCCCGACCTCCAGATAGAGCGGGACTTTAATCGTCGCCCCCGTCTCGACAATGGCCGGTTTGGTGCCGCCGGACGCCGTATCTCCCCGCACACCGGGTTCGGCGTCGACCACTTTGAGCTCGATAAAAATCGGCAGCTCCACATCGATGGGCCGATGCTCATAAATGAGGATTTTGACGTTCATGTTCTCTTTCAGGAGATCGGCATTATCCCCGAGTTGCTTTTTCTCAAAGGTCAACTGTTCGTAGGTGTCCGTATCCATGAACGTGTAATCATCACCGGTCGCATACAGGAATTGCATCTCGCGTTCTTCGAGATCGGGTTCCTCAAACCGTTCGCCCGAGCGGAACGTGCGATCCAGCACGTTGCCGGAAAGATAGCTTTTGAGCTTCGTTCGGACGAACGCTCCACCCTTTCCCGGTTTCACATGTTGAAATTCGACGATGTAAAATGGCTCGCCGTCGACCATGAGACGTACGCCGCCTCGAAAATCAGTGGTGGAAATCACTCGTTGCTCCCTTCACCCACAACACAATAGGTAGGTTGTCCGGTACGGCTATCGTGACGCACTCTTCTGCCGGCGGGACGCCGACGTCTTTTTGAGCTTTCTCTGCGACAAATGCTCATGCAGGCCGCGCAGGGCGAGCAGGTAGCCGGTCGGCCCCAATCCCGAGATGTGCCCCAAGGCGACCGCGGCGATGTGGGAATGGTGGCGGAACGGCTCGCGCTGCTGAATGTTCGACAGATGCACTTCGACGGTGGGCAGCCCGACGGCCGCAATGGCATCACGAATCGCAATGCTCGTATGGGTGTAGGCGGCCGGATTGATGATGATGCCCTGATAGCCGCTGCCGCTCTCCTGGATCCAGTTGACCAGTTCTCCTTCGCTATTGGACTGACGAATGTCCACTTCCACCGCCAGATCGTCCGCCAGTTTGGTCAGGGCCGAATCGATGCTGTCGAGTGATTGGCTGCCGTAGATGGACTGCTCCCTCGTACCAAGAAGGTTTAGGTTGGGTCCATGTAACACGAGTATCCGCAGCATGAGTTAGCCGATGTCAGCGAGCTGGCGGTGTTCCTGCCGGCAGTTCAGGAGAGCGGCATTGTAACAGGCTGGCCAAGAGCGGTCAAACCATCGAATCTATTGGAAAATTAGAGGTTCGGGTGCGGTCTGCCGGATGTCGGCCGGTCGCGTCGCTGTCGTTCGAGGGAGCGAAGCCAGGATTCGAGTTGTACAACGGTCTCGGCGTGACGCGACGCGGCGCCCGTCTCGTCCGTTGTTGCCGATTGATGCGCACTGACCGTCGGCCCCCCGCTTTGCTCATCTCCCCGCGGCTCGATGCTCGGGGCGAGATCGCTTGCCAAAGGCGGCGCCTCCGAACCGATGGGAATCGGCGAAAGTGGTCCGAGCAGCGCGTCCTGGATGATGTGCTCGGATTCCTGCCCTGCCTCGGACTCCTGCCCTGCCAAGGACGCCTGGGCGGAGAGCGCTTCCGCGTCTTTCGGATTCATAGTGAGGATCACGCGACAGGACTTGAGCGCTTCTTGTCTGAGGCCTTGAGCAGTATAGATCTTGATCAAAGTCCGATGGGCGCGAAGGTTTTCGGGGCTGAGCTTGATGGCTCCCTCAAGCACCGCTCTGGCCTTCGTCGGTTGATTCAGTTGATCATAGGCCCGTCCCAAGACCACCATCGCAGTGATAAAGCCCGGGTAGTACTTCAGCCCGTCTTCCAATACACCGACCGCTTCTTCCCACATGCCGACCTTGCAATATTCCTCGGCCAACGGGAGGAAGGCTTTCGACAAAGGATCTTTGGCCAGCTGCGTGGCGAGTCGGTCGATCTCCATCGCGTTCGCGGTATGTTTTTGAGGAGGCATGGTCTAGCGCCTTTTGGATGGCTTGAGGCCGCGGGCCGTCGGCTCCGGGACCGGCATGTTGAGCCACCGCTGTGCGGCGTTCAAAATGTCATCCGCCAACTCTCGTTTGGCCTTGAGGGGAAGATCGGTGATCCGGCCATCCCGCTCAATCAAGGTTGCCGCATTCTGATCGCTGCCGAACCCTGCGCCCGGCCGGGTGACGTCATTGGCCACGATCAGATCAAGCCCCTTTGACGCGAGTTTGGCTTTGGCATGCGTCAGAAGTTCGTGGGTTTCCGCGGCAAAGCCAACCAGCACCTGTGTGGTGCGCCGGGCAGACAGCGCTGCCAAGATGTCGGTGGTCGTCTCGAGCTCCAGAGAGGCTGTCGGGCTGCCACCTTTCTTTAATTTCCATTCTGCGGCCCGTTTCGGACGAAAATCGGCAACGGCGGCGGCCATGAAGACGACAGTGGACCAGCTCAACCTGGTACTCATCTGCTTGGCCATCTCTTCGGCGGTTTCTACCGGTACCACTTCCACTCCACGGGGGGGAGGAATCGACGTGGGTCCGCTGACCAGCACCACCTGCGCCCCCCGCTTATAAGCCGCTTCGGCGATGGCGTAGCCCATCTTTCCTGACGAACGGTTGGAAATATACCGGACGGGATCGATTGGTTCCTGAGTCGGTCCAGCCGACAGCAGCACGCGCTGGCCCTCCCAGTCTCGTTGAGGCATGAGCGCGGAGCGGACTGCAGCGACAAGGCGTGCTTCATCAGCCAGCCGGCCTTGACCGAGACGGCCGGACGCCAGCGGCCCTTCTTCCGGATCGACGATGACGACTCCCCTTGCCTTGAGCGTCTCGACATGACCGATCACCGTCGGATGCCTCCACATGCCGCCGTCCATCGCCGGGGCGCAGATCAGCGGACATTGTGCCGTCAGCAGCATCGTCGAGAGCAGATCGTCGGCCATGCCGAGCGCGGTTTTCGCCAGAAAATTGGCGGTGGCCGGCGCCACGACGATGGCGTCAGCCTGCTCCGGCAGTGATAGATGCTTCATTTCCTGATGCGTCTCGAACAGACCGGTCACCACCGGTCGGCCGGACAGCACTTCAAACGTCAGCGGCGTGACGAATTTGGTCGCAGCACGGGTCATGACGACGTCGACCGTGGCACCTTCGCGGACCAATGCCCGCAACAGGCTCACCGCCTTGTACGCCGCGATGCTTCCCGTCACGCCGAGCAGAAGACGTGTCCCTCCAAGCGTCCGTCGTGACTGGTCCAGGTTCATGCGTTACTCTTCGGTTTCGACCGCCGCGGGCTTGGGACTGTCGTCCACATACACGCTGAGTTCTTTCTTGATTTCCCTGGCGTCTTCGCCGGTCATCATGGCCATGCGCTCGCTCTCGCCTTCCCGGCCACGCTTGGCTTCCTTCATAGCGTCCCTGGCCTCTTTGCCGATCAGGAACTTGGCTTCGCCCCGGAGCACTTCATCGAGCGCGATCGTCGTTTCTTTGGTGAAACGTGAAGTCCCATAAGGACGAGAACCTTGCACGATGTGCTTCGCCCGCTGGGCAGCGACGATGACCAAACGGTGACGCGAATCGAACTGATCCGAAGTGTATTGGGGCAGCAGACTGAGCATGTCGACCATGGATGCGCACTCCTTTATGGTTAAGGAAGATCTTTGCGATCTCCAGGTTTCGCGTCGTCATCGAGAATGAAATTATTTTCGATCCACGCCATGTTCAAGCGCTTCGTTTTCAAGCGCTCGCCGAGAAAGATGTATTCCAGATCGTGTAGAGAACGCGTCAAATCGTCGTTTCTGACGATGTAGGCGTACTCCCTGTAGCTCCACACCTCTTCCTTGACTTTTTGCAGCCGCCGTTGAATCTCATCCGACGAATCGGACGCGCGCGCCAGTAGGCGCTGGCGCAGCACGGCCATCGAGGGCGGAAGAATAAAGATCGAGACGGCGTCTTCAAATTTCTTCCTGACCTGCAGCGCCCCCTGCACGTCGATTTCCAACAGGACGTCGATGCCCTGGTCGATTTTGTCGATCAACGTCTTTCTCGGCGTCCCATATAAGTGACCGTAGACGCGCGCCCATTCGACGAATTCATGCCGCTCAATCATCGCTTGAAACGTCGGCTCGTCCGTAAAAAAGTATTCACGGCCTTGTTCTTCGCCGGGCCTGGGCGTTCTGGTGGTATAGGAGATGGAATGCCACAATCCAGGAATCTTCGCCGTCAGTTGTTTGCACAACGTCGTCTTTCCGGTGCCCGACGGCGCGGAAATGATAAACAGAATTCCCCGCCGTTCGGTCGAAGACCGGACCGGTCCTGAAGGCAGAGGCGTCGCGTTGGCGGCCATACTCATTCGACGTTCTGAACTTGCTCTCTCAGGCGTTCTAATTCGGCTTTCATCTGCACGACATGACCCGCGATGTCGGCATCATTGGCTTTTGAGCCGATGGTATTGACCTCACGGCCCATCTCTTGAAGCAGGAATTCGAGTGTTTTGCCCACGGATTCAGCGCGCTTAAGCTGTTGCTCAAACTGTAGCATATGAGAGTCCAATCTGACCATTTCTTCCGTAATGTCCCCACGGTCGGCGAAGATCGCCAGTTCCTGGTGCAGTCTGGGAATGTCCGGCGCCTCGGTTCCCATGAGTTTTTCGATACGCTGTTTCATGCGGTCGAAGTTTACTTGAAGCGCGACCGGCACTCGGCCGGCGATCGCGGACCGGTGGTCTTTCATGATTTGGATGCGCCGGTGCATGTCCTCAGCGAGAGCCATCCCTTCCTGCTTCCGCATCCTCTGCAAGTCGCGGAGCGCATCTTCGGCGAGCGTGTGCACCAGGGTGACGAGTTTTGGATCTTCTGACGCCTGGTCGGAAACCGTGAGCACATCCCGGAGCCCAGCGACGAGGGCCACATTGATGGACCCTGGCAGTTTGAGGGAGGTTTTCAATCGACGGAGGGCCTGATGGTACTGTTTTGCCAATGCCTGGTCAAGGTTGATAAGCCCTCCCCGCCCCTTTCCTCCCTGAATGGTGACCGTGACGTCGACTCGGCCTCTCGTGCAGCGTTGCTGAACCGCCTTCTTCAACGACTCTTCCAACGCATGCAATGGACGAGGAAGCCTGCAGGCGACCTCGAGATACCGATGATTGACGGAGCGAATCTCAACCGTGACGGAACCGTCCTGCCAGGGCGCCTGCTTCTGTCCGAATCCGGTCATACTGTGGATCATCGAGGGGTCTTCTCCCTAGCGTCGCAGTCCTCGTAAATCGGGCAGCGGCTGCACAGGGGTTTGCGCGCGACACAGACGTATCGGCCGTGCAACAGAAGGCGTTGCGAGACACCCGTCCATTGCGAGGACGGCAGCAATTGCTGAAGGTCCTGTTCGATCTCCACCGGATCGTCGGATGTGGTCAGTTTCAGGCGATTTGACACGCGCTTCACATGGGTATCAACCACGACCGCCGGTTGACCGAACGCTTGGCCAAGCAGCACATTGGCGGTCTTTCGGCCGACTCCCGGCAGGGTCACCAAGTCCTCCATCCGGTCCGGGACACGGCCGTCGAATCGCGTGCTGACGGCGTGGCCGCATGCCACGAGATTCTTGGCTTTGCTCTTGAAGAAGCCGGTCGAACGAATGATGCCTTCAAGCTCAGGCAACTTCGCCTTGGCCAGATCCGAAGGCGTCTTGTAGCGCTTGAACAGCGCCGGGGTGACCTGATTGACGCGTTCGTCCGTGCACTGAGCTGACAGGATCGTTGCCACGAGGAGTTCCCACGGCGAGCGGTGTGACAGCTCGACCCTCGCCTCCGGCATAGAGGCCAGAAGCGTTCGGGCGATGGATTGTGCCCGCTGCCGAATATCGGCCGGGGATCTTGGCGTACGTGGCATGGCCGAGACGCTACGATTGTGAAGGCATCACACATGAGATGCAAGCGCATCGTCGGCATCGGCAGGAGTGTCCTGAGCATGGTCAGTTGGGACGGCGCGCGCGAGTTCCCGCTCGAGATGGTCAAGCAGCGGTTCGAGGGTTCCCGGCTGAAGTGCGGAGACACCGATGGCGTGATAGCGGCGGGACAGCAGTTCTGCTTCGGCTCGCGGCAGGCGATCACACTTGTTGAAGACCAGTGTTCTGGGGATGGTGTCGAGATTCAAATCCTGCAGAATCTTCACGACGGCGGAAATCTGTATGTCGACATCACTGGCACTGGCATCGACCACATGGATCAGCAGATCCGCCTCGCGCAATTCGTCCAGGGTGGTACGAAATGCGCCAAGCAGCTCTTGCGGGAGATCGCGGATGAACCCGACGGTATCGGTCACAATGACTTCCCGGTCCCGTGGAAATCGAAGTCTCCGGCTGGTCGTGTCCAGAGTCTCGAATACCCGGTCCTGCGCCGAGACATGGCTTTTCGTCAGCACGTTGAGCAACGTCGATTTTCCGGCGTTAGTGTACCCCACCAGAGAAAGGACCGGGAGTCGGTGACGGGTACGACGCGCACGGCGCTGATCTTGATGACGTGCGAAGTGCTGAAGTTCGCGCTCCAGATGGGTGATGCGATCCCGGATTCGGCGTCGATCCGTTTCCAGCTTCGTTTCGCCAGGGCCTCTCGAGCCGATGCCACCTCCGAGGCGCGACAATTCAGCGCCTTTTCCGGACAGTCTCGGCAGCAGATAGCGGAGTTGCGCGAGTTCCACCTGCACCTTCCCCTCGCGGCTGTGGGCCCGCCGCGCGAAGATATCCAGGATCAACTGCGTGCGGTCGATCACTTTGATGTCCGTCAGCTCCGAAATTGCACGTGATTGCGCAGGCGTGAGCGTCTGATCGAAGATGACCATGTCTGCACCCTTGTGCAGGGTCTGAATGAGGACATCTTTCAGTTTTCCGCTGCCCAGGAGGTAGCGCTGGTGACCGTCCTGTGTGCGTTGGGCCATCCGGTCGATGACGGTCACCCCGGCCGACGAGGCCAATTCGGTCAGTTCGACGAGGCGCTCTTCCTGCTCCAGGCGGCTTCGGGAAGAAGCGCTGACCAACATCGCCGATTCGCCGTCATGACCGATTGCATGGGTTCCCCGCGCGCGTTGCATATCCGTTTCAAGGTCTTCGATAAAGCGATCGAATGTCAGCGTGCACTGATGAAACGGCATGCTCTTGAGTACATTGCACAGTTGCCCTGTGCCGTCGGGCGGCAGAAGGTGGGCCAAGTACAAAGTGCCGGGATTACCGGACGATGTGACCGACAAGACGCCGAACACATCAAGACGAAGGTAGGCCAAGTCTGTCAACGATTCCTGACTCAGCGGCTGATCGTGGAGTTGGGTGCGAATCAATCGGAGGCCGCGCAGCGAGCGGGAACCCGCACGGAACTTCGAAAGCGTCGTCGGTGAGAGCGTCAGGTCAGTGCCGATGATGATCTCCTGAACCTGTCCCCTCCGGGTCAAGAGCAAGGCCAGCGGACGTCGGATGTCCAGCGAAAGCTGACACATGGCCTTTGCCAGTTCTAACGAAAGCACTTTGTCTTGCGGCACTCGGCGTCGATACAGACGCTCGACGGCCGCAAGTTGGCTGGCACGTAGCCCGCTCGTCTGGCCGTAAATTTCAGGAATGGGCGTCCTCCTTCGTCGTCAAGCTCGCGCTGGCGAGTGCTGGTTCCACGGTGGTAAAGGGTTCGGCATCGATCGCCATCCGACGTCCCGCGGCGAACGCCTGGCGCCCGGCTGCGGCGACCATGGCCGCATTGTCTGTGCAGAAGCGGAGAGGAGGAACGCTCAGACGAATTTGTGATGCCCGTGCGCGTTCCTGCAGCAGCATGCGAAGTCGTGTATTGGCGGAGACACCGCCGACCACCGCCAGGGAACGAATCCCGGTTTGTTCAACGGCCAGGAGGGCTTTGTCGACCAAGACGGTCACGATCGCCTCCTGGTAGCCGGCGGCCAGATCTGCCCGGCGCTCGCCGCGTTCGATATCGTCCATCGCCTGCAGCTTGTACAACAACGCGGTCTTCAGCCCGCTGAAGCTGAATTCCAGACTGCCTTTCTTCAGTGAAGATTTGGGAAACGAGATGGCGGCACGATTTCCTGTTCGCGAAAGCCGATCGAGCGCGGGTCCTCCGGGAAAGCCGAGTCCCAGCATCTGGGCACCTTTGTCAAAAGCTTCGCCTGCCGCGTCGTCTCTTGTGCAGCCTAACAGGTGGCTCGTTCCCTGGCGGTCTCTTCGGTATAAGTGAGTATGGCCACCGGACACCACCAACACGATGGAAGGCAGCGGAAACTCCGCATCCTCAAGCCAGGCGGACGCGATATGCGCTTCCAAATGGCTGACGCCCACAAGGGGAAGGCCGAGGATATAGGCCAGAGTCTTGGCATAATGTACACCTACAATTAGCGCACCAGCCAACCCGGGGCCCTGCGTGACTGCGATGCCGGCGAGCGAATCCCAGGACATCGTCGCCTCCTCCAGTGCCGCAAGCACGACCCGCTCGATCATCTCGACGTGGGCGCGGGAGGCGAGTTCCGGAACGACGCCGCCGAAACGCTCGTGGATGGCATGCTGGGAGGCCACGACGTTAGCCAGGACCGATCCGTCCGCACCAAGGATTGCGGCGGCGGTCTCGTCACAGGACGTCTCGATGCCGAGAATGGGACCTGAAGGCGGGAAGACAGTGGTGTTGGAGGTCATCCGATGCCATAAGAAAAAACAATGCGACCCCTGCCCGGAATAAGGCAAGGGTCGCACGGTGGTTCGTCGAACAATGAGTGTTGCGCTTGCACGGCGGTCCGTTAGACCCCAGCCATGGCCTCCTGCTCAATGAACGTGGGTGCTCCATCTCGCAGCACGACCCGGATCTTCCGGCTTTCCTTGAAGCGCCCCTTGATCATCTCCTCGGAGAGCGGATCGCCGATGGCACGTTGGATAGTCCTTCGCATCGGCCGTGCGCCGTAGAGCGGCTCATAGCCCTCCTTGATCAGCCAGGCCTTGACTTCGTCGTCGACTTCGATTTCCACGCCCTTATCGACCAGCCGCAAGTTGAGCTCTCGGAGCAGGATATCGAGAATGCTCGTCAGGTGTGTCTTGTCGAGCTGGTGGAAGACCACGATTTCATCGATCCGGTTCAAGAACTCAGGGCTGAACTGCCGGCGCAACTCGCCCAACACTTCTTCTTTCTTGTGGCGGTCCTGCTCGGCGTCTGTGCTCTGGAATCCCAGGCTGACCCCTTTCTGAATCATCTTGGTTCCGATATTGGAGGTCATGATGACGACTGTATTCTTGAAATCGACCTTCCGACCGAGGCTGTCCGTTAATACGCCGTCGTCCAATACCTGCAGCAGGAGATTGAAGACGTCAGGATGCGCTTTCTCGATCTCATCGAACAGTACCACGGAATAAGGCCGACGGCGCACACGCTCGGTCAGCTGCCCACCCTCTTCGTACCCCACATAGCCGGGAGGTGCCCCGAAGAGCCGCGAGCTCGTGAATTTCTCCTGGTACTCGGACATGTCGATGCGGATCAACGCATCTTCGGTGTTGAACAGGAATTCCGCCAATGTCCTGGCAAGTTCCGTTTTGCCCACGCCAGTCGGTCCAAGGAAAATGAATGAGCCGATGGGCTTCTTGGCTTCTTTCAAGCCGGCGCGAGAACGTCTGATGGCTCGGCACACGGCCGAGATCGCTTCGTTCTGTCCGACAACGCGTTTGTGGAGAAACTCCTCCATGCGCAGCAGCTTGTTGGACTCTTCCTCCTCGAGCTTAAAGAGTGGAATGCCCGTCATCTTCGAGACGACGTAAGCGACATCCTCTTTGCCGATCGTCGGCTTCTGTTTTTCCTGATTCTTTTTCCATTCGCGTTTGGACTCTTCGAGCAGCTTGCGCAGACGCTCTTCTTCTTCGCGGTGCCGCACGGCTTCCTCGAAGTTCTGCATGGAAATCGCCAATTCCTTGTCGCGCGAGACTTTCTTGAGTTCCTGTTCCATCGCCTTGAGTTCCCCGGGCAGGGCGTAGGTCTGCAGCTTCGCGCGGGAGCCGGTTTCATCGATCAGATCGATGGCCTTGTCAGGGAGGAACCGGTCGGTGATATACCGATCTGACAGCTTGACCGCCTCGACGATCGCGTCCTCCGTGATCTCCACGCCATGATGTTCCTCATACCGGTCGCGAAGCCCTTGGATGATTCGGACCGTCTCGTCGAGACTTGGCGGCTGAACGTAGATCGGCTGGAAACGGCGCTTCAATGCGCCATCCTTCTCGATGTGCTTGCGGTATTCATCGAGCGTCGTGGCCCCGATGCACTGAATCTCGCCGCGTGACAGCGCAGGCTTGAGCATGTTCGAGGCATCGATGGAACCTTCTGCCGCTCCGGCGCCCACTAATGTGTGCAACTCGTCGATGAAGATGATGATGTTGCCCGCCTGCACGATTTCCTTCATGACGACCTTGAGGCGCTCTTCGAATTGGCCGCGATACTTGGTGCCGGCCACCAGCGAACCCAGATCGAGGGCGATGACGCGGCGAGAGAGGAGATTGTCGGGAACTTCCGATTGCACGATGCGCTGCGCCAGTCCTTCGACAATGGCGGTCTTACCGACGCCGGATTCGCCGATCAACACCGGATTGTTTTTGGTGCGGCGGCTGAGGATCTGCAGCACCCGTTCGATTTCGTCGGCGCGGCCGATGACGGGGTCGAGCTGACCTTCTTGCGCCATCTGCGTCAGGTCGCGCCCGAACTCGTCGAGCGCGGGAGTGTTGCTCTTACGGTCGCGTTCCCGGGGCGCGGACTTCCGAAGGAAGGTGACGGTCAATTGGCGTGCGGTCAAGAGATTGGCGCCGAGGCTGCGAAGAATCTTGCCACCGATGCCTTCCTCTTCGCGCAGGAGGCCCAACAGGAGATGTTCGCTGCCGATATGGTTGTGACCGAGGAGCCGTGCTTCCTCCACGCCGTACTCGATCACCTTCTTGACGCGCGGGCTGAACGGGATTTCGCCGAAGGTCATGGTCGTGCCGCCGCCCGGCAAGTTGCGCTCAATTTCGAGGCGAATCTGTTCGGTAGAAAGCCCCATCTTCTTCAGAATCATCAAGGCGATGCCGTCGGATTCGCGAAGGATGGCTAAGACCAGGTGCTCGGTTCCGAGGTAGTCGTTCTGGTGACGCTCGGCTTCCTCGCGCGCCAGGATGATGATCTTCCGACCCTTGTCCGTGAATCGTTCGAACATCCTACCTCCTTATTGATGGGGCTGTGCGTAGGCGACTAGCGCAAACCCTTCGAAATATCTGGCCTAATTCTAACTAGAAGCGTTTTGAGTGTCAAGATTGCGACTGAATTGCACGACGGCACGATACGCTCGCAGAGAATTTCACTTCGCTTCGTTGACTTCACGAAAACCCTCCCGATAGAATCCCGCACCTTTTGGCCAGATTTTTCATGGAGTACGCCCGGACAGACGGATGAGAAGCAAGAGCATCGGGATATTGACGAAGCCCAAGTTCCCGGAAGTCAAAGCGACGGTGCACGCCGTCGTCAATTGGCTGCGCAACCGCACAATCGACGTCATTCTAGACAACACATCGGCCGCGCTGCTGAACGAGCCCGGTGGCGTGCAGAAGACCCAGTTGGCGCAGAAAGCTGATGTGCTGTTGATCCTTGGTGGCGACGGTACCATGCTCAATGCGGCGCGCTTGGCCGGGGAGCGGGGCATTCCCATTCTTGGAGTCAATATGGGCGGTCTCGGATTTCTTACTGAGGTCCGGCTTGAGCATCTCTATCCATCCTTGGAGCGGGTCTTCGCCAATGAATATGTGCTCGATGAACGGTTGATGATCGCCTCTCAAATTCATCGCCATGGGGAGA
>DASTQE010000026.1:0-21374 GCA_035761895.1 Nitrospira sp. | reverse complement strand
GAGGCCTATATCTACGACGACTTCGATGTGATCGGCTCCCTCGACGCTCTGTTGCCGCTGGCCGATCACCTCATGGAAAGACGGTGGTCGTTGATGGACTGGCTGCGATGCGGAGCGGCCACCTGGCGTCAGCGGAGACTGGATCGCCTCCCTGAGGAAACGAGAACCCTCGTGCTGCACGGACGGCGGCACGAGAAGCTGCGCGATAAGGAGGCTGTCCGGTTCCATTATGACGTTCCGGTGGAGTTTTACCGGCTGTGGCTGGACAACCGGCTGATGTATTCGTCCGGGTATTATCATCGTGAGGATGACGGGATCGATCAAGCCCAGACACAGAAACTGGAATATCTATGCCGAAAGCTGCGCTTGAATCCGGGGGACCGGGTGTTGGACCTTGGCTGCGGGTGGGGCGGCTTCGCCCTCTACGCGGCGCAGACCCACGGAGCCCTCGTGCACGGAATCACGCTCAGCCGGCGGCAGGCCGAGGTGGCGAATCAGCGCATCAGCGCAGCCGGCATGTCCCGACGCTGCCGGATCGAGGTGCGCGATTTCCGCGATGTCCATGGCGAGCGGATGTACGACAAAATCATCAGCATCGGCATGATCGAACATATCGGCAAACACCAGCTCGACTCCTATTATGAGCAGGCGCTGCAACTCCTGGAGCCGGGCGGGGCCATGCTCACCCAGGGTATCGGAGCCCGGGACGGGCAGCCGACATTGGGTCCATTCGCCGACCGCTACGTGTTTCCCGACGCAGAAGTGCTTCCGATTCAAGACATCGTCAGTGCAGCAGAACGTTCCGGCTTCGAGGTCCGGGACGTGGAAAGTCTGCGTGAGCACTACGCCCTGACCCTGCAGGCCTGGGGCCGACGGTTGGAACAGCATCATGAGGAAGCCGTGCGCGTGGTCGGCGAGGTGACGTACCGGGTGTGGAGGGCGTACATGGCGATGGCGGCCTACTTGTTCCGCCGTGGACGACTCAGCCTCTATCATACGCTCTGTGTAAGAGCGGCAAACGGGCGCGCCGGTCTTCCATTGACCCGGGAAGACTGGTATGAGCCGGTGACCTCGACGCTCAGCCTCCACAAGGACGCGGCGTAAGTAGAAAGTGAGGAGTGATGTGTGAATGGTGATGGGTTCAAGGCTGACTCATCACTGATCACTGTTCACTCATCACTTGGGTTCATGACGGGCTCATCACTGATCACTGTTCACTCATCACTTGTTTCATGACCCACGGCGGAACATCGACCGTATGGCGACAGTTGCTGCGCGATCGGAACATCCGATGGTTGTACGCAGGACAAATCATCTCTCAGGTGGGAGACGGTGTAAGCAAAGTCGCGCTGCTCTGGTTCGTCTATGCGATGACCGAGTCGGCGTTGAAGATGTCGCTGATCGGCGTGCTGCAGACCATCCCGCCGCTGGTGTTCGGTCCCTTCGCAGGCGTCTTGCTCGATCACCTCGAAAAACGGCGGGCCATGATCGTCATCGATCTCGTGAGGACGGGCCTGCTCTCGTCAATTCCCCTCCTGTATGCGTTTGGCCTGCTGACGTTGCCCTTGCTCTATGCGCTGGTGTTTGTGATTGCGATGTTTTCGATGGCCTTCGGGCCGGCCCTCAACGCGACCCTTCCGTTGATCGTGAAGAAAGAACAGTTGACCGGCGTCAATGCACTCATGCAAAGCGCTATGACGATAGGACAACTTCTCGGGCCGGCGATGAGCGGAATCCTGATCGCGGCCATCGGCGCTCAGAATGCACTGTATGTGAATGCCGCCGGCTTCTGCATCTCGGCGCTTTGTAAAATCCCGCTGCGGTTGCCGCACGTTCGTACTCACCGCACGAGCCATAACATCTGGACGCAGGCCATCAAGGATCTCCGGGACGGCGTCCGGTTCGTGTTCGTGAAGCAACGACTCCTGTTTCTGCTGATGATCGTGGCCTCGATCTTCACACTGGGATCGACAGCCTTTGTCTATTTGTTGCCTGTGATCGGAGATCGGCTGCTGCATGTGGGAGCGGTTGCCTTGGGAGGGTTGTGGTCGGCGTTGGGGGTGGGGATCCTTGCCACGACGGTGTGGCTCATCTGGAAACCGCAACAAACGGTCTGCACGCGTGTCTGGATGATTGCTGTCGCCGCGGCTATCGCCGCCGGTGCAGTGCCCGGCTTGTTGATGAGCGACTCGGTGTGGTTCGCCGCGGGCTTGATTGTCGCCATCGGCGCGACGTCAGGCCTGATCACACCCCTCGTCTCAACCTCACTGCAGGAAAGGACGCCAAAAGATCTGATGGCGCGCGTCTTCGGCCTCTTTAACACGGGCACCATGGTCTTTTCGATGGTCGGCATGACGGTATTCGGATGGGTCGCTGATCGCTTCGGGCCAGGGATAAGCCTGATCTCCATCGGGGTCGTCAATGGGGCCGCCGCGACCGTTTCGATGGTGCTTCTTCCCTGGTGCTATCGCCTCGCCAAACAGACGTCCGTTCGGCCTCACGAGGTCCTCCGCCGGGCCTCCTAGCCCCGGACAATTTGTTCGTCCTCTGAGACAGCTTGCGCTCCCCGTTCACCCGAATAAACGCCCCGTTGTGTCAGAGGCGGTGGTCCTGAAATTGCAGTGTCATGCGCCATGATAAACGCCAGGGTGTGGTGTGCGTTGTCGCTTGCGATCGCCTGTCTCTACGCGGGCGACCGTGCCGGGGCCGAATACTACGTTGCGGGACAGGTCGGGATGAACTTCGCCGACAGACTCACCGATATCGAGGGGACCGGCAGCTTTGTGACGGGCCGGATCCCGGACCTCGATCTGAAGAATGCCGTGGCGTATGGAGGAAAGCTGGGTTATTTCCCGGGCAACGGGGCGATGGGTGTCGAACTCGATGTCTTCAACAGCCAGCCCAACATCAAAAACCTGGACAATATTCCAGGCATTCATCTTGGCGTGACGAATGTGGGTATCAATCTCCTGTTACGTTACCCGGGTCAAACGTTCCAGCCGTATGTCGGGTTCGGCGGCGCGGCGTTGATCGCCCGTATTTCCCAAACCGTGGACGTACAGAGTGACACCGACGTGGGCTTCGGGATTAATCTACTGGGCGGGATTCGCGCCTTTATCACGCCGTATGTGGCGATCTTTACGGAATATAAATATACGAGAGGAACGCTCACCTTCGACGAAGCCTTCGGCCCGGCCGGCGGCTTCACAGGGGATTATCAGGCGCAACACGTCGTGTTTGGTGTGTCCTACCACTTCTAACCAAAACAAGTGGAATTGGAAATGTGGTATGTGAAGAAATCAAACAATGTGAATTACTCACGCTAGGAGGGCGCAATGAGGACGCCTCGCTTGTGCTTTCCATTTCACATTCTACATTCCGCATTCCTCATGCTCCTGGGTAGCCTCCTGGCGTCTGCCTGCTCCGGCACGAAAGTGATACCGTCCGAATTGGAAGAGCAGATCGACCATTCCGTTTCCTACCGGGACATTCAAGCGTCGCCGCAGGCGGTCCAAGGACGGACTGTCCTGCTGGGCGGAGAGGTGCTTGGGGCCAGGCGGGTACAGGACGGAGTCGAATTGGAGATCCTTCAGCTGCCGGTGAAGGGCGATGATCCGCCGGTCGAGCGGCGAACGGAATCCCAGGGGCGATTCCTCGCCCTTGACCGTGCCGCAGGAGATCCAGCTTCGTTTCCGCCCGGGACAAGGGTCACCATCGTGGGGGCGGTGACAGGCGAGGACACGCGACGTCTCGACGAGTCCACGTACCGCTATCCCATCGTTGAGGTGAAGCACCTCTATGTCTGGAGCGAAGAGCAGTATCGAGAGCGTTCGCGCAGTCCCGGTCTGTTCGGAGGAGTGGGAATCGGGTTTGGGAGCGGCGGAAGAAGCGGGGGCTTCGGCGGCGTTGGTATCGGCACAGGATTCTAGAATGTCTTGTATACTCGCCCTCCAGCTCCCTGGGCGCCGCTGGAGGAACTGCCAGATCATCAGGTCTCGCCTCGTTGGTAAGTTCGTGTTTTAATGACAAAGAGTGAGGACCGAATGACCCGTCCATTGCTGCTCATGGGATTGCTGGCCTGTGCAGGACTCCTGACCGCGAGTTGCGCCAAATCGGCTCATCAGACCGGACAAGACGAAATGGACCGTTTGATTCCGGCTGGTCTCCTCTCGCAAGTGGACGAGACCGTCTCCTTCACCGAGCTGCAGGCTGATCCGCGTCAGTATGTCGGCCGGACCCTCATGCTAAGCGGCGTCGCTTTGCAGTCGCGGCGGATCCAGGATGGAACCGAAATAGAAATTTTGCAGCTCCCGACCGAGCGGGGCTTGTCGCCTTCGGATCGTAAGGCCAGGTCTCAAGGCCGGTTTCTCGCCGTCGAGTCCGATGGATTTCTCGATCCCGCGGTGATTGAGAGAGATACTCCGCTCACGGTGGTAGGCGAGGTGAAGGGTGCGACAACCAAAAAGCTCGACGAAGGTGAGTACCAATATCCCGTCCTGGACATCAAACATCTGGTCGACTGGAGCGAGGTCAGGAGCCGCAACCGCGTCGGGTACGATTCGGCATATGACTCGGCATATTATGGTCGCTACAGTGGCTACTTCGGTCCCTGGTCCTCCTGGTATTACGGGTTCGGCAGCCCCTTCGCAGGACCCTACGGCCTTTATCCCTATAGCTACTACGGCCCTTACTATGCGTTCCCTCGCGGGTATTCCGCGCCGGCCCCGCCACCTCCGCCCCCCTCTTCCATGCCGAGACTCTTCCAAAAAGAATGACGCGCGATGAAACGCTCCACGGTCGCCCAGCAACTGCAACGGTATCGCGGGAAGCGCAACTTCGTGAGGAGCCCGGAACCGGCCGGCCATCCGGGACATCGGCGACCGGCCGAAGGGCCGGTGTATGTGGTGCAAAAGCACGCTGCGACGCGCCTGCACTATGATTTCCGCCTTGAATTGGACGGCACCCTGAAAAGTTGGGCCGTGCCGAAAGGTCCCAGCCTGGATCCTTCTCAAAAGCGCCTGGCCGTGCATGTCGAAGACCATCCGCTGGAATATGCTGACTTCGAGGGTGTCATTCCACCCAAGCAGTATGGCGCCGGGACGGTGTTGATCTGGGATCGCGGCACCTGGCGGCCGCAGGGCGATCCGCACGACGGCTATCGGAAGGGCGTGCTGAAGTTTCACCTCGACGGACAAAAACTTCAGGGCGCTTGGACGCTGGTTCGCATGCAGTCCCGGAGAAACGACACGCGCGACAATGGCAAGGAGAACTGGCTCCTGATCAAGGAACAGGATGCGGAGGCGAGGCGAGGAAAGGCCGGCGAGATTGTCGAGGCCCTCACGGAGAGCGTCGAAAGCGGCCGCGGGCTCACGGATATTGCGACCGCCGGTGCCAGAGTGTGGCACTCCAACCGCGGTGCCTCACCTCCAGCAGGCAGGCGAGAGGCACGAGGCCAGGGGCGAGAGGCGGAAGGCGAGAGGCAAAAGGTTGGACCCCTCGCCCCAAGCCCCGCGCCTCAAGCCCTTCAAGGGGCTGTCAAAGCGCGGCAACCCGAGTGGATCGAACCGCAACTGGCCACACTGGTCGATCGGATGCCGAAGGACGACGGCTGGCTCCACGAGATCAAGTTCGACGGTTACCGCCTGTTGTGCCGTGTGAAGAACGGCGACGTACGGCTGTTCACGCGCAATGGGAATGACTGGACGGAGAAACTCGCCACTCAGGCGGAGGCTGTGGCTCGCCTTGGACTCAAGGAGGCGTGGCTTGACGGGGAGGCGGTCGTGCTGACCGAGCAAGGCCGGTCGAGCTTCCAGGCGCTGCAGAATGCCTTCGATTCGCGGTTCACCGGGACCATTGTGTACTGCGTCTTCGATTTGCTGTATCTCAACGGGTATGACCTCCGCTCCACCCCGCTCATTGAGCGAAAACGCCTGCTCGCGTCTGTGTTGAACCAGTCGCGGGACGCTCACCTCCGCTACAGCGATCACATCGTCGGCGACAACGACGCCTCGTTCGAAGAAGCCTGCCGGCAAGGTCTCGAGGGATTGATCGTCAAACGGATGGATGCCGGTTATCGGTCCGGCCGAGGGCGCAGTTGGCTCAAGGTGAAATGCGAACAGCGGCAGGAGTTCGTGATCGGCGGCTTTACCGAGCCGGCCGGATCGCGGGAGGGATTCGGCGCCTTGCTGGTGGGATTTTATGATAACGGACGGCTGCGTTATGCGGGGAAAGTCGGCACCGGATTCTCCGACAGCCTGTTGAAGAGGCTCCATCGTACGCTTCTCGACCTTGAACGGGCGAAACCGCCTTTTGTGAATCCACCGACGGGTTACGATGCGAAAGGCGCGCACTGGGTGACGCCAAAGCTCGTGGCGGAAATACGCTTTGCTGAATGGACCACGGAAGGCATTTTGCGACAGCCGAGTTTCCAAGGGCTTCGGACCGACAAGCCCGCCACGGCGATCGGACGTGAACGGGCGCAACATCTGGTGGATGACCGGACGAATGCCCGGTCATCTCACACAAACGGACCAAACTCCCGTCGGAAGCGGCAGGCGGATGCGCGACGACTCACCAATCCGGATCGGGTGTTGTATCCGGATCTTGGTCTGACGAAGGCGGCGCTCGCAGACTACTATGAAAAGGTTGCCGATTGGATGCTGCCGCATCTGCGAGGGCGTCCGTTGACGCTCGTCCGCTGCCCGCAGGGCTATCAAAAATGTTTCTATCAGAAGCACGTCAACGAGAAAGTGCCACAGGCCATCGGCCGTATTGAGATCGAAGAAGACGATGGCCGGGACACGTATATGCTGGCCGACTCGCTCGAGGCGCTGCTTGGCCTCGTGCAGATGGGAGTATTGGAGATACATACATGGGGAGCGACGAAAGACCGGCTGGAGCGGCCCGACCGCCTGACGTTCGATCTCGATCCCGATCCCTCTGTTCCCTGGGCGCAAGTGATCGACGCGGCCCAACTCATCAAGACGCTGTTGGAGGAACTCGGCCTGGTGACGTTTCTCAAGACGACTGGCGGAAAGGGGCTGCACCTCGTCACGCCGATCCAGCGGACGCTCGAGTGGGAGGAGGCCAAGACTTTCTCCAAAATGGTCGCCGATCATCTTGTCACGACGATCCCGCAGCGTTTCACGTCCAACATGGCCAAACGGGCCCGCAAGGGAAAGATTTTCATCGATTACCTTCGCAACGCGCGCGGCGCGACGGCCATTGCCGCCTACTCGCCGCGGGCGAAGCCCGGCGCACCCGTCTCTGTCCCGATCGCCTGGGACGAGTTGTCGGAAGACCTGCATTCGGACTATTTCACGGTGATGAACGTGCCGGCACGCCTCGAGCGCTTGGGCCGCGATCCTTGGGAAACCTATGACCGGTCTGCCCGCCGTGTGACCGCGGACATGAGCAAGCGTCTCAGGAGCAAGTGATGAGTGATGAGTGATGAGTGATGAGAACCGTCACTTATCACCCATCACTGATCGCCGGTCACTGATCACCCATCCCTGTTCCTACGCCACATCGGCCTGCGGCGCGAGGCTGTGAACGGAGCCCGGTCGGATATGCCCGGAGGTTCGAGCATGGGGAGCCAGCCGCCGGCGATGAGAAGCCGCTGCCATGCTTTCGTAGACTGCAAGGTAGTCCCTCACCATGCGCTCGACGGTGAAGCGTTTCTCGAAGATTTCCCGACAGCGCCTACGGTCGATGCGCGACAGAGCAGAAACGGCTTGAGCCATTTCGCTGATGTTGTCGCAGATGTATCCCGTGACGCCGTGATCGATGATCTCGGGGATTGATCCCTGACCATAGGCCAAAACCGGCGTGCCGCAGGCCATGGCTTCGATCAACACGAGTCCGAACGGCTCGGGCCAGTCATAGGGGCACAGCAACGCGGCTGCTTCACCCAGAAAATCGTTTTTCTCTGCGTCATTGATTTCACCGACATATTCGATCAGCGGATGATCGAGCAGGCGTTCGATCTTTTGCTTGAAATACGCATGGTCGGCCGGATCGACTTTGGCGGCGATCCGCAAGGGCATCCCGATGCGCTTTGCCACTTCAATGGCGTGATCCGGGCACTTTTCGGGCGAAATGCGTCCGAGGAACGCCAAGTAGGAGCCGGGTCGATCGTGCAAGGAGTACAAGGTCTTGGGAATGCCGTGATAGACGGTACCTGCCCAATTGGCTTGCGGGAGCGGTTTCCGTTGCGCGTTGGAAATCGAGACCACGGGCATTTCGGTGTATTCATCGAAGATCGGCTGTAATTCCGGCAAGTCGAGACGCCCGTGCAGCGTTGTCACCACCGGTGCATGCGCGCGCCGGCTCATGGGAAAGCTGAGAAAGTCCAGGTGCGAGTGGATGATATCGTACTGTCCGGACGCAGCGCCGAGGGCGAGTTCCTGCATGAGAATCATTGGCGCATCACGATTGACGGGACCGTGTTCATGGAGACGAAGCGCCCGGGGACAGCACACCTTGAGCTGGGCGGCGGTCTTGGAATCTCCGCTTGCGAACAGCGTGACCTCATGGCCTTGACGCACCAACTCCTCCGTCAGGTAGGACACGATCCGTTCGGTTCCGCCGTAGAGCTGCGGGGGCACACTTTCCCAGAGCGGAGACAGCTGAGCAATCTTCATGGATATGATCCTTTCTTATGGTAGAAAAGCGAGATCCGGGCGTTCCAGCGAGGATGGTTCTACTATGGCGAAGTGCTGTCTCAACTCGAACTAGGGGAACTTCTAGTCAGAACAGCCTGCCTGACCCTTGCTTCCGCCGCCGTCGTCCCTTGACGACGGCTCCGCAGTTCACCTGACCCGCCCTCCACAATTCTCCGCAGCAGTTTCAGTGACATCACGGATAGTCCGGTCCCATGGTATTCGTTACTGTGACCTTCAGCAGGGGATGAAAGACCGGCCGGCTAGGCAACTGCCGAGCCGATTGAACAAGGCGTAACTGTCCGGTTCATGTCTCACAGAGACCCGGCGGCTGCGGAAAAAAAGTCAATGGAGGTTCGGGATGGGGAACCATGGCCAAACCGAAGGGGGCGAAGCCTTGGCAGTTCTCGCAATGGGCAAGAAGCACGCGACCCAATCCCAGGGCGGCGGCCACCCCAATTGGTATGCCCTGTGGACTCACAGTCATTGCGAGCAGTTGGTGAGGGGACAACTCGATGCCAGAGGGTTCGAAGTGTTCCTGCCTACCATCGGTGTGTGGTCCTGGCGCGCAGGGGTCAAACACCGAATTCGCCGGCCGTTGTTCCCCGGCTATTTGTTCGTGCGCGACGAGCTGTCGGGGGCGCGTTATGTCGAAGTGCTGAAGGCCAGAGGGTTGGTGGGCGTGTTGGGAGGTCAAGATGGTGGTCCAGGAGAGATTCCGGAAAACGAGATCGACGCGATCCGTGCCCTCGTCAACTCGGAGTTACCGGCCTCGCCCTATCCCTATCTTCAGACCGGACAGCGGGTGCGCATCACGGATGGCCCACTCGCCGGCGTGGAGGGAATCCTGGTAGACCGGCGCGCCGGCAAGGGGCTCCTCGTGCTGTCGGTCAATTTGTTCCGCCGCAGCATCGCCGTCGAAGTGGATGTCGCCTCGGCCGTGGCGGCGTGACGGGCCCCCATGCGCCGGTGTTCCGGAGGAAGCAGGTGCGTCGCGATGCGAAGAGTCGTCCGGGCCTCTTGGTTGTGGGGACTGGTGATTCCTCTGCTGTGGAACCCGGACACTGCTTCCGCACAGCTGCTGCAAGGCATTCCTCGTTCACCGATCGAAACCATGAGTGGTTCGACAGAGCGAATGCCTGAAGGATGGTATGTGATGCCATGGGTGGCCACAGGCGTGGTGTATGACGACAACGTGTTTTTTACAACGCGCGACCGAAAACAGGACGACGTGTTTCTCCGGGTGACGCCGGGATTGCAGGGTAGCTATCAGTCAACGCCGTTGACAGTGATTGCCAATTATCGGTTCGATTCCGAGGTCTACAACAAACTGGACAATCTCTCGCATCTCACACAGCGACAGTTCGGCACGGTGGAATTGCGAGGGCGTCCTTCGAACAACTTGAATCTCAACGGGACTGTCGGGTACGCGCAGACCCGCACGCCGTACGAGTTGAATTTTCTCACCTCGGCGCAAACGGCGCGCATCAAGACTGATCGGCTCTTCGCCAGTCCCAACCTCGAATACCGCCCCAATGCCCTGACCAGGTTCAGGGCCGAGTACGGGTACTCGAAAGATACCTTTGACGAAAACATCACCATTGATTCGCACATTTTCAACCTGGGAATGGAACGGCGGGTGGGCACCCATGATTGGTTTGGTCCCGCGTACGTGGGACGACATTTTCGATTCGGAGGCGATTTCACCCAGCCCGGTATCGGATTCCTTGGCGGTGATCCGGACCCAGTGGACTCGCACGCACTCTTGGCCTCGTGGGCCCACGAATTCTCGGCGGACACCCGGCTGGATGTGCGGGCCGGACCTCGCCTGACCGACGGAAAGATCGATGATCGGCCGGAAGCCTTCGTCGGCATCCGCAAAAGAATCCAAAACGGCGAAATCGGATTGGCCTATACGAGCGCGTTGACAACGGTCATCGGGACCGTCGGTGCGACCCGGACGGACAGTGTGATTGCCCGCTTCGTCTATGAGCCGGTGCGGCACTTGACCTTTACACTGTCGCCGACCGCCGCCTGGATTAAAAGCACGACGTTCACCTCCACGATTTATACGGGGTACGTCGAGGCGGCGTACCAATTCAACAAATATGTGACTGCCAAGGGATCGGCGTATTTCAGCTACCAGGAGGGCGATTTTGTTTCGACCGAGGGGACTTCCGAGACACTGATCATTCCCCGGAATGTGTATTGGTTGCGGCTCGAATTCACCTATCCCACGCGGTGGGATTATTGAACCGGAGGTTTCACATGATACTACGACTGTTCATAGGTGTGGTGTGCGCGATGTTCTGGGCCAGTCCCGGGTTTGCCACGGAGACGGCGTCGGTGTCCAAGGACCAGGCGCCCTCCACCTCATTGTCCGATCAGGACCATGCGCTGGCACAGAGCCAGGAAGTCGGGGAATACCGCATCGGGCCGGAAGACATGCTTGATATTTCGGTTTGGAACAACAGCGCCATCAGCCGGACCGTGCCGGTCAGGCCGGACGGGAAAATCTCGCTGCCGCTCGTCAATGACGTGCAGGCGGCCGGCTTGACTCCGAACCAACTGCGCAGCGTGCTTCTCAAAAAGCTCGCCGAATACGTTCCCTCTCCGGAAGTGTCGGTGATCGTGCGCGAAGTCCACAGCTTCAAAGTCTCCGTCATCGGCGAAGTCAAGAAAACGGGCCGCCACGAGCTGAAGGGGCGGGCCACCGTGCTCGATATTCTGGCCATGGCCGAAGGCTTCGGCGAATTCGCCGGCCGCGGCCGGATCGTCGTGCTCCGTCCCGAAGGCAAGACCATGCGGCAGATTCCGTTCAACTACAACAAAGTCATGTCCAGCAATGGAGCCCTGGAAAACTTCTTCCTCCAACCGGGCGACATCATCGTCGTCCCGTAACGCTCGGAGCCCGTATGCACGACCACGACAGACGATCGATTGCAAGCTTGATGGGTGAAGTGTGGCGGCGGAGAAAATGGCTCGGCATTGTGCTCTTCATGATGCCCGCCGCCGCGTTGCTGAGTCTTGCGTTGAGCCTTCCCAATCTCTACAGCTCCACGGCGACTGTGCTCGTCGAGCAACAGCAGATTCCGGAGGGCTTCGTGAAGTCTTCGGTCACGGGAGAAGCCGACACCCGTCTCAATCTGATTCGGGAGAAGCTGCTGAACCGGGCCGGATTACTGGAGCTGATCTCGCGGTTCAATCTCTATCCTGAGCTGCGGAAGAAGGCTCCAGAAGAAGCCGTCGTCGAGCGCATGCGGAAAGACATCGTCCTCGAGCTGAAGGAACTGCAACGCCAGGTGTACGGGCGGGATGGGACCTTCGGGTTCAAGGTGAGCTATCGGGGGCGAGATCCGGAGACCGTCGCCAACGTCGCCAATACGCTGGCGACGCAGTATGTGGACGAAAACCTGAAGATGCGCACCAATCAAGCCAGCGAAACGACCTTGCTGCTCAAAAAGCAGCTCGAAGACATCAAGCGGCGGCACGAGGATGACGAGCGCAAAATCGCCGCGTTCAAGCAGCGCCACATGGGCGAATTGCCTGAGCAGATCGAAGTCAATCTCTCCACACTGGGGCGACTGAACCAGGAACTGACGTCCAATAGCGAGCATCAGATGCGGGCACTGGAGCGGAGGGAACGGTTGGGCAAACAGCTCATCGATCTGAATTCCGGGATCCCCGCCACCCAGGTCTACAATCCGGATTCGATGACCCATCATTTGGAAAAGCTGCGCACGGAACTGACGGAATTGCGCACGAGAGCCAGTGCTAAGCATCCCGACGTCATTCGGGTCCAAGGCGAGATTGCAGCGATCGAGAAGGCTCTGGAGGAGCAGGCGAAAGAAGCCAAGCTCGACCCGGCCCAGTCGGCGGCGGTCTTGGCCAATCCCGAGGACATCAAGCACGCGTTGCGCGAGCTGGACCAACAGCTGAGAGCCTTGAAAGCGGACGAGCAGCGGTTGCGGGCCGAAGTCGCGACGATTCAGCGTCGGGTCGAACGCTCTCCGCAACACGCCCAGGAGTTCCAGCAGTTAGAGCGCGATTACAAGATGACCAAAGACCTCTATTTCTCCGTGCTCCAGCGCTATGAAGACGCCCAGTTGGCAGAAACCATGGAGCAGGCGAAGCATGTGGGGCAAATGCGCATCGTGGACCCGGCGATGCCGTCCAGAGCGCCGGTGGCGCCCAACCGGCTCAAGCTGATGCTAGGGGCGCTGGCGTTGTCGCTCGGTTTGTCGATCGGCGGGATGATGATGGCGGAGCACCGCGACCAATCCTTCCACGACGTGGAAAGCTTGAGGAACTTCACCAAGGTACCGATTCTCGTCCGAGTACCCGCGATCGTGACGAAAGCCGACCGCCTGCGCAACTATCGGCGCTCGACCATGAGGGCCTTCGCGTCCATTGTCGGCCTCGTCCTGATCGTCGGCGCCTTTTCCTATCTTGCCTGGGACAATGACCAGCTGGTGTGGATGCTGAGTGAAGGCCGGACGCCGCAGCAAACCCGGTGAGGACCGCACGTCCTCTTTCGAAGGAATGACGCTATGAAAGAACACATGAAGCCTGTCTTACGGACGTCGCCTCTGGAACCGCATGCGGCATCACCTTACGGACACGTCGAGACGCGAGTGGAACCGATCATGGAAAAAAGCGCCATTCGCTCGAAACCCGACGACCGACTCGTCAGTCTTGTCTCGCCGGCCACGATCGAAGCGGAGCAATATCGGACGCTCGGCATGATGCTGGAGCAGCGCCGGCACTCCGGCCTACTGCAGGTCGTTGCTGTCTCGAGTCCGACCATGGGAGACGGGAAGACGGTGACGTCCATCAATCTGGCCGGAGCGCTGGCCCAGTCCCCGCAAGCCCGCGTGCTGCTGATCGACGCCGATTTCAGAAAACCGTCCGTGCCGACCCAAATGGGTCTTCGCGACGGAGCAGTGCTCGGGATTCGTGATGCCATTTTGAACCCCAACCTGGCACTCAAGGATATCGTGCGGCGGCTGCCCGCCTACAATCTGTCGGTGGCGACGGTCGGCCGGGCGCAAGTCATGCCGCATGAGATCTTCAAGTCCACGAGATTCGCCGAACTGATCGATGAAGCACGCAGGGACTACGAATGGATCATCCTGGATACCGCACCGCTCGTGCTCGCTCCTGATTGTTTGATGATGGGCCGGAGCGTCGACGGATTCGTCATGATCGTCGCCGCTCACAAGACGTCACGGAAGGAAATCGCCGAAGCGCTGAACATCATCGGTCCGTCGAAGCTGCTCGGCTTGATCTTCAACAATGACGACGGCCTCCTCGAATCGTACGGCTATCGCACCTATCTGTCGGTCGCGCAGGCGCAGCAGGAGCAACTGTCGCGGCAGGAGTAAGTCGTTCCGAATGACAAATTGCAAATCTCAGATCCCAATCTGTAACGATCGGGCCTGCACATAGCCACACCATGCGCCTACGACCGTTTGTCGAAAATATCCTCGTGCTCGGTCAGAGCAACCTGGCCAACGCCGTCACCGCGGAAATGAAAAAGCGAGGGCGGTATCGGATCCTGGATCTCATGGAGCCCGGTGAACCCGGCCGGGTGTTCAAAGACGGCGTGCCGTTCGTGGGCTCCCTGGACCGAGGCCTGCGGACGATTCCCCGCACACACCGCATTGTCATTGCCCTCAGTGAGCGCCGCGGCCGGTTGCCCGTCGAAGCGCTGCTCGATGCCAAGCTGCAGGGTGTCGTCATCGAGGACGCGGTGCATCTGTACGAACGCTTGACCGGCAAGCTCGCGCTCGAACATCTCCAGCCGAGCCATCTCATTTTCGCGCCTGAGCTGGGGCGCAAATCCCTTCACACATTGCTGCTGCGGATCTTCAGCGTCCTGCTGGCGGCCATCGGTGTGGTCGTGTGTGCGCCACTATTTGCGCTGATCGCATTGCTCATCAAGTGGGATTCGCCGGGACCCGTGTTCTTCCTGCACGAGCGGGTCGGCAAAGACGGCCAGAAATTCTCGCTCGTCAAGTTCCGCACGATGGATTCCATGCGGCCGTCGAGATCGGAATGGGTTCGGGACAACGGCGACCGCATTACCGCAGTGGGACGCTGGCTGCGAAAATACCGGCTGGACGAGTTGCCGCAGCTGTTCAATGTATTGATGGGGCATATGAATCTGATCGGGCCGCGGCCGCACCCGGCCTCCAACTATCATCTCTTCATGCGGAACATCCCGTTCTATGCATTCCGAGCAACCGTCCGGCCGGGGATCACCGGATGGGCGCAAGTGCGCTACGGCTATGCCAACGACCTGCAGGAAGAGATCGAAAAGATGCGGTACGACATGTACTACATCAAATATCATTCATTCCGGCTGGACATCGAAATCATCATCCGGACGATCGCGGTGATTGTCCTCGGGAGCGAAACACCGGGGCCAGAGTCGATGCGGAAGGACGATGAAACACGCTTCGACGAGCAATCGGCCGCGTAAACAACAGAACGAGTGATGTGTGAAGGGTGATGAGTGATGAGTGACCAGTGATCACTTATCACGCATTCATCATTCATCACTCATCACTGATTACTGGATTCCATGGCTCAAGAACTGGAACTCGAATGGTGGCGGCCGCAAGCCGCTCAGGGGACCGCATTCACAGAGGCGCCAGCGGACCGAGCGCAGGCCGCAGTGCCTTTCTGGTCTGTGATGGCGTTCACTGCAGTGCTCCTGTTTTCTCCGCAAACCTATGTTCCAGCCCTGGCTCCACTTCGACCGGCGCTTCTCATTATCCTGATCGGCGTTCTTTCCTACGTGTCGGATCGATGGGCGAAAGGTCTTCCCATCTTCGAGTGGAACCGCGAGATCGGGCTCATCGCCGGTCTGGGTGTTCTGGCCGCCGTGACCGTTCCGTTTTCCATCTGGCCCGGAGGCTCCCTGGCGGTGCTTTCCGACTACGCGAAGACCGCCACGATATTCCTCTTGTTGAGTCACGTAGTGACGTCAATGGCGCGTCTGCGCCTGGCGGCATGGCTGTTGACATGGATGGCGCTCGGGTTGGGCCTCTTTGCCTTGTACAATTTTGTGACGGGAGCGGTGATCGATCAGGGCGCGAATCAAGACCGGCTCGTCGGCAGTGAGGGAGCCCTGACGAAGAATCCGAACGACCTGGCCCTCATGGTCAATCTCCTGCTGCCGCTGAGCGTGGGATTGTTTCTCGCTTCGAAGGAGGGCTGGCAGCGCGTGCTCCTCTTCACGGCGATCGGGATGGAAGCCATGACGGTGGTCCTGACCTACTCGCGCGGCGGTGCGCTCACGCTCGCCGTCATCATGCTCGTGTATGTCTGGAAATTACGCCGGAGCCGGGAACGGTCCTTTCTCTATGCGGGGGTGCTCGCCGCGGTGTTGGCGATTCCCTTGCTGCCCTCTTCCTATTTTGACCGCATGAGCACGATCACCAATGTGCAGGCCGATCGCACCGGGTCCGCGCAGGAGCGGATGTCCGACATGATCATCGCCGCAAAAACGGTTCTTGCCAATCCCGTGATGGGGGCAGGCATGGGCATGAACATGCTGGTGATGCGTGAAGCGAGAGGCGGTTGGCTCGGGGTCCATAACGTGTATCTTGAGCATGCGCTAGATCTGGGACTGATCGGCCTGGCGATCTTTCTCGCCCTTTTGTGGTCCTGTATCCGGGCGGTCGCGGTTATCCAACACACATCGTCGTCACCGGAGCTCTACTTTCTGGCCCAGGGCCTTCAAATCAGCCTGATTGCGTATGCCACAGCCGCCATGTTTCATCCCGTCAGCTACCAATACTACTTTTATTACATTGCAGGCCTGGCCATCGGCGCTAGAACCATCGCCGGTGCCTCACGCGGTCGAGCGTCGGAGGTTGAGGCATGACCTGTCCTTCCCGGTTTGAACTTGACGACCAGATCACGATGACTCCGCCCCTCGGCACCCGCACGGCCGAAGTACCGAAAGAGCCAATCCGGCTGCTGAAGTTCCTGGCATATCTCGCGATCGGTGGATCGGAACGGCAGGTGCTGAATATCCGGCATGGGCTCGATGCATCCCGCTTCGACCTGCATCTCGGGTGTTTCGGTTGCTTCGATGAGCAGATTGCCGTCGATCTCAGCGGGACGCCGTTGGAGGTCTTCAAGATCCGGAAGCTGTACGGTGTGCGGGCGATCAAGGAGTGCCTGCGTCTGGCTTCCTATCTGAGGCAGAACCGGATCGACATCGTGCACGCGTATAATTTTTACGCCAACGTATTTGCGCTGCCGGCTGCTCGTCTGGCCAAGGTGCCGGTGCTGCTCGCGTCGATCCGCGACACCGGCGAGTACTGGACGCCGCGGCAGCGGGCGGTTAACAAGGTGATCTGTCGTCTCGCCGATCGTGTGGTCGTCAACGCCGAAGCCATTAAGCGCGGATTGGTCGAAGAGGGCTATCGTCCCGAGCGCATCATCGTGATTCCAAACGGCATCATGTGCCCGCCGCTCAAGCCGGCCCACGAGGGTCCGCTGCATCAGGAGTTGGGATTGTCGCCCGACGACGTGCTGATCGGCGTCGTCTCACGGATCGCCCGACTGAAAGGGCTGGAATATTTCCTGGCCGCCGCTCCCGACGTGCTGGTGCGCATTCCTCGCGCAAAGTTTCTAATCATCGGGGACAATTCCTTCGAGCCTCAGTATCGGGAGGAATTGAAAGAACAGGTGGTGACCCTCGGTCTGCAAGACCGGGTGATTTTCACCGGATTCCGCCTCGACGTGCCGGATATTCTTTCCTCGTTGGCGGTGTCCGTGCTGCCCTCCGTCAGCGGGGAGGGACTCTCCAATTCCTTGCTTGAATCGATGGCCGCTGCGCTGCCGGTTGTGGCGACCAATGTCGGTGGCAATCCCGAGGTTGTCGTCGACGGTGAGACCGGCTTGCTGGTGCCCGCGAGGGACCCTGCGGCGCTGGCCGACGCCATCTGTCGTGTCCTGCTCACTCCCGGCCTCCGACAGACGTTCGGACAGGCTGGACGGCGGCGCGTGCTCGATCACTTTTCCAACGAGCGCATGATTCGAGCTGTCGAGCGACTGTATGGCGATCTGCTGGAGGCGAGCCGGCGGAAACCCGCCGCCGCCGAATCTTAACTCTGAGAAGGTGCCGGGTGCGTATCGAAGTCATCACAGAGTATGCAGAATTTCTCTCGCTCGGCTCGGTCTGGAACAAGCTTCTGGATCGATCGGGAATCGTCCATCCCTTTCTGACCCACGAATGGATCAGCATCTGGTGGGACTGCTTCGCGCACTCCGCGACGCCCTACATCCTGACGGTGCTGTCCGGCGTCGACATCGTCGCAATCGCCCCGCTGATGCTGAGCCGTGCGCGATTGTTCGGATGCCCCGTTCGCCGTTTGCACGCCATCGTGAACGTGTACACCGAACGGTTTGATTGGCTGCTGGGCGAACGCCCGCAGGAGGCCTGCGAACTCATATGGAGCTATCTCAAGGATCACTCGGACGAATGGGACGTCCTGGAATTGCGGCAACTCCCCCGCGAGTCGCAGACCCTGGAGCATCTGTCGCCTCTCGTAGAGAGGGACGGCTACAGGGCAGGCCGCTGGTCGGCCAACGAGGCGCCCTACGTCGCGATTCGTCAGCCATGGGAGGACTATTACCAATCGCTGAAGAAGGCCCACCGCTCGAACGTGCGCAATCACACCAGACAGTTGGAACGTGAGGGACCGGTGGCGCTGGACATCGTCGCGATCGACGACAAGTGGGAAGCCGATATGGAAGACGCCCTCAAGCTCGAGGCCGTGACCTGGAAAGTCGATCAAGGCACCTCGCTCCGGAGCCGCCATGAATCGGACGTCTTTTACCGCCGTATGCTGCAACGGGCCGCGCAACTGGGCTGGCTGCACATGTGCTTCCTGAAAGTGGGGTCCGTGCGCATCGCCGTCCGCATCTCTCTTCTGTACCGCAACAAGCTGTTCATGCTGAAGTCCGGCTACGACGAGGCCTATCACCGGTATTCTCCGGGTCAGATCCTGACCGAGCGTCTCCTCCGCGAGGCCTGGGAGAAGAAATGGGAGGAAGTAGATTTTCTGGGCGACGAAGAACGTTGGAAGCGCAGCTGGGCCACCGACCGCCGGCCGCATGCATGGCTCTTCGTGTTTCCCAACCGCGTCAAGTCCCGGTGGCTGCACGGGATGAAGTTTCGCCTCATTCCGGGCCTCCGACAGTCGACGCTGTTTCCGACCGTGCGGCGGACGATGATGAAGCTCGGGGTTCCCATCCATGGTGAATAACGGAGTAACGACGCCGTGATGTACGTTCCCGCCTGGCAAGGATTAACGTTGCGCCATTTCACAGCCGCACCGATGGAAACCTCGGCGCCCTTCCCCCTGCGCCATCGGCGCGGTCGAGGCTTTCACACGGCCAGAAGTGCGATCTATCAGTTGTTCAAGCGGTTGGTGGCGTCGGGTCATACGCGGGTGCTGGCTCCGGACTATCACATGGGCAATGAACTCCGGGCGATCCGGGCGGCCGGTGCGCAGGTGGAGTTGTATGCCATTGACCGGCAGGGGCGGCCGGATCTGGACGCCCTCTCGCGGCAGGCCGCGCGCGGAGCGGACGTGCTGTTCACGATTCACTATGCGGGTTGGCCGCAACCGGTCGGCGAGTTGCGCGCTCTGTGTGATCGGCATGGGTTGCAGCTCGTGGAGGACTGTGCGCTGGCGCTGTTGAGCGAAGCGGAGGGCCGTCCCTTGGGATCCTTCGGCGACTACGCCGTGTTCTGTCTCTATAAAACCCTACCGGTCCTCGACGGCGGTCTCCTGGTGCAAAATCGCCATGCGTTCGCGGAATTGGATCACTTGCCGATGCGGCGGATCGGTCGCGCGTTCGAGCTGGGCCAGGCGCTCGAATTGTGGATCGAGCGCGCGAGGAGCCGCGCGCCGCGTCTCGGAGGTGCGCTTGCAGCTGGCAAGCGGCGGATCGGCGGACTGCTGACCTCCCTCCGTGTGGAGCGCATACCGGTTGGGGATATCGGGTTCAACGTCGCCGATACAGACATTGCGATGTCCAAGTGGTCAGATCGCCTTCTCGACCGCTTCGATTACGCGGCCATCGTGGGTCAACGCCGCCGGAATTTTTCTCTGTTGGCCGAACTCCTCGCCGAATCCGACATTACGCCGTGGCGCGCGCTGGAACCCGGTGTCTGCCCCTTGTTTTTCCCCCTGCTGGTGACAGACAAGCCGGCGGCGTCGCGCAGGCTGAAAACGGGTGGCGTCATCGCCACTGAACTGTGGAACGAAGGAGACCCGGTGTCGACGGCGCTTGAAGGGCCGGGAGCCAGATTCCTGAGACGGCATCTGCTCGAGCTCCCGATTCACCAGGACGTCGAAGAGGCGCAGATCCGGCATATGGCCCGGCAGGTATGTGAAGGACAGATGGCTCTGGAGGCAGCAGTGAGAACGTCGCCTCGCCAGGCAGGCGGCCGCCGCATCCGAGGCACCCAGCAGCCGATCGCATCGTCAGGATAGGGAGGGAACCATGGCACAACAGGCTACGCCGCTTGAATCACGGCACGAAGTCGAGCGTCGTTTCCACGATGAACGAATGGCCGGTCGCCAGGTCGACGACCGCGACTTCTATGCGGTCGGCGGAATGGACCTCGTGCTCGACGCCTATGAGAAGGCCATGGGCGACTTGAACGGGAAAACGGTCCTGGACTTCGGGTGCGGAGATGGCGCCCGATCGCTTCAGTACGCCAAGCGCGGCGCCATGGTCTATGCCTTCGACATTTCCCCCGAGAGCGTGCGCAATCTCGTCAAGATGGCGAAGAACGCGGGGCTGGGTGACCGGATTCATGCGTCGGTCATGCCGGCGGAAACCCTGGCCTATCCAGACGGGATGTTCGATCTCGTCCTGGGCGTCTCGATTCTCCATCATACCGATGTCTCGCTGGTCGAGCGGGAAATCGAGCGTGTGTTGAAGCCGGGGGGGCGTGCCCTCTTCATCGAACCGCTGGGACATAATCCATTTCTTCAGCTGTTTCGCCTGCTGACGCCGAACCGCCGGACGCCGACGGAGCAGCCCATGACCATGAGCCAGATCCACCAGCTCATTGCACGCTTCCGGCAGGGCCGATTCCGCGGCTTCCATTTGGTCTCGATTGTGCCGCCCGGCGTGCTCTGGGCGACGGGCAACCGCACTCTCTTTCGCACATTGATGGGCATGACACAAACCGTCGACCGTTGGCTCCTCGCAGCGGCGCCCCCGCTCCGGCGCTACTGCTGGATGACCTTGATCGACGTGACCAAGTAGAAGCAGTGCCATTCATAATGGTCTTATGCAGCGGCGCCGGGCACGGCCCGGGCAAGAGGAGGAAAGAGACATGGATACCGCGACCATCGTTCCGGCTGCAGAGGAGACGTCCGGGGAAGGGCCCATCCTGATGGAGCGTATTGCGGACACGGAGGCGATCCGTCTGCGCGTCGAGCTCATCGAGGACGACGACGCGTTCTTGCGGATGGGACCGGTGTGGAACCGGTTGGTGGACGAAGCCGGGGTCGATCATCCCTTCCTGCGTCACGAATGGGTCCGCACCTGGTGGGAATGTTTCAAGCCCGTGGGCAAGCTGCACATTCTGGTCGTCATGGAAGGGGCGGAGCCGATTGCGATTGCTCCGCTGATGTTTGACCGGGGGCGGGTCTACGGCTGCTCCGTTCG
>DASTQE010000025.1:0-6943 GCA_035761895.1 Nitrospira sp. | reverse complement strand
TGCCCCAGGAGTATCCAGGGAGTCGCGTGCTTGGTCACGGCAGTCCAGCCCTTGTGATAGATGCCGCGATTGCCGGCCATCTCAAAGTACTGCGTCTCGTGCCGCTCAGCCGCGCTCGCATCGTTAAACGAGTACACCATGCTGACGCCCTCGATGGGTCGCTGCTGGACGCCGTCGACCGAGATCGGCTCGGGCAGCCCCGCCGCCTCGAGGATCGTCGGCGCCACATCGATCACGTGGTGGAATTGCGAGCGGATCTCCCCCTTGGCCTTAATGCCGTTAGGCCAGTGGACAATAGTGCCATTGCGCGTGCCGCCCCAGTGAGAGGCGACCTGCTTGGTCCACTGGTAGGGCGTATCCATCGCGTGCGCCCAGCCGACCGCATAGTGGTTGTACGATTCCGGCCCGCCCAACTTGTCGATGCGCGACGCGAGGAACTCCGGCGACTCGATGTTCTCCAGGCCGTTGAAACTGAGCATCTCATTGAACGTGCCTTTGATCGTGCCTTCGGCGGAGGCGCCGTTGTCGCCGATGATGTAGTAAACGAGCGTGTCACCCAGAATGTTGAGTTTCTCGAGCGCGTCGAACAGCCGGCCGACGTGATGGTCGGTGTACTCCAGGAACCCCGCGTAGACCTCCATCTGCCGCCGCAGCACGGGTTTCAATGCCTCAGGCATCTCGTCCAATGCGGGGATCTCCTCATGGCGTTTGGTGAGCTGGCAGTCCTCGGGGATGACGCCGAGCTTTTTCTGCCGGGCTAACGTCTCCTCGCGCAGCTTATCCCAGCCCTGATCGAATTTACTTTTATACTTGTCGGCCCACTCTTTGGGTACATGATGCGGCGCGTGGGTCGCGCCCGGCGCGAAGTAGACGAAGAACGGCTTGTCGGGCGCGAGTGCTTTCTGCTGTCCGATCCAGGCGACCGCCTTATCGGTCATGTCTTCCATCAGATGGTAGCCCTCTTCCGGTGTCCTCTTCAGCTCGACGGGCGTGGTGCCTTCGTAGAGAGTCGGGTACCACTGGTTGGTTTCGCCGCGCAGGAAGCCATAGAAGTATTCGAATCCGCCGCCGCCCGTGGGCCACTGATCGAACGGTCCAACCGGGCTCGTCTCCCACACCGGCACCTCATGGCACTTGCCGAATTGCGCAGTGGAATAGCCATTGAGCTTCAGCGTCTTTGCAAGCGGTGTGATGGTGTTCGGCAACACCGAGCTATAACCCGGATAGCCAGTGGCGATCTCCGTGACGCCGCCCATGCCGCAGGTGTGATGATTGCGACCGGTTAGCAATGCCTGCCGTGTCGGCGAGCAAAGCGCCGTCGTGTGAAACCGGTTGTACTTGAGCCCACCGGCCGCGAGCTTCTCTGCGTTCGGTGTCTGGCAGGGTCCGCCAAACGCGCTGGAGGACCCGAACCCTGCGTCGTCGAGCAGGACGATCAGGACATTGGGCGCGCCCACCGGCGGCCGCATTCGCTCGATCCTTGGGGACTTGGCCTCAGGATCTTTTGCGTCGTAGAAGATCGGACCCGTTCGCTCCCGGCTCGGTATCGGCAGATGGGAACGGTGTTTCTTATCTGCTTCAGTAGGCATATTGACTCCTTCGAGGGTCGAGAGTCGCGTGTCGAGTGAAAGACACGGATCCACTTTCCCTGTCTCATCACATTTTCCTCATGCTTTCGATCGAACTCGTCAAAATCCCTATGATCTCATCGAGGAGGTGGAGGCGCTGATTTATCAATCCTGGTCCAGTCAATGATCCATCCGTTCGTAGCGCCCACGCGTCTCGCGAGCCCGCCCCCGGCGATATCGAGAAACCGAACGTCCTCCACTCGGCTCACTCTTCCGTAGCCTCTTCGATGTTTGCGCAGATTGAATCTGCGCTGCCGATCTGCTGAGAGACCAACCTATAACAGAGCGGATTTGTTCCTAAGGAGCTCCATGTCTTTGACAACCAAACCGAATAGTTGTCTGGCCTTTTGATAAGCCCCAAATTATTCCATCCCGCTTTGGCTCATCTGGCACTCTTCACTCGACCCCCGTAACTCCTGTCACTCGTCCCCTCGACACTCTTTCCTCCCTCGTCACTCGACCCTCGACACTCCCTCCGCCGTGACAACGTTTAAATTTCCTCCCACTGCCGCAGGGACAAGGATCGTTTCGTCCGCTCGACGCAAACTCTTTTTTCAACTTGGCGGCGTGTTCCGCTGCCATAATCTTCATGATCTCATCGGCGTAGCGTCCGCGCTTTAACAGCTCGGCCATGATGCGCATCGGCCGCTGGGTGTGCGCGTAAAAAGCTTTCAATCCGGCGCAAAGCCAATTCAGCCCCGGCTCGCCGTCAGGCGTCGCGAGCACGCGATTTTTCGGACACTCGCCGTGGCAGGTAAAAAGGAATTCGCACTTGCGGCAGTAACCGGGCAGGGAAGTCGATTTATGCTGGCCGAAGGCGCGCTGCTTTGCCGATGAGACGAGACTCTCGATTGGGCTCTCTTGGATGTTGCCGAGCCAGTGTTTGGGCTCGACGAAATGATCGCAGGAATAGAGGTCGCCGTTGTGTTCGAGAGCGACACCTTGTCCGCAGGTAGGCTGCAAGACGCACACGGTAGAGTAACCGCGCACGTAGGAAGACAGCACCGCGTCGAAGAACTGGACGAACATGATGCCGACATCGCGCCGCACCCACTCGTCGAAGATCGCGATCAAAAACGTGCCCCATTCCTGGGGGAGTACGGAGTGATCGGTGATGCGGGTTCCTTCTTGATGACCGGTGCTGTTGTCGCGCTCGACCACGGGAATCAGCTGCAGATAGCGCGCGCCGAGCTCATCGCGGAAAAAGCGGTAAACCTCGAGCGGATGAAGGCTATTCACCGCGTTGACCGTGCAAAGCACGTTGAATTCGACCTTGTGCTGTTGCAGCAACCGCACAGCGTGGACGACTTTATCGAACGTGCCGGCGCCGCCTTTGTCATACCGATATGCATCGTGCAAATGCTTGGGGCCATCAACGCTCAAGCCGATGAGAAAATTGTTATCGTGGAAGAACCTGCACCATTCTTCGTTCAGCAGCACGCCATTGGTCTGAAACGTGTTCTCGATTTGCATTGCGGGCTTGCGGTATTTCTTCTCGACTTCCATCGCGCGCCGGAAAAAATCCAGGCCCATGAGGGTCGGCTCGCCGCCCTGCCATGCGATCGTCACATTCGGCGTCCGATGCCCGTCGATCGTATGGCGGATGTACCGCTCCATTATGTCGTCGGACATGCGAAAAGAGCTGTCGGGATACATCTGCTCCTTTTTGAGATAGAAGCAGTATGCGCAATCGAGATTGCACTTGGAGCCTGTCGGTTTGGCCATCACATGAAAGGCAGGCAGCGTATTCGCTAATGCCATAGGCTTTACTCCGCTTCCGTATGGGCGTCCCTCTCTTGCTCTAACCGAACGGCCCCACGCTAAAAACCATGCTGACGATCGCCAACAGACCCATCAGCAGCAACAGGACGGCGACAATCAGCGTCATCGACACCGGAAATCGGCTCTCGCCATGGATCAACCCCTCCGCTCGCATTTGTTGTCGTTCCCGTCGCAGTGCGAGCATGAATTGGCCGTGATAGACGATGCCGAGGACGAGCATGGTGATGCCGAGCAGCACCAGCGCCATCCCAAAATTGCGAGGCGCCTGCGCGTGCTTCAGGAGGTCTGCCTGCACCAGCTTTTGAAAAACCTGGAAGATCGTGAATCCGAAACCGATCAGCGACAACGACGTGCGAATCACCGCCATTAGCGTTCGGTCCGCGGCCATTCGCGTGCGCTGAAACGACATGCCGGTGCGGCGTGACGACAGCTCGACCGAGATTCGGTCCGGATCCGATTTCGCTGTGATGTGTGGCCTGGAAGCCTCAGTGATGGGCACCGCTCAGCGCCTCCTTCATTTTTCCGAGCGCCTGGTCGATGGTGAACGTGGCCGCCTTTTGCCGCGGCGGATACGCCCTGAACGTCGCCAGGAATTCCTCGACGATCGCACCGGCCGCTCCGATCATGTACAACTTGGACAGGAACCAGTCATAATAAGTGTTCGAGGTCATATCGGCGCGCTCGAACGGGTCCGTCCTCAAGTTGAATAGCTTGGGCAAGCGCAACAGCACGAACGGCTCTGACCAGACCCCCAACGTTCCCGCGCGCCGCTGTTCCATGAAAACGACCTTCCAGTTGTCGAAACGCAGCGCAACCAGGTCGCCGTCGTCATCGAAATAGATAAACCCCTTGCGCGGGCTCTTCGCTTCCTTCCCCATTAGAAACGGTAATAAGTTGTAGCCGTCGATATGCACCTTGAACTTCTTCCCGGCCGCGTCGTAGCCCTGCAGAAGTTTCTGGTTGACTTCAGGCTCTCCGGCCATCGCCAGGAACGTCGGCAGCCAGTCGTGATGCTGGACGATTTCGTTGGTGACGACGCCGGGCGGAACTTTGCCCGGCCAGCGCACCAGCAGCGGTACGCGGAAAGCTCCTTCCCAGTTGGTGTTTTTCTCGCTGCGAAACGGAGTCATGGCGCCATCGGGCCAACTGTTCATGTGCGGCCCGTTATCGGTGCTGTACATAACGAACGTGTCTTCGGCGATGCCGAGCTGGTCGAGGAGATCGAGCAGCTCGCCCACCTGCTTGTCGTGATCAACCATCGTGTCGTGATAGGGCGATTGCCAGCGGCCCGCCTGACCGATGCTCTCCGGCTTGGTGTGGGTGCGAAGGTGCATGTGCGTCGTGTTTACCCAGCAGAAGAACGGCTTGCTGGCCTGGTGTTGACGGGTAATGAAATCTTTCGCCGCTGCAACAAACTCGTCGTCGCACGTCTCCATCCGCTTTCGGGTCAGCGGTCCGGTGTCTTCGATCTTTTGCTTTCCGACCCGGCCCCAGCGCGGTTGCTCGGCAGCGTCGTCCTCATCGATCGCCCGACAGCGCAGCACACCGCGCGGGCCGAAGGCCGCCTTGAATTTCGGGAACTGCTTCGGATCGGGATAGTCCGGATCCTCGGGTTCCTCCTCGGCGTTGAGGTGATAGAGGTTGCCGAAAAACTCGTCGAAACCGTGCACCGTCGGCAAGTACTTGTTCAAGTCGCCCAAATGGTTCTTGCCGAATTGACCGGTGGCGTAGCCCTGCGCCTTCAGTAGTTCGGCGATGGTCGGGTCTTCCGCCTGAAGGCCGACATCCATCCCGGGTGCGCCCACTTTCGAAAGACCGGTGCGGAAGACGCTCTGTCCAGTGATGAAGGCTGCGCGTCCCGCAGTGCAGCTTTGTTCGCCGTAAGAATCGGTGAACAACATTCCTTCGGCGGCGATGCGGTCGATGTTGGGGGTGTGATACCCCATCATGCCGCGGCTGTAGCAGGAGAGATTCCAGATTCCGATATCGTCTCCCCAGATGACAAGGATGTTGGGTTTATTCACTTTCGACATTGCAGCTCCTTTCACGGCAATCCGGCCCCAGATCTGGTGTCGGGTGATTTCCCTTGCCACCGACAGCCGGGACACCGCTTCGCACAGCGGCTCCAGCGAGAGCGGCCGGTCGTTTCCCTAGCTCCAAGTGCTGCACATCTTAGATGGTTGTAAAGGTCAAGCCTCAATTAGCGCATGACCCATGCCACAGCTTTGATAGAGAGGTAAGGATTGGGAATGCCTGTCATTCTGACAACTAGCAGACAATCCGGCTTGGCATCACTGCAAAAAAGCCCGGGGCCAATTTCTCGAAAGTAAGAAAAATCCTTTTGCCCCTATCTGATTAGGCGAAACTGGGCAATGCACCTCGATGGGAACGTTTAGAAACGGAGTGCTTTCGGACGAAACGAAGTCGCAATGTCAGTTCTGCCGATTGCACCGCGTCGGACCATCCGCAGCTCGTTGGTGGGTAGCGCCATGGCAGCGCCGGTACTCGTCTTAATATTTAGTGCACGCCGATGTGCTCGCGCAAAATCCGGCGCACTTCCTCAATCGTCTCAGGATGGCCTTGCGTCGAATGCGGGGATCGAACCACAACCTCAGATGCCACACCGTCAATATGCGCCCTCGTAGGCGACCACGCCATCAGTTTTGCCGGTAATGGGCCCGTCGCCAAGCACTGCAATAATCGAGTGTGCGGTTATTTTTGAATCGATGGGAGCGTCATTCAACGCTCAGATAAACGGATGTCCTGGACTCCTATTGTCGACGGCGGTTGGCAGTTGGCTCATGCCGAGATGGGCGAATGCTTGTCCTTTTAGTAGGCCCTGAAATTGGTTTACCAACGTGCCGGGGAGAGTGATAAATCGCCGGATCAGATTCAGAGCAATCCCGACGCCCGAAAGCTTCCTCGATGTGGAGTCGCAATGAAGACAACCCCTTCAACGGTCCGCTTAGGTTCGAAGAACATCGCTTCCCGCAAGAGCTCGCGGGTTTCGGAAGCCATTTCCACCGCGGCGAACGGCTCCTTGGTGACGTTCTCCCAAAAACGGTTGCCGCTGTTGATCGCCAAAAGCTTGGTCAACAGCCCGCCCTGGCTATGTCCAATGACCACAATGCGCCGCAACGTTGCATCCTGTCCTGTTGGATCCACCTCGCCGAGCACGCTGCGCAAAGCGCGGCGCAGCAGCATGGCGGAATACAGGACCGGCTGCCCGGTGTTGTACTGGAAGAGCCAGAGCTGATATCGGCCACGCAATGTGGGGTCGTAAGTGATCTCGTTGTACATCTCGGCCCAGCGTACCGGGCTGGATGCGGTGCCGTGCACCAGTAAAACCGGGATGCGTCCCTCGCGGTAAGGCTGCATCATAATGAGGCCGTCGAGAAGCAGCAATGCGAGAACGCCCCAATAAAAGAAGGGGAACAAATTGGCTGCGAACGGCGCCGGCGTTCTTTTTATTTCAATTAACATTCAAGTCCATTCTTAACGTCCCATGCGCCTGTCATAGGCGCGCGATATCC
>DASTQE010000024.1:0-4807 GCA_035761895.1 Nitrospira sp. | reverse complement strand
TCCGAGCAACCGGGACGCCACTCAGTGGCCTGGCACGACATGGCGCTCGAACCGGGAAAATTGTTCATCGTCGGGGATCCTAAACAGTCGATCTATGCGTTCCGGCGAGCGGACATGGAGGCATTCGATCGCGTCGTTGAGAAGATACTGGCCGATGGCGGAACACTGCACAGCCTGTCCACCAACTTCCGAAGCGATGCGAGCATCCTTGAACCTGTCAACGAGGTGTTCGACCGGCTCTTTCTCCGGCAGCCACTCGTCCAGCCGGCCAATGTGCGTCTGGAAAGCGATGTGCGTCGAAAAGCCGGTGCCAATGAGACCGGTGTCATGATCCAGGTCACGGCGCCCCGACCTGGCGATGATCCGTTCGACGCAGCAGGGGCGGCCAGGGCGGAAGGGGAGGTCCTGGCCCGCTGGCTCCGGCAAGACTTGCTCACTCGTCCCGGCGTGTCCCCAGGCCACGTCGCATTCCTGTTCCGCAAACTGACCCAGGCCGATGCCTACCTTGACGCACTTCGCCGCTACAATATTCCCTACCTCATTGAAGGAGAGAAACATTTCTACCGTCGTCAGGAAGTCATCGACCTGGTGAATGTGCTCCGTGTGCTTGACCATCCGCATGATCGCATCGCGCTTTTGGGCGTGCTGCGTTCGCCGCTCGGCGGGTTGACTGACCGAGAGATTTACGACGTCCACGAGGCCGGCTTATTCGACTACTTGAACGACAGCGCGATCATGAGATGGTCCCATCCGGGCTCAGAGAAGGTTCGGCGTCTCTATCGTCGTCTTGCTGAGTTGCATCGTACGGTGCCCGCGGTTCCGTTGGATGAAGCCATACAACGGGTGTTCGATCAGCTTCCGATGCTTGAGCTGGCTGCGGCCTCACTGCACGGTGAACAGGCCGTTGCCAACCTGCTTAAAGTTAAACAGACCGCCGCGGCGCTCACCGACCGCCCCCACCTCACATTGAGCGGATTCATCGAACTGATGGTCACCAGAGTGGATACGCAGCCGGATGAAGCCGAGAGTCCGCTCGCGGAAGACTCTTCAGATGCAGTCCAGATATTGACGATTCACAAGGCGAAGGGACTGGAATTTCCGATTGTGGTACTTCCCGGCCTCCATCAGGGCAGCGGGCGCGACAGAGAGACGCCGTCGATCGTGTACGACTGGTCTACCGGCACCTATGGTCTTACCGCAGGCCCCCATCAGACCTTCGGCTATGCGAGGGTGCAGGAAAAACACATGGAACGGGAGAAAGCTGAACGGCGGCGCGTGTTCTACGTGGGAATGACACGGGCCAAGGATCTGCTGATGCTCTCCGGCGCACTGACGTCGCGATCGGTCGGCGAAACGGTGCTCGAGTGGCTCAGGGACATCGGCGAGGGAGACATTGGGGGTCCTGACACGCAGATGGTGAAGATAGGGTCCAGCGAGGTGGCCCACCGTGTCGTTCATGCACCCGATCGGAAATGGCCAAAACGTTCTCCAACGCCAAGTGAAACGGGGCCGGCTGTCCATCCTGCGTCCCTTGCCCACGTGTGGGAAGAACGGACGGCCAGATGGCAGAGGGTTCGAGAGGCCGGATGGCACGTGACCCCGACCTCCATCCAGGAAAGCCAACCGGTCCACGACGTCGATGCCGTTCAGAGCCACGGCGGACGAGAGGTGAGCCGGCTGGTCGGAGTGGCTGCCCATCGCATCCTCGAAGGATGGGACTTCGTCTCACCGCCTAGCGAATTGGTGACACGCATTGGTCCCACCCTCGACAGCATTGTCCCTTCTGAGCAGGACCGCATGCGTTCCCAAATCGCCGATTTATTGACTGAAATTTTGACGACCTTCGGCGCTTCGGAGTCGTATGGCCGGCTCAGGTCCGCCACGATTCTGGGCAGAGAAGTGCCTTTTCTTATGCCCTGGGGCGAAGGGCAGGTGATGGAGGGCGTCATCGATGTGATCTACCGCCTTGACGGAACGATCTGGATTGCGGACTATAAGACAGACCGGGCAACGAGATCCGAGGCCCAGGCACGAGCGGGGTTGTATGCCGGCCAAGCGGCGATCTATCGCGAGGCGGCAACACGATGCCTGGGGTTGCCACACGTGTCCTTCCAATTTCTTTTTCTGCGGGCAGGCGTGAGCGTGGAGCTCTGAGGGGTGCTCAACGATCCATCGCCGGTACGAAGCAGCGCCGACTGACGGAACCGGCCAGCGGTGACTCATGAACCCATTTAGGAGGTGACCATGCGTATTCTTTTGACAGTGGTCTTCTGTGTCTTCGCGTTGGGATGTTCGAGCCAATCGAAAAAAGTTGGAACGGTCCTGTCGGCGCCCGACGGCACCAAGCCGGCGGCCGCGACGCAGCTCGCGAAGGGGAACGCCCTGTTCACCACACAAGATTATGGTGGCGCCGAACAAGCCTTCCGGGAGGCGATTATCGTCGATCCAGCCTTGGCGGAAGCGCACTACAATCTGGCGTTGACGCTCGATCGGACGGGCCATAAAGACGAAGCGAGGAAGCACTACATCGAAGCCGCCAATCTGGCGCCCGGCAATAAGGTCATTTGGGATTCGCCGCCGCTTCGGCAAACCGGAAGTCTGGGTCACAATATCGATAAAAAATCCTACTTGGACGCAAACCCCCGCGCATTCTGATCATGAGCGGGAGGCGCCAGCGGCATTTCTCTCCTGAGGAGTTCGACACCCTCGTCGAGCAGGCGATTGCCGAGTTGCCGCAACCTTACGCCAGCCTCGCCCGGGATGTCTCGGTGGTCGTGGAAGAAGAGCCTCCGCCTGAGGTGCTCGAGGATTTGGAACTGGAATCCGCCGATGATCTTCTGGGTCTATACCAGGGGCTGTCGTTAGCAGAGGAGTCCTTTTTCCAAACCGGCGGACAACAGCCCCCCCGTATTGCGATCTATCGCGGACCCATCCTCCGGTTATGCGAAACCGCTGAAGAGGTGAGACGGGAAATCCGGGACACAGTGGTGCATGAGCTCGGACATCACGTGGGGCTCGGCGATGAAGAGATGCCTTACTAACCCGCAAACAGGGCTTTCCACGAACAGGTCTGGCGAGCCGGTGCGGTCCTGCAGCGAAAGACGCTACCGCGCACCGCGCTGCTCGACGGGCAAAGCTTCATTTTCCGGTAGAGGAGGCGCAGCGTGAAACTCGAGATGGTCGCCTAGGCAGCGGCTACGGGGGCTATTGAGGTTTGAGCGAAGGGTTCCGTCGCTGAGCGAGCGCCTGACGCTGATAGCCCAGCGTGAGCATAAACACACCGATCACGATCATGGGCAAGGACAGTAACTGTCCCATGGACAGGGATCCAAAGATGAATCCAATATGGGCATCCGGCTCCCGGAACATCTCGACCACAATTCGACAGATGCCGTAGCCGGTGAGAAAGCTCCAAAAGATCGTGCCCGGCGGCGTCGTCCGCATTCCAATCAGCCACAGCACCGAGAACAGCAGGACGCCCTCCAAAGAAGCCTCATATAGCTGGGATGGATGCCGGCAGGCGGGACCGCCCGCCGGAAACACCATGCACCAGTCCACGTCGGTCGCCCGTCCATACAGCTCGCCATTGATGAAATTGCCCAGACGCCCGAAGCCCAATCCGATAGGAGTCACCGATGCGGCAAGATCTGCGATCGTATAGACGGGGATGCCATGGCGCTTGCTGAACCACACCAGCGAGACAATGGTGCCCAGTAATCCGCCGTGGAATGACATGCCACCTTCCCACACGGCGAAAAACTTCAACGGATGCTGCAAGTAATAGGACAGATTGTAAAACAGCGTGTAGCCCAGCCGGCCGCCGATAAACACACCCAGGGCGGCCCAGACGACCATGTCATAAATCTGGTCCCTGGAGAGGGGCAATCCCTTCTGGCGGACCTTCCGCGTGATGAGAAGATAGGCAGCCGTCAGTCCGATCAAATACATCAGGCCGTACCAACGGAATTGCAAAGGACCGAACTCGAAAAATACCGGATTGAAGTGCGGGTAGGGGATGGCGGCGAGCCAGCTCATTCTTGCCTCAGGTAGCACTGGGGTGGATCATAGGTGACACCTGCAGGCAATGCAAGCCTGGCAGCGCGGCGAGCAGCGTTCGAAGCAGCTCTGATCGCCCGCTTAGCCGGCTCCCCTGTTGGTTTTCTCGCACGACTGTGTCGCGGGCTGTGAGAAAAAGGCGACCGAATGTTAATGCGGCCTAATGGATTTCACGGGTGGCAGTTGATTTGCGCCTACAAATCGCTCCCCGTTGCGTGGCACGCTTGATGCTGAGGCGATGTGCAGGCATGAACGTTCGATTCATTCATCAACGTGCTGCTCACAAGGAGGTTGCCATGTCTACTGAAGGAAAGCAGGTCGCTCGTTATGCCGCATTAGTCGCGGGAAGCGCAGTGGTCGGGGCAGGCATTGGTCTGCTCTTGGCACCGCAGACGGGAAACGAGACCCGGCGTGAGATCGCCCGATACGCCAAGAAGGCGCAGATCCAGGCAACTCGTTGGAGCCGTGCCGTGCAGTCGGGCGTCAAGGAAGTGATGGATCGGACGAAGCGCCCCATGGTTGAAGCAGTCTAAGCTTCCGGTCGAATCGTCCCGGCTGAGTTTTGCACTGACACTCGCCCGGCCGCCATCATCTGTGCCGCATTCAGTCTGTCGCCGCAAGGCTACAGGCTGATTGCGCGCGCCTTGTGTCTTGACCGTCCTATACCCCGATGCTACAGTCCCACCGCTCACACATGTGAACGTCGCTCGGATTAAAGGGCTCCAAGCCGCGCGTTTCGCTGCCGATATCT
>DASTQE010000023.1:0-4618 GCA_035761895.1 Nitrospira sp. | reverse complement strand
CATCGAGGGGAGCGAATAGAACCTCCGATAGGCATGCTTGTGACCCTCGTGCAGCTGCTCGGTGGTCATGCCTTGGGGTCGATAGACGATGTGATTCTGGTCGTACTTGTCCCAATCGTACGATACAATGCGATTCGCCCTTGCCCATCTGATACCAAATCAAAGTGCTGGGATAAGGTGTCAGCACGGAAGACGCACACATATCACAAATGTGTAAGTGCGGCGATAGCGCATCGCCCTGGGAGGGGAGAGTATCACACAATGATCCTGTCGAGACGCAGGTTCCTGCGGCTCTCTGTGGTGGGTGCCGTCGGGTCTACGGTAGTCCTACTGGCAGCATACAGCGCGAAACCCTGGCTTCGGGCCCCGCTCCGGGCGCTGTATACTCGGTTGCGGTCTCCGGGTCTCGAGGATGCGCCCACGGGCCCGCTGAGTGTCGCAGCCCTCAACGCCTTACTCGCGGCGACGACAGCCCTCGCTGGCGTGCCGGTGCAGCTGGCGCACTACGAGGATTTCTTCCGCTGGCGCGCTGAGCACCTACCCGGGTACAAAGCCCTTTATGAGCAATTCGCCGCCGCCCTTGCCGATCGTGCGAGGCGAACTGTGGGGTGTGCTTTCGTCGACTGTAGCCGACAGATGCAGCAGAAGGTACTCGAGGAGCGGCCCCAACTCCGCAGCGGCGATACCAGGTGGCACAGAGCGCGCGTCGCCGTCCTCGAGCGGGAGTGGTTGCGTTTTGACCAATACATCGTTCGCGACATATTCTTGCTGTTCTTGAGAACTGACGCCTGGACCTCCCTTGGGTATGAGGCCTGGCCGGGCACGCCGCGTGGCCTGGAGCGCTATACACAAGCCCCGAGCCAGGTACGATAGATCGCATACTGTAGATAAGCGGGGAGCAAAGACGCTCTGATGACCGAAAGCACCGTGGCAATCGTTGGGTCGGGCATTGTCGGGACGACCATGGCATACCACCTGGCCAATCAAGGGATTGATGTGGAGGTCTTCGAAAAGGGACCTGAATACCCCTACCCGCATGATCGCCAGTTTCGCGAGAAGATCCTTTATCTGTACGACAACCCGGCCTACCGCCTTCCCCAAGATCTGCAACATCTGACACTTTCGGGCGACTATCAGCGTGATCTCAATTCCGAACGCATCATGGTGGTGGGCGGCAGCGCCACCGTCTGGCAGGCCATCACCCTGCGCATGCTGCCCCAGGACTTCAAAACGCGCAGCTTGTATGGCTACGGTGACGATTGGCCCTTGGCCTACGATGACCTAGAGCCCTACTATGGCAAGGCGGAGGCCTTGCTCGGGGTATCGGGCACGGATGCCGACAACCCCTTCGCTCCCAGGCGATCCAGCCCCTATCCCCTGCCTGAGTTCGCATTGAGCTATGACGATGCGATCTTCGCCGAACGATTGCGGCAGCATGGTATTGTGCTGCATACCACGCCACAGGCGAGGACGCGCGCTGCCTATGAGGCGCGACCGGGGTGCATGAACTTCGGCACCTGTCGGGTCTGTCCCATCGGCGCCCGCTACTCCCCCAATTACCATCTCCTCCGCGCCATCGAAACCGGCCGCTGCAGAGTGCATAGCAACACGTCCGTGCGCAGGCTTGTCGTAGATGCGACCGGACGGGCCAGAGCCCTCGTGTATCAACGCAACGACGAAGCGACCCCAAGAGAACACGGAGCCGAGGTCATCATCGTTGCTGCCGGTGCCCTGGAATCGACGCGTCTGCTCCTCTTATCGGCGAGCGAGCGCCATCCTGACGGCTTAGGCAATGATGGCGGACATGTCGGCCAGCACCTCACCCTCCACCACCTGTGGTCAGGCAGCCTGCATTACAAGGAGCATTTCCAGCCCGGTCGATTCGGTGGGTATACGGCGCGGAGTCATCAATTCCTCGACCCCCCTAACCGCGGCAAGCATGGGGGGGTGGTCGTCGACTTTTCGAGCCAACTATTTGCGAACAATGTGGTGTTTCATACTGACGTCCCAGAGCACCGGCGGACGGGCTTACAGGTCGTTGAGGTTCTGAACGCGCGGCGGCAGTGGCGTGACATAGTCATGCAGGCGGAATCCACCCCGGGTCCGCAGAAATACGTGGCGCGATCAACGCAGCGCGACCGTTTTGGCGACCCGTACCTCCATGTAAAATATGAAGCCACGGCCTTGGACCATGAGACCTATCGCTTTGGGCGCGAACTCTTCGACCGCGTTATGGCCGCCACGGGTGCCGATGAAGGAAAATTCGCCAGCACGAAGCATTTCACCTCTGGCCACCATCACATGGGCACGTGTCGTATGGGCCATGGGGTGCGGGACAGCGTCGTCGACCAGTTTGGCAAGATTCACGGTACTCCTAACCTCTTCGTGGTCGGTGGCAGCAACTTCGTCAGCCCTGGCGCCGTCAACCCTACCCTGACTATGGTCGCGCTCGCCATCCGGACCACAGAATATATGGTGGATCGCCTCTTGTAATGTCGCAGGCGAGATGGACCTTGGCGTTCCCGGCTCCGCCACGATCGCGAGCAATTGCCTCGGTGCTCGCATTGGCTTTGATCTGGGCGCCGCTTACGCTAGGAGCGCTTTGGGCCTTCCCCATTTGGGATGACGCGTGGATCTGGCTGCTCTTAGACGAGCACGGAACGGGCGCCATTACGACGACCTGGGTTGATCGACCTGTCATGGCAACCGTCTGGTCCCTCCTCGCCACGACCGAGCCCGCCTTTTGGCGAGCCGCGCTCGTGGCGCAGGCTCTCCTCTGGCCAACCCTCGGCATATTCTCAGCCATCCTCTGGACTATTCTCTTCCCGCATTTGCGCCAATACGCCATGCTCGTAGCCTGTATGACGATTGTACCGATCGTCAGCAAGGTTCAAATGGTGACAGCCAATATTGCACTCGCACATTTGCTGAGCGTTGTCCCCAGTTACGGCGCGTTTCTCTTGTTACTTCGTTTCGTGAGGGCCGACGGCCGTTTTGGGTGGGCGGCGCTCGGGTTGAGCTTGCCGCTGCTCGGGTTTGGGATACTCGTCACGGAATACGCACTGCCGGTTGTCATCGTTATCGTGACCTTCTTTTTGTGGTATGCACGGCGTGCACCCGATCCGGCCACCAGAGCTCGTGCTTGGCGCGCCATCTTGTGCTCAACCCTGACTGCTGGTGTTGCCTATGCCATTTTTTTCCTAACGGCAGATTTCAGTGTCCGGCGCGGCACGGTCAGTCCTATGTATGTCCTCACGCTCGGCCAAGCACATCTCGTCCGCTTCCCTTTCAAATTGGCGGAAGGCATCTGGATGAGTATCGCAGGTGGCGTTGTGAACGCGCTAGGAGGAGTAACACTGGCCTCGAAGGTAGGCGTTGTGGCTGCCGGATACGGCGCCCTGGTGGCCGGCTTGCTGTTCTATGGCTGCCGGAATCCTCCGCATGTAGCGACCTCTCCGGCAACGGATGCGATCAGTACGCGACATGTGCTCCCGCTTGCCAAAGCGTTCGTGGCCGGCATGCTGCCCACCGTGGCCATGGGTCGCATCCCTTGGAATACCGCCGACGGGATGTCCTCACGTTTTGAGCTCCCCCTGCTCCCGGTTACGGTCGCACTCATCGTGCTCATCAGCCTGAGTTTGGTTCGCCCACGCTTCTGGGCTGTCCCCATTCTCCTGTTCGGCTTTATTGCGGGAAATGCGACATTCACAGAAGTGTGGTCGGCTATTCGCGAACGACAAGAGATGTCGGGGCTGGGTGCGGCTCTCCAACCCTATGTTGCCTCCAAGGATGGTTATACCGTGGCCGCAGTGGTATTACCGGAGCGCAGCTTGGGTCCGCGGCGCGACTATGAGGTCGCGGCTCGGCTGGCAGCGACATGGCCTCCGGAATTGCGCAGAAGATTTTGGGCGTTCCGCTTTGGAGGGCTTCGACCCTTCGCCCGGGATGAATACGAGGCAGAGGCGGTCTTTGGGTCGCGGGGTGACTGCACGCCCCCACGAGAAATCAAAAAGGATGTAAGGCATGTGACCCGTGATGGCCCCTTGGACCAGCTGCTCTGGGTTAGCCGAACATCTCACCGATCGATCTCCATCGAGCCCTATTGCCTAGAAGGTCGGAACGAACACCTGGTTCTCCCCCAGCCAGGCTCGCCCAAGGTTGAGCGACCCTGAAGGAAGATAAGATCATGCCGGAGGCTGCTGAAAAACCCTACGCTAGCAGCCTGTCCGAGAAATAGCCGATTTTGGTGGCGAATCGTATGCCTCCGCCGAGTGCCGCGCCGAAGGTGATTGACAGCGGGGCCTGGAGGATGCGGGATCGGCGGCATGGAGATCGACGAGGACAAGGTTGACGATGCCGTGCTGGCGCTGCTCCGCCTGACGCTCCATGAGGGGCGGCGAGCGTGGAAGGGCTTCGACTGGGACGCGCTCGACCGGCTACATCGCAAGGGCCTGATCGGGGACCCGGTGGGCAAGACGAAGTCGGTGGTCCTCACCGAGGAGGGGCTTCGGCGGTCCGAGACGCTGCTTGCGGCGCTGTTTGGGAAGGCTCGCGACGCGTGACGGTTCAGGACCGTGGCGACGCGGCCTTCGGCTTGCGCGGCCGCGGCGCCCATCTG
>DASTQE010000022.1:0-7240 GCA_035761895.1 Nitrospira sp. | reverse complement strand
CTCTGGCTGCAGTTACGCTCCACCAAACGGAAGCATCGTCGCCCTCGGTGGCGTGGTGACTGGACGCCACTTTGGGTCCTTCTCCTGTTGTCAAGCATTCTTGCCCTCTCTTACGTGATCATGCCGTCCAATGATGCGATCGAAAGGGCTGAACAAGCGGCGCAAAAGGTAACAGTTCTTCAAGAGTCGCCTGTGCTCGATGCCTTAGGGCCGTAAGCGTAGCCGACTTAGGATGACAGGGATGTGCCGATGCACACGAGCCAAAAACGAGTAATAACGCATCCACTCACGGACGGGAACGTAGCGTTAGCCAGTCAGAGCCTCCCCCACCTGTCTTTGGCGAAGAATGCCATCTGTGAGCCACAGATCGAGGCTTCTTCACAAGCGAAGCTGATTATGACTGTGATGGCTATGACCATTGGGCTGTGCATGTTATGGTTCCTCGTCATCTTCACCCTGTATCAAATCGCCCGATTCGCACTCTAGTATCACGCTCGCCATCCACTCAAGCTTGCTGGGTCATTCCCCACGTCGGGACGAACGTCAAGCGCCTCGTCAGCCCAGGCCGGTTTGAGCCGTGCAGCGTGCGTGCATCGCTTTCTTCGTGAGTCATCGTGCGCCTGCTTAGCAAGATCGTTCTTGCGCAGGTCTCTCCCCGAATGGAGAGGATACCGCCGGCGATGGGGGGTGTTTTTCTACTGCGTGAGGGTGACGTTATTTACAAAACGTCGTGGCTTGGAGTCAATTTTGAGGCTAATACTCTGAATCGCCTTGCGGGCGAGTTCAGCCTCGGCGCCGCCCGGATAATGATCAAGCACCTCATCGAACGTCAGGCGCGCTCTATAGTAATCGCCGAGCATCGTGTACATTTGGCCAATCTTAAACGCCGAGGCAGCTACTTTTGGACTCACAGGGTTATACGAGCCAACGTTGGCAAAAGAGCTGAGGGCCTCCTTATAGCGGCCTAGCCTGTATTCACATTCGCCAATCCAGTATTGTGCGTTCGCTGCCAAGGCGGATTTCCGGTGTAATTCAATGAAGAACCTGAAGCCGGCCAATGCCGCTTCATAGTCTCCACGTCTATATTCGACCATCACACGATCATACAATTGCCGTGAAGTATCTTGCGGTTCGGAGGCAGCTCCTGCTTGTGCAGGAAGCACGAACATGGAGGTTAGAAGAATCGTGCACACCAGGAAGGGAACGACCATCAGGCTAACCCCATGTGGTCGATATGCCCAGAACGATAGACCGTAGCCATATGTCGACCGGCCTCGTGAACGGCTGCGTTGTTTGTAGGACCAATGGTAAACAGGTCCATAATGCCGCGAACCATCACAAGAATGGGCTCTCTCTCGTAGACTGCCAGAAGTCTTGCTGCCTGCAGTGCTGTGTCCTCTCTTCGGAACTGATACATATGAGTCCTCTCTGGGAATATAAATCAACGAACCGTCGGTAACTACTTAGCAACTGCAGTCTAGCAATTGCAGTACCACGAATGGAATGACTAAGAAATGACGATAACCCGAGGTCGCCGGGATGGGTCCAACAACTTCCTAGACCGAGTATGTCGTTATTGCCACGAATGCAGTCGTAAAAAGAGCACGTCTCAGGGAAAAACACCACAGGTTGGTCACCCTCTTGCCAAGCGACGGTTGGAGTTTTCCACGCGTTCTTGAGTTCTCTCATTGCATGCGTTACTGTCCGCACCTGGAATGTCTGCTGTGTCTCGCCTTCAGAATACTCCGTGGTGGCAATCCGCCGTCTTTTATCAAATCTATCCCTGGAGTTTTCAAGACTCCAATCACGATGGTATCGGCGATCTCCCCGGTATCAGATCCAGGCTGCAGTACCTCCGAGGTGAAACGACCTCGCTCGGGGTAGATGCGATTTGGCTGTCCCCTGTCTATCCATCTCCCATGCATGATTTCGGCTACGACGTGAGCGATTACGTCAATATCGACCCGCGCTTTGGCACACTCAAGGACTTCGACGAACTCCTCAAGGATGCTCACGATCGCGGGCTCCGCGTGATCATGGACCTTGTTCTTAACCACACGTCTCATCAGCACGAGTGGTTTCTCGAGTCACGCGCCTCGCGTGTCTCGCCCAAGCGCCATTGGTATTGCTGGGCCGACGGGAAGTCGTTTGGGCGACGGCCGAGCAACTGGAACGCACGATTCGGCGGCTCTTCCTGGACATGGGAGTCTCAAACGAAGCAGTACTACCTCCATTCATTCTTAAAGGAACAGCCCGACCTGAACTGGCAGCATTCCTCCGTGCGCACCGCCATGTGGGATATCGTCCGATTCTGGCTCGATCGCGGTGTCGACGGCTTTCGCCTTGATGCGATCAATTGGCTCGGCAAGGACATGCGATGGCCGAACAATCCGTTTCGACTCGGCCTTCGCGGCTATACCAGACAGCATCATGTGTACGACCGCGATCAGGCGCTCGCCCATGAGATCATGCAGGAGTTGCGGCAAGTCGTTTCGGCCTACCCTGACGTCGTCTTAATCGGCGAAGCCGCTGCCGACACGCCAGGCGGCCCTGCCTCGTTTTATGGAAAGGGAGACGACGAATTGCACCTGGTGTTCGATTTTCGCTTGATGAAGTCTCCGTGGCGAGCGGACAGCTTCCGTCAGTTTCTCTCTCACCATGTGCCATCGATTCCAACAGGGGGATGGCCGACGATCGTGTTGAGTAATCATGATCAGCCGCGTCACATCGACCGGTATGGAGCTGGAGGCGACGAGAAGGCTCGGGCCAGAGCCGCCGCCCTCCTCTTGCTCACAATGCCAGGGACCCCCTTTCTGTATTATGGGGAAGAGGTCGGCATGCGGAATGAAAAGCTTCGGTATCGGGATTTGCGCGATCCCTATACCAAGCGTTTTTGGCCCTTCCGTCCCGGACGGGATCCGGCGCGCAGGCCGATGCAATGGGATGGCTCGCTCCACGCCGGATTCACGGCTAACCAGCCCTGGCTTCCCGTGGCGCCAGACTACACGGAGCTCAACGTCGCGGCAGAAGCGGCCGATCCGCGCTCGCTTTGGTCGCTGTATCGACAACTGCTCGAGGTTCGCCGAATGTCTCCGGCCTTGAATCGAGGAGCATACCGCGTCATTGAGGAAAGTCCTCGAGATTGTCTACTCTACGAGCGCCAGGCCATCACGAAGACGGGAACAGTCGAGAGGATGCTCGTCGCGGTAAACTTTTTAGAGCGGCCGTGTGAATTCTCGCTACCTTCACCTGCTCCGCATGGCGTGGTACTAGTGTCGACGAATCCCCATGCGGGCACATCCATATGGGATCCTGCTCGAATACAACTCGGCCCTGACGAAGGTCGGCTCGTACGCCTCGCTTAACGGACGCCGCCGTTTTTAAAGAACAGCGCGGACAGTGGCGGCAGCGTCAGCGTCAAGGAGTGGCTCCGCCCGTGCAAGGGCACTGGAACAGCATCCACTCCCCCAAGATTTCCCCACCCACTTCCGCCATAGAGAGTGGCGTCGCTGTTGAGCACTTCCTGCCAGTATCCCCCGCGCGGAATACCCACGCGATAATTCGGCCGTGCCACGGGCGTGAAATTGCAGATGACGAACACAAGATCATCGTTCGATGCGCCTTTCCGCACCAAACTAATGACGCTCGATTCAGCATCGCTGCAATCAATCCATTCAAATCCCGAGGGATCGATGTCACGCTCATGGAGCGATGGTTCAGCACGATACAACCGGTTCAAATCCGCTACCCATCGCTGCAGAGCGCTATGCAGCGGCTGGTCAAGGAGATGCCATTCCAAAGTGGAATCGTGCGTCCATTCACTCCACTGGCCGATCTCACCACCCATGAACAACAGCTTTTTTGCCGCCTGGGCATACATGTAGCCGTACAGAAGACGCAGGTTGGCAAACTTTTGCCAGTGGTCACCGGGCATCTTGCCAAGCAAAGAGCCCTTGCCGTACACGACTTCGTCATGCGAGAGGGGCAGCACAAAATTCTCATGAAACGCGTACAGCATGCGAAACGTCAGCTTATTATGGTGATATTTGCGGAAGTAGGGATCCTGGCTCATGTAGGAAAGCGTGTCGTGCATCCACCCCATGTCCCACTTTAACCCGAAACCGAGTCCGCCGAGATAGGTCGGCTTGGACACCATCGGCCAGGCGGTGGATTCCTCAGCAATCGTCTGGACATCGGGGTGGTTCCGATAGACTTCTTCGTTGAACCGACGCAAAAAAGAAATGGCCTCGATATTTTCCCTGCCCCCATACTGGTTGGGAATCCATTCTCCTTCTTTTCGTGAATAATCCAAATACAGCATGGATGCGACCGCATCAACGCGTAATCCATCAGCATGGTATTTTTCCAGCCAGAACAACGCGCTGCTGATCAGAAAACTTCTCACCTCGTTCCGGCCGTAATTGAAGATAGACGTGCTCCAGTCAGGATGGAAGCCTTGGCGAGGATCGGCATGCTCATAGAGATGTGTACCATCGAAAAAACTCAGACCATGGCCATCGGTCGGGAAATGGGAAGGCACCCAATCGAGAATGACGCCGATCCCATGCCGGTGGAGTTCATCGACGAGATACATGAAATCTTGAGGGGTGCCATAATTGCCCGATGGGGCAAAGTATCCGGTCGTTTGGTAGCCCCATGAGCCAAAAAACGGGTGATCCATGATCGGCAGAAACTCCACATGGGTAAACCCCATGTCCTTGAGGTATCCGGGCAAGGACTCCGCAAGCTCACGGTAACTCAGCGAGCGGTGTCCATCCTCGGGGACTCGTCTCCACGATCCAACATGCATTTCATAAATGGTCATAGGGGCATTCAACGCATTATGTGTGCGCCGATGTTCCATCCACGCTTGATCCTGCCAGGTGTAGTTAAGGTCCCATACGATCGACGCCGTTTTGGGAGGAATTTCATTGAAAAAAGCAAAGGGATCGGTCTTATCGACTTCGTAGTTGCCGGTTCGCGAGCGGATATGGAATTTATAGAGCGTGCCTTTTCCGACTCCCGGGAAAAAACCTTCCCAAATCCCGGATTCCCTGACCGGCGAGAGGGTGTGCCTTCCCTTCTGCCAATCGTTGAAGGTGCCGATGACTGAGACCTCTTCTGCATTGGGCGCCCACACCGCAAAATAGGTTCCCCTTACGCCCTCATGCTCTAAAGGATGTGCGCCGAACTTGTCGAAGAGATGAAAGTGCGTCCCTTCGTTGAAGAAGTACAGATCATCTTTGGAGAGCAACGTCGCCTGCTTGTCGGACTGACCTGGTGTAAAGTGGACGTTAGTCATTGGTGACTCCATACGTACTGAGTGTCCTCTGAAATCCCGCTTACTGCATCCTCATGCGTCAGACGGTTTCTGTTTCAGAATCGCCACGAGACCATGCAACGGAATTTCTACCCAATCTGGTCGGTTGTTCAGTTCATAGCGCAATTCATAGAACGCCTTCTGGATCAGATACAGATCCAATAAGTTCTCCACATCGTCACGGTTTTGAGGCCAGAATTCATAACCCATTACCGTACTGAGATAGCCTTTACAAAATGCGACACTCATCCAGTTGGACCAGTAGGAAGCCCACTGCGAAGGCTCGACTCCTTGTGATTTCAGAAATGCGAAGGGAACGTAATGGAACGACCGAAGCATTCCGGCGACATCCAGCAGGACCGGATGCTTCGTTCGGCGCTCAACCAATGAACGAGCCGGCTCGCCCTCAAAGTCGGTGATCATAAAATCAGCGGCTGTGCACAACACTTGTCCCAGGTGATAATCGCCATGACAGCGAATGCGCAGCACCGATGCCGTCACCGTCTTAAAGGCCGTCAAGATCCGGTCAAGGGCGGGGCTGAGTTCGAATACGAGGCGGGCCTGTTCTTGGCCGCCAGCGGAGAGGAATTGGCAGCGCTCTTTGAGGAGCCGCAGGGCCTCAGCCATCCCCTGCTCGACCGCCGCATGCTGAGTTTGCCGGTATTGAGCACTGAGGCGTTCTGGAACAAAGGCAGGATCGTCGGTCACTTGGCTGAGTGCACCGTGGAGTTGGGCAGTTCGTTGTCCTAACCGCTCAGCCCAGTCCAAAGAGTCACCCATGACATGACGGGCCAGCGTGGCATACGGCTTCTCCGCCAATTCAAGAGGCCGACAGGCGTGGGCGGCAAGTGATTCATCGATGAGCCTCTCTGAGTCCACCCGATTGAAGAACTGCTTGACGGCTTCAAGGCTGTATTGCCAGGCATTGCCGTCATTGGCCACAAACTGCTGCAGTACGCCAAGTGTGAGCAAGCCACCAGCGGCGCCCTGATACTCAAGCGCCCCGGCGAGCAACGGGACATGCGGAAACCGCAGACTGGTCAAGACGCGACCGATCTCGAGGTCCGGGTTCATTCCCTCTTCCAGGCGCCGATACAGTTTCAAGATGACATAGCCGTTGTAGGCAACCGAGGTATTGCTTTGCTCCGACTTCATGACGGTCGGATCAGGATCAGCTCCCACGGGCAGCAGATCAGTGAACGCGTTCGTCGATGAAGCCGCCAGGTCTCCAGTGAGTCCGCTGAATCGGGCATCGTGGCTGACAGCCTTCAGAAGGGCAAGCGTGAAATCACGATTCCAGAGAGCATCGTATAAAAGACCATTTTCTGTCCTGTCGTCTCTCTGCAGCACAAACGGGACAATGACGGCGTGGGGAGTCTCCCGCCGGATACGCTCAGCCTCGTCCCCGAACGCCGCCGTCACGGGCAACGTGTACGTTTCCGTTTCGGCATGCTCGTACTCCACCCGGATCAACAGGAGCATCGACATGGAATCGGATGGAATGGCCATGCAATCACGGATGCCGACTTCTTCAATTCGCCGAGCTTTCCCTCCGAACCACCGCCTGGCCTGAAGGATATCCGGCAGAGCTCTCATCAAGTCCCCTGCGGTGTCTCCCTCAAAGAGGCGCACCCAATCATGCGTAGCCGTCAGCATGTTCCAGTACTCCTCAGCTCGACATGCTCCACCTAGAAGTAGTAGTCGAAGTCCTGTTCCGTATGGACGCGCCGGCGGATACGGAAGATGTGGGCTGGAGCCGAATGCGGATCAATTTCAATGTAGTTCCGTTTGCCTTCCCAGAGATAATGCGCATTCGTCAGAAGATCCTGGACCTGGAATGGCCGCTTCTCCTCCACTCCCAGACTCTCCAGGTCTAACTCGAGCCACCCTGAATGCACATGGTGAGGACTCAGATTGACC
>DASTQE010000021.1:0-3970 GCA_035761895.1 Nitrospira sp. | reverse complement strand
ACTTCGTCCAACGGATCGGCCAACCTTTCAATGGAAGCGACGATGCGAGCTCGCCTGGCTTGCGGCCGCCCTTTCAGCACGATCCGGTCGATGGGGGCAGCCGCCTTTCGACTCAGGCCTGGCTTTCGCCCCTCCGCCGTCCGAGTCCTGGCCACAGCGTCCACGTTGAGATCGACCACCAGGAGATCCTCTACGAATCCATTTGCACGGGCGATGACCTCCCCGGTCTGATCCATGACGACGCTGTTGCCGTCGAACACCAATTCATCCTGTCCACCCACCGTATTCGTATAGGTCAGAATCACCCCGTTGTCCCGGGCGCGCGTCGCCAGCATCTGTTCACGCGTCCGGCTTTTGCCCACATGAAACGGCGACGCATTAATATTGACGATGACCTCGGCGCCCGCATTCGCCTGGCCTCGTGTCGGACCCTCCGGCAACCAGATGTCCTCGCAAATATTGACACCGACCACGGTACCCTTCACAGTGACCAGCGGCAGGCGCCGGCCCGGATTGAAGTAGCGACTTTCATCGAAGACGCCGTAATTAGGCAGGTACCATTTCGCGTATGTAGCGACCAACCGCCGATCGGCAACGACCGCTGCGGCGTTGTATAGCTCGTGCCGGCCGGCCGGCAGGACCGACGCCGCTCCCTCGCGCAGACCTGTCGGAGATCCCTGCCCGACGTATCCGACCACTGCAACGCAATCACGGCAGGCGCGAATGACCTCGCTCAGCGCGCGCCGATTGTCAGCGACAAATTGCGGTTTCAACAGGAGGTCTTCCGGTGGATAGCCGGTAATCGCCAACTCCGGAAACACCACGAGATCCGGCTTCGCCTTGTTCGCCTCCCGAAGCCAGCCGATGATTCGTCGGACGTTGCCGTCCAAATCGCCGACAGTGGGATTCATCTGGACCATGGCAATTCGAAACGTGCGCATAGCTCTTTTTTTCGGACGTGAGGCTTAAACAGGCGCCATTACACGACGCAAAAAAAAACGCCCTCCAACTCGTAGAAGAGTTGAGGACGTCATTGTCCGTGAACTGTTTCAGTGTGATCTGGAGACTCCATTGTCTCCGAGCGTGCGCGGAGAATAGCACCCGATTCAGCAGAGTGTCAAACGCCGCCGCTCGTCTGCCCGGCCATGCGGCCATTGATCAATACTTTCTCAAGGTAGCGGGCGGCATGTGCCACAGGACGTGGCGAACCGTAGTCCACATGTCCATCAACACGCGAGTCATGACCGGCGCCGATCTGGCGACCAGTTTGATCACCAGACCGGGAACCGACGGCTGAGAGACCCCGCCAAGCACGCATCGATCAAGCTGGTGGTCGAGAATCTCCGACAGGGCGGACTCCAGGGAGGTCCAAAGCGTCGCAGAGACGGCATCCCCCACGATAAAGAGCGACCCCACGTAATCCCATTCTTCCACCGCCCCGACTCCGCCCGCGCTCTCGCCCGGAACAAGCGCATAATGTTCTCCCGCGGTTGCCAGTGACGGCATCGTTATTTGAATACGATTGTCGAACGACGCGAAACACCACCGCTCGCCGTGCGCGATGCGTCCCGAGGCGACAGCATCCCAGAGCACCAGCGTCGCGCCGGCGCCCAGGCTCACGTCGATGCTCTGCCGGAACCGCGAACCGGCGAAAGGAATAGTATGTTCCGGCATCCATTCGAGAATTCCTCCCTCTGCCACCACGATCGTGACTTCCTGAACGGCCTCCTGCGACAGCGATCGATAGACGCGATTCGCTGATGGAGTGGAAATCAATGCATGCGCCTGTGGGCCGATCGACAGATCAATCGAGAGATGGTCGCCGCCAACCAGGCCACCCGAAGGATTCACCAAGAGCGTGTAGGCGCTGCCGGACTCATCGAGATAGATCGGCGGAAAGAGATGCCAGGGTGTCTGGCACCTGGTGCGTCCAAACACGGTGCGACCGCCTTGACGGACGTAGTCAAGGGCAAGGGTCCCGACCCGGCCGACCGCCGCGGTTCGAACGGCGCGGCGTCGCGTCGAGGATGAGGAGGCGGGCGACGCGGTAGTGCTGCTACCGGTGCTGCGCATGTTGATGGATGTGAGGTTCAACCCACTGCACGACGCGGTCCAAGCCATCGCCCGACATGAGGTTCGTGAAGAGAAACGGCCGATCACCACGCATGCGGCGGCTATCCCGGTCCATGATGGAGAGATCGGCGCCCACGTAAGGAGCCAGATCGATTTTATTGATGACGAGCAGGTCGGACCTGGTAATCCCCGGCCCGCCTTTCCGGGGGATCTTGTCCCCCTCTGCGACATCGATCACATAAATGGTGTAATCCACGAGTTCGGGACTGAACGTGGCGGCCAGATTGTCTCCGCCGCTTTCGACGAACATCAGATCGACGTCCGGATGTCTCCGCAACAGTTCATCAAGGGCTTCCTGATTGTGAGAGGCATCTTCCCGGATTGCCGTATGGGGACATCCGCCGGTTTCAACACCGAGAATGCGGTCCTGCGGCAACACGTCTCGTCTGGTCAGAAACTCTGCGTCTTCCCTGGTAAAGATGTCGTTGGTCACGACCGCCAGGCTGTAGCGGCCCCTGAGTTGCCGGCAGAGCGCCTCCACCAATGCCGTCTTGCCGGATCCGACCGGTCCGCCGATCCCAATCACGGGGACGTGCTTGGCGCGGGCTGCCGTCACCCTGCCGCTTCCACAATGATGTTCATCGGCTCGATGCATACATCCTCACGGGGCTTACGTTACGAGCGAAACAGACGCGATTCCAATCGCGCGTGCCGCATGGCATAGATGTCGTGAACCGGAGACCACGAGGCTAAGCCTGCCTGCGGTGTGACGCGATGACTCAATTGAGCAATCAGCGGTCCCCATTCCGCCAACAATTGCTGCCCTTCATGTTGGCCAACGGGCAGCAGCTTCATCGCCGCCGACACCATCCCCTGCGTCGTCTGGTAGAGAAAGGCCGCAACCGTATCTTGTCTCGACCATCCGCATGCAGCCAGTGTCAGGCCCACGGCGACGGGTACATGTCCGGGGGTTCGCCCTTCCTCCAGCGCCCTGCGATAGTCGAGCAGCGGTCGATGATCGTGGAGTTGTTCAGCTGCCGCCTTCATCACTTGCCGTCCCATCTGCCGGCTGGCCAGCCGTGAGTCGCGGCCCAACTTCAAAGCCTCAAGGGCGCGATCCACCTCGAGAGCCGAAGCCACCCTGCGCGTTGCCGCAGCCTGATGTGCCACAGCAACGGCAACTGCCTCGCGTCTGCCGATGCCGTGGACGAGCAGATCCCCGACATAGCGCGCGAGGTCCTTCCCGTCACGCAGCGCCCCATCCTTGACCGCCGCTTCCAATCCGGAGGAGAAAGCAAACCCGCCGGACGGGAAAAAACTATCAACGAAGCGCAATCCTTGTATGAGAGACACCGTGTTCATGGTTCAATCTGGCAAGAGGCACCTCTCGCCTCGCGCCCCTCGCCTAAAACAAAAAATACCGTTGTGCCATCGGCTGCACGATAATCGGCTCACAGGTAAGCCTGACCCCGTCGGCCGTGACCACGTAAGTTTCAGGATCGACCTCGATCTGAGGCAAAGCGTCGTTCAATTTCAGGTCACGCTTCTTGACTGAACGGCAATTGTTCACCGCCACGATGCGCCGTTCAAGTTTGAGTGTTTTGGGGACGTCCCGTTCCAAAGCGGCTTTCGAAACGAACGTCAGACTGGTGCTGGCAATCGCCCGTCCAAACGCGCCGAACATCGGCCGGCTGATGATCGGTTCAGGCGTCGGGATCGACGCATTGGGATCACCCATCTGCGCCTGCGCAATGAATCCGCTCTTCAACACCATCTCGGGCTTGATGCCGAAGAAGGCCGGCTTCCAGATGACGAGATCCGCAACTTTCCCGACCTCCACGGAACCCACCTCATGCGCAACGCCATGAGCCAGAGCCGGATTGATCGTATACTTCGC
>DASTQE010000020.1:0-2933 GCA_035761895.1 Nitrospira sp. | reverse complement strand
CGAAGCGAGGACAAGGAGAACTTCACGCTGCTGCTGAAAGCGTTGCGCGCGCAGTTCGACGCCGCGAGCGACGCTGACGGGCGCGCCGGCCAGGATCGCTATCTCCTGACGATTGCCTCGGCCGACCGCGAGTACTTCGATCACACCGAGATGGACCGCCTCCACGGCTATCTCGACTGGGTAAACGTCATGGCCTACGACTTCCACAACAGCCTGACGCCGACGACCGGGCATCATGCCGGCCTGTATCCTTCCGAATTCGCGGCGCCCACGGATCGGAGTGCCGACGGATCGATCCGCCAGCACCTCTCGGCCGGCATTCCTCCAGAGAAGCTCGTGCTTGGCGTCGCGTTCTACGGCCGTCGGTTCGAGGGCGTGTCAGCCTCGCACGAAGGATTGAACCAGTCGTATGCGAGCTACGGCGGCGACCTCAGTTACGCAGAGCTCGCGGACTGCTGCATCGACAGGGGCGGCTTCATGCGGCGCTGGGACGCCCGCGCCCGGGCGCCTTATCTCTGGAACGCATCGACGCGGATCTTCATCAGTTACGACGACCCCGAGTCGATTGCAGCCAAGGCAGCCTATGCGCGGCAGAACCGACTCGGCGGCATGATGTTCTGGGAACTGAGCCAGGACAGGAACGGAGAATTGCTGGGAGCCATTCTCGGCGCCCCTGACCGTGTCGAACTTGGGCACGGCCAATCGACTAAGGGTGTTGGACCAAAACGGTAACCAAGGAGAAACCCCCATGCAATTCATGATGCTGATGATCCCGAACGTCTACAGGAGCAATAAAACAGAGGCGGGCTTTGTGCCCGACCTGAAGAAAGTCGAGGAGATGACGCGCTTCAACGAGGAGTTGGGCAAGGCCGTCAAGATCCTGTCGTTGAACGGGCTTCACCCGCTCAAAACGGGTGCGCGCGTCTCGTTCGGCAAAGGGAAGCCGGCAGTAACTGACGGGCCATTCATCGAAACCAAGGAAGTGCTGGGCGGCTATTGGCTGGTGGAGGCCAATTCAAAGGAAGAGCTCGTGAAATGGATGCTGCGGTGCCCCGCCGAAGAGGGCGACGTGATCGAAATCCGCCAGGTTTTCAGCGAGGCGGACTTCGCCGTCAAAAAATAGCGGGAGGTCTTCAGCTTCGTTGCAGGACCAGAAAGACGTAGCCGAAACTGCCCTCGGAAGCACGAAGTGCCCCGATTTCACGGAGCGTCTCCGTGGCAAACTCCCTGACGGTCGAGTCGGGATGGCTCGCAAGTGCCTCGGCACGCGGACTCGCTGACGACCGCAAACCCGCCGGGGCGAATCGCCGTCGCCCAGATGCTCAAGGCGTGGGCAAAGCCGATGTTGTACGCGGCGCCCTCGGCCCACAGCAAGTCGATCGGTCCGAAAGTCTGCGGGATGTCCTTCATGTCCATGCAGTGCGTGCGGACGAGATGTCCGAGTCCCGTTTCCTGGGCACGCCTGTTGAGGGAGACCAGGAATGGCTGGTGCGAATCGACGGCGTGAACGGGCTTCATCAGCTCGCGTGCCAGCACCAGAGTCTGGCGGCCAGCGCCGCAGCCAGCGTCCACGATGACCTGGAAGTCCCGCCGTGGGAGCAGGGACAGGACATGCCGCGTATCGGCGTCGCTCCCTGGGCCAAGCTTCGCCATGCCGTCAAACAGCAGATCGACCGGATTGCAAGTGCTCATTGTCTGTTCCGTCCGCGTGAAGGGATCCATCGTGCCGAGCCACCTCGGCACGCCATGTCCATCCGCAAGAACAGCTGGATCAGAGCACCCGCAGACTCTGCTGCCGTTCGCGTCAGTCGTCAATGGCCTTACAGGAAGATTGGGGAACTCACCGATACAAACACGGTCCGCTAAATCACGGGCTTCGCGGTTTCCAACGCCAACTGAGGAGAGTATCGATGAACTATGTCCAAGGATTCGTGACACCGGTGCCGACCGGCAACATGGAAAAGTACCGCAAGCAGGCGTCCGACGCTGCAATGCTGTTCAAGCAGTTCGGCGTGATGCGGATGGTCGAAGGCTGGGGCGACGATGTGCCCAAGGGCAAGGTGACCGATTTCCAGGGCGCAGTTCAGGCCAAGGATGACGAGACCGTCGTCTTCTCCTGGATCGAGTATCCCGACAAGGCGACTTACGAGGCCGCCAACAAGAAGATGATGGAAGACCCCCGCATGAAGGAGATGTTCGCGAACATGCCGTTCGACGGCAAGCGCATGATCTTTGGCGGCTTCGATTCGATCGTCGACGAACGCGGCCAGGGTACCGCGGGTTACGCCGACGGTTTCGTGGTGCCTGTGCCCAAGGGCAACAAGAAGGCCTATCGGGAGATGGCTGCCAAGGCAGCAGACGTGTTCAGGGAATATGGCGCGACCCGCGTCGTCGAAGCCTGGGGCGACGACGTGCCGGACGGCGAAGTCACGGACTTCAGGCGCGCCGTGAAGGCCAAGGACGGCGAGAACGTGGTGTTCTCGTTCATCGAATGGCCGGACAAGGCGACCCACGACGCGGCCTGGCCGAAGATCATGGAGGACAAGCGCATCCAGCCTGATCGCGACAAGATGCCTTTCGACGGGCAGCGTATGTTCTGGGGCAGCTTCCGGCCGATTCTCGACGCATAGGGCGAGGGCTCGAGGGTAGCGAGCCGCGCTGCGGCTCGCTTTTCCCATCTACCACGTGGTGGCTGAAGGATCGGCGCGCCGCCTGACCGATGCCGTCGCACCAGCGCTGGCGATAACCACCAGGGCAACGGCGATCCATTGCGCCCGCGTCAACGCCGAGTGTTCCGCCCGCTTCACGGGATCTCAGCCCTTTCGGGTTCTCGCATAATGACGGCGCGCTTTCATCCGGTTTCCGCAAGCGTTCATGTCACACCAACGACGGCTGCCATTGCGGCTTTCATCGACGAAAAGCATGGTGCATTC
>DASTQE010000019.1:0-4123 GCA_035761895.1 Nitrospira sp. | reverse complement strand
TCGGCGCTATTTCGAAAGGCGGAAAGGAAGGGCATCTGTCTGAACGGGAAGCGACCGCGAAAGTGATTCGGGTTATGCAGCAAGATTTGTCGGGGGATGTCGCGAAGGCGATTGCCGCTCATATCTATGGAGAATCGGAATTACCGGCCGAGGCGATTCGGCCGGCGGGATGCCCGCGGGAGGGCGTCAAAGGAAATCCGGCGGCTGCAACTCACTAACCATTTCAAGGAGGGGAGAGAACAGGCATGAGCAGACTGAAACAGGGGGGGCGCGCGCCGCGGAGCCGCGGCAGGGGACTGACTGCGACGCAGCAACGGGTGCCGAGCCGGCTTGCTAAACGGCGGCTGAACGAACGATTGAAGAACGACACGGCCGGGTTCAACACAGGCAATTTGGCAGACAAGCTGCGCCGTGAAGGCTATGAAGAAGTGCCGTTGGATGAGCTGCAAGATCGGCTCTCGAAACTCCCCGGTCCACTGGCCGCGGTGATTCTGAAAGGGAGGGCCTGATCCATGCCGTATTACTATTTTGACTCGACGGCCCTGGTCAAGCGCTACAGCATGGAACGCGGTACCAGGATCGTCAATAAGTTGATGGTGAAGCGCGGCAAGGTGGCCATACTTCCGACATGGACTGTGACGGAGTTGTATTCTGCGTTTTCGAATCGAGCTCAGCAAGGTGAACTGACCAGGGACGATTGCTATTCGGTCATTCACAAGTTCGAGCGAGAATCGGCGGAGGGCCTGTTTCAATTCATCGTGCCGACGATGGAGACCTATCTCTCGACGAAAGAGCTCGTGATGGAATATCCAGGGCTGAGAACACAACAAGTATTGCATCTCGCCCTGGCCCTGGAGCTGAAGCCGCTTCGATTGACCGTGGTGAGCGCCGATACACAGCTGTTAGCCGCAAGCAAGACCGCCGGTCTGCATATCATCAATCCAGAGGAGGACTAGGGGACTGGCCCCGTTCGAGGGCACTGCTTGTGGGGGCCTGTCCCCCTTTCAACAGGTACAGGCACCATCATGAATGACGGAGACTGTCCCTCAAGGGCACTGGTAATCGGTGATCATCGCGGCGACCACAGTGACCCAGTCGTCGGCTGTGTCGCGCCAGCGCTTCGCTCGTTCCGTCAAGGCCGCCGGGGGCGCAGCCACGCCGGCCAGATCGGAGATGGCATGCTGCACGCTCCCTTGGGCCAGCGCTAGGCTGCCGCAGACTCCGGAGGAGGCGGGGAGTTGCCCGCCGGCTCGCCGGAATAAGGCCATGGCACGATAGCTGTGCTCTTGTGAGCGAAACAGGGATTCTGCCCCCTGGTAGAGGCGCGCGGAGTCGCCGTCGTTCTTATGCAGCACGCTCAAGCGTTTCGCCATCATCGCCGCCCGCCCCATGGCCATGGCGGCGCCTTCCGGGTCGTCGCTTGCGATGGCCTCTTCCGCTTTCACCCGTAGCCGCTCCAACTCCGCTTCATCGCCGATCGTTTGCGTCCAGCCGGAGGCGTACCACGTGACCACGGAGATCGTGCACCCGATGAGACACAGGGTCGGCTTCGGCTTCAGTCCTCGGCGAACAATTGGGCTCATAGGCGTGTCTACTGCAGATACTCCCACGTGTCGATCTGCTTGATGCTCCAATTCACTGCTTCCTTCAATTTGACCACTTTCGGATCAGCATCATTGTCACGGACGTGATGCAGTGACTTCTGCAAGGCATAAAGGGGTTCGTATGCCTTTCGATCGGGCAGTTTGCCCAGGGCCCAGGCGACCTCCGTCTTCAGGGCGACGTCGTCCGTTTTCAATGTCTCGAGCAGGGGATCGACGATGGTAAAATCCCCATGCAACGCCCCCAACACACCCAACGCTTTGGCCGCCGCCGGCCGCAATTCCGGTTTCCCGTTTTTCATGACGTCGATCAAAGTGGGTACCGTGTCTTTCTGGCCAATATTGCCGAGTGCCAGCGCCGAAGCCTTCGCCATTTCAAGGTCGTCGCCTTTGAGCGCGGTGAGCAGGCGGGGGACCGCTTTGGCCTCGAAGGTGTAGCCGAATAATCCGATCAGTCGAACCTTCCTCGCGGTCGGCGTGGCGGGATCGTCGTAGACCTTGAATAGGCGTTCTTCTTGTCCCCACTCGGCCGTAATAAGTGCGGGAAAATCATACTCCTCAAGCCGTTCCTTCAGTTTGCCCATGGCATAGTCGGAAGGGTCGCCGGCGTGAGCGGCCTCGGCCGCCTTCTGCGCGTCCGCAAACTCGGTTCTCACCTCTTTCCGCCACGCCATCTTCTTGCCGTCCAAGATATAGGAGAGCTGACAGGCTGGGCCCTTCCAGAGTCGGGATGGAGAATCGGGCAGGTCCGCATCGCTGCCCATTTTGGTCGTGCCTTCCCAGATCTTGTGCTGTTCGCATTTTACGTTGAAGGTCACGTCGTGCGGTTGAGCCGGATCGGTGACGATGGTGTACGCGAATTCCCGCATCCGTCTCGTGACGACCTCTCTGAATGGAGCCGCATCCGCTGATCCCTTATCCGAGAGCGCGACGGTCTCCACCAACACCCGGTCGATTTTTTCAAGTTTCTGCTTTTCCTCTGGGGTCATCGATTCCTGGCGAGCCCAACCAGGTGAGACGAGCAGTATGAGGAGCGCGAGACTCGAGAGCGCGAGCTGCTTCATGAGTGCCTCCCATCATCGGAGCGATGATTAAAATGATTTTGGTTATTATGATGAATGCCAAGAACGATGGGTATCACTCTACCGAAGAGCGAATGATATCGGCAAGTTCGACATTGAAGCGATTCGAAGGCCGACAGTATAATCGCCCTCATGTTGTCGGACCGCACCATCGGGTTCATCGGCGCGGGGAATATGGCCGAAGCGTTGATCGCAGGCCTCCTTCATGCCAATTGGTTACCCGCCGGGCAGCTTCTCGCATCAGACATCGATGAGTCACGCCTGACGTGGGTGCAGCACACCTATGGGATCAGGACGGCGAGAAGCAATGCCACTGTCGCCCATGAGGCTGATATCCTTGTCCTCGCCGTGGAGCCGCAGATCCTTGACGAGGTGCTCGCCCAAATTGCCGGGGCGGTGCGTCGTGAAACGCTGATTGTGTCGGTCGCGGCGGGCTATCCGATCGCACGGATCGCCCGCGGACTGTCAGGTGTCGGGAGGATTGTCCGTTCCATGCCGAATACGCCGTCTCTTGTCAGGGAGGGGATCACCGCTGTCGCCTACGGAGAGCGCCTGAGCGCGCGGGACGCGGATGTCGCCCGGACCTTGTTCGAGTCAATCGGGCAGGTGGTCAAGGTGGAAGAGCGATGGCTCGATGCGGTCACAGGGCTGAGCGGAAGCGGACCGGCCTATGTCTACATCATGATCGAAGCACTCGCGGACGGCGGTGTGAAGATGGGATTACCTAGGGAGACGGCGCAGTTGCTGGCGGCGCAAACGGTCTCAGGTGCAGCGCGCTTGGTGCTGGACTCCCATCAACATCCCGGCGTCCTCAAAGACCGCGTCGCTTCGCCTGGCGGCACCTCGATCGCCGGGCTGCATGAGTTAGAGCGGGGTGGTCTGCGGGCAGCCTTGATCTCGGCGGTCGAGGCCGCCGCCCAACGATCACAGGAGCTGGGGACGGCCCTGTAACAAGGAGAAGCGCATCGTGCAATACTGGGTGAAGATTGTGTTCATCGATAATCAAGAACTGGTGGTGAAGGATGCGATCAGACATACCATCAGTGATGATATGGAAGTGCTGGAGGTGGATTCGGCAAAAGAAGTGATTATCGTGCCCATGAAGCAGATCAAGTATCTGGCCTGTGACGCCACTGTGTTTGCGTCGAAGGGATCTCCCCAAAAACCTAGCTAGCGCCTGTGCGGCTCGATCCTTTAGCCCGCTAACCCCATTCCTCCGATCTCTGCCGAACAGTTTTGCCTCAGCAGGGTTAATACCGCCTCCTTCCAGGCTGCAGCTCCGATACCTCGCGTCCGCACCAGCCGAGGCAGGAGGACGTCCGTATCAAAGGAGCCGTCGGGTTTCTGCACGAGGATTGGATGGTCGACGACCGCCAGCAGCGGAACATCGGCGATGCTGTCTCCGATGCCGACGCTTTCCACCGGATCCGGCTGAAATCG
>DASTQE010000018.1:0-4110 GCA_035761895.1 Nitrospira sp. | reverse complement strand
CCTTGCGATTTCAGCAACGTTGAAAGTGTCCCCAACTGGATCGACGGATACTTGGAGAAGCTGAACGGCATGTTGACGAGCGCCACCTGCGCCTCGCTCATCGCCTGCCTCGTGGAAGTCGGTTCGAGACTCACGCCGTGATTACCCGCCTGCCCGGAACGGTTCAAACTCCCGATCAGTTTTCGCCGCAAGGTAAAAATCGCTTTCCGTCAAGCCGTTGATCTTATGCGTCCAGACTTCGACCTTGCATTTCCCCCAGGACAAGTAGAAGTCGGGATGGTGACCCTCGGTTTCGGCGACAGCACCCACCTTGTTGACAAATGCCAAGGCCTGCGCAAAGTCCTTGAACGTGTACAGCCGTTCGAGGTGGCCTTGGGCGTTCAAGGCCCACCCGCGGCCCAGTTCCTTCAATAACGCCTGTGCCCGATCATGGGGAAGTGGTGGCACCCCGCCGCGGCAGGGGATACATTTGTTATCAGCAAGACCCATGGCGGCCTCCCTGGTTAGGACGGAATGATTATTGTACGGGGGCGCCTGGGAGAGAAACAAGGCGGCAAGCGGCTACTCGCTCTCGTCCGGCGCGCCCCCCGATTTGGCGAGATCATCCACTTTGATCTTGTCCGGATTGAACTTGGCGGCCGCTTGAAGCATGCGTTCCATCGCCTCGTCAAAGGAGAGAGGCGGAGCGTCCTTGGGGCGGAATCGGAGGGGATTCACGCGCGCGACAACGAAGCTTTTCAGGTAGGGACTGGTCAACCCTTTGGCCTTCAGGGCGTCGACCTGCTTGACGATCGCATCGTCGAGCGCCAGAAGCTTGCGCGCCCGTTCATGCCGCGATTCGATCGCCGCCCGCAACGACGCCTTCAAAAATTCCTCCACCCGTTTCAGCACCGGATGGTAAGCGCCTCCGCTGAAACGCGGCCGCTCTTCATAGCAGAGCCCCAGCGTGATTAACGCCGGCTCTTCAAATTCAAGCGCATACGTCTCTTCACTGGCCTCATCGAGCTGCGCAAGTTCCTTATACATCCGGATCACTTCAAGAGCCTTCTCACGCAGATTGTGCGCCTTCTCGGTGTTGAGAGCGAGGATCTGATAGGCTGCTGCGGCTTCCGGCACAACGATGGCGACAATACTTTTGGCCCCGAGTGTCCGCATCGCGGAAAGACGGTGATTCCCGTTCGGCGTCCAATACTTCGCCGTCTGCTGGTCTTTCGGAACCCGGACGGTGATAATCGGATCGAGGAACCGACCCAGTTTCCCGATCACCGCTTCGAGTTTTCTCACGTGCGTCTCCGAGAGGTTCCGCTGATAGGGCGTGGGCTCGACCAAAGCAATCGGCAGCGCCGCGAGCACCAGCCAGTGACTGCCATACGGTTCCCGATAGACCGAAAGCACTTTCCCGCCGTCCTGTTCGATCGCCCGGTGCAGCTCCGCCACCTCGCCTTGCGGGGCCGCCGCTTGCAGTTCCGTTGCGGTCAAGCCGGTCGAATGCCCGGCCGGTTTCCGCCGGCGTCGGACTCCGGCAGGGGAGGCCTTTTTCTTCGGCTTCTCAGGCATCGGCGGATATGGTAGGAGAGTCGCCCGACAAAAGAAAGGCCTCGGACGTGCTTCGCTCGAGCGGACGTATCCACACCATCGGTTGGTTCACGGCGAGCTGCCTTCTCATCAGCAACATCATCGGGGGCGGCATCTTCACCACGACTGGCCTGATGGCCAGGGAACTCGGCGATCCGATGCTGATCCTGTCACTCTGGAGCCTGGGCGGCTTTTTCGCCATCGGCGGCGCCATGGTGTATGGCGAGCTCGGCTCGCGCCTGCCTCATGCCGGCGGCGATTATGTGTACTTGCGGGAAGCCTATGGACCATTGGTGGCTTTTCTCAGTGGCTGGACATCGTTTACGATCGGATTCGGCGCAGCCGTCGCCGCATCCGCAATCAGTTTCTCGGCGTATGCCTTCAGGATTTTCCCCGTCATGGACGACAGCGGGTGGCGCGCTAAAGGGCTGTCCCTCGCCCTGCTGTGGTTGGTGACGCTGGTCCATTGCCGAGGATTGGCCGGCGGCGGCCGTTTGCAGCGGATGATCACGAGTACCAAGGTGCTGGCGATCGGCGTTCTGATCCTGGGCGGCTTGTCAGCCAGCGCGGCGCAGTGGGACTGGCTTTCGAACCGTCAGCCTCTCGAACCTCCGAAGGCGGGATCCGTCGCTGTCGCGCTCGTCATTGTGATCTATTGTTATCTCGGGTGGAACGTCGCAGGCTTTATTGCCACCGAAATCGACGATCCTCGCCGCACGGTGCCGAGGGTCATGATCGGCGGCACGGCATTCGTCACGATCATCTATGTGCTGCTTAACCTGGTGTATTTGTCCGCCCTGTCAATCGCCGGGTTGACGGAAGAGCCGATCGTGCCGGTCGCAGAGAAATCTGCGGCGGCGTTGTGGGGACCGAGCAGCGGACATTTGGTCGCGGCATTGCTCTGTCTCTCGATTGCTGGAGCGGTCAGCGCGATGACGTGGGCCGGCCCGCGAGTCTATTGGGCTATGGCGCAGGATGGGGTGATCACTCCTTGGCTGGCGCACCGCCATCCGGAGACGGGGGTCCCGACCCGAGCGATCCTGTTTCAAACCCTCTGGGCTTCAGCCCTGATTATCAGCGGCACCTTCGAACAACTGGTCATCTACAGTGGGCTAATGCTGGCGTTGTTCATGGGACTGACACTGTCTGCGATTTTCCCGCTTCGCGCACGAAGTCAAGGTTCATTGCCAGCCTACCGCAGTCCCTGGTATCCGGTATTGCCGGCCCTGCTCGTGCTTGGAGCCATGTTGGTCGTGGGTTCGAGCTTGATGCAGCGACCCTTCGAGGCGCTGTACGGCGCGGTGACCGTGTTAGGCGGTCTTCCGTTCTATTTTTATTGGAAGCCACGGAACGCGCGAACCGCTCAGCACAAGACACAGCAGGGGATCCCGAAATGAAATGCCAGTCTAAAAGCAATATTCTCACCCACCCAACCCACGCCGAACGTCCTTACCCACCCGACCCTCCAATTGCTGCGCAATTGAAAGCCCGGGACGCGGGGTTCCCCAGGCAAGGCTGCAGCAAAAGCGATCAAAGCTCGGCCGCATAGCTCGTCAAAATGCGCAGCAACAAGGCGGCAGCGAGCGAAATGCCGAGTCGTACTTTTTTCGTACGTCGAGGCGTTGAGCGATGCGACAACGATGTTGCTGGGAATTTTCACGAGCTAGAAAATGGCACGGGCGACCTTGCACTATGGTGGGAGGTCGCCCGCGGTCGGCGCTTGGGACGCCGGAACTGCAATTGCGATGTTGCGGCCCGAAAGACCCGCGCGAAGCCAGGTCATGCGAGTTTCCAGTCGTGGGAGACGTCGTCAATCCCAGGCGCTTGTGTTCCTCGCGCCGCGACGGATTCTCCGATAGAGCAGGCTGATATCCAGTTGGTCTATGGTGCCGTTACGGCACAGCCAGCGGAGATCCGGCTAGCACGACCGACGAGAAACCCGCCCTCGCATCGGCGGGCCTGACGAACCAGGTGGAGTCGCGTCGTCCATATCCACCCTCCTCTCTTGGTGAAGTCGTCGGGAGACCTGGATGACAGCCGCGCGGTCTGTCCGATCTCTCGTTACTTCAATAAAACACCAGGGCCGCAGATCACGTCGTACGCTCATTAGATCATCGTGTCAATGGGGGACCAAAAAATTAGCGCGGCTCCGTGACGCATAACCTGTACCAAGGATTCCTGAGTCGCCTCCGGGGACCTAGATAATACGGAGTTTGGAAAAATCGACCCCTGGCGGAGGCGGCGGTTGCTTCAGCTTCATCCTGTCTAGGGCATCGAGCACGCAATCTGCGACGACCAGGTTGCGGAACCATTTTCGGTTTGCCGGCACGATGTACCACGGCGCGTGATCCGTACTGGTCGCTGACATCACATCTTCGAATGCCCTCATGTATGTTCCCCAGAGTCTCCGTTCTTCGAGGTCTCCAGAATTCCACTTCCAGCGTTTCTCCGGATCGTGAATCCGCTCCTCAAGGCGTTTCTTTTGTTCTTTCTTGGAGATGTGAAGGAAGAATTTCAGGATGACCGTGCCGTTTT
>DASTQE010000017.1:0-5385 GCA_035761895.1 Nitrospira sp. | reverse complement strand
ATCTATTTGCTGTTGCCGCTGGCGAAAATAGTCGAACTGCTGATGGCTCCCGCTCGGCGCCTTCATATTGCCTTTCGAATCGTAGAAGGTCCCCGCCCCCACGACCGTGCCAGTGACCAGGCTCCCAAGCAGCACACCCAATACAAACTGTTTCATGGTGTCCTCCCCTCGATGCAGTTATGAGTGATGAGTGATGAGTTATGGGTTCTGAGTGTGCGTTGGAGGTAGTTTCACACACGGATGTGACATCGGAGGTCACTTTTTCGGGATGGTGATGAGCTTGGCCCCTGGGGAGAGCCGGAGACTTCGATGCCGCCCGTGTTGCCTCTTGCACCACCTTCCCTCCGTCGATGTTGCCAATGTCCTCACTCTCTCGTGATCGTCCCCTGCCTCCCCTATGAGCGAACCACGCTAACTGCTTCAGCTTTCATGCATTCTGCTTCGGGCCCTCCGTCGCGGCACATCCGTTGCTCATTTCACCCAATCGTCGAGCACGGGGCTCAGCTGGAGGGCAGCGGCTGGGTGGATCTCTACCTTCGTGCGGAAGGTCCAATCAGGCCAAGATACCTACAGCGTCGGAGCGGGTATCTCCCAGAAGTAAGCCTGCACGAGAAGAGAGAGCGTAGAGTGTCTAACAAGGAAGAGACCAAGCGAATCCCGGAGCGCGTGCTCATTGGCAAAGTCGGCCTCGACGGCCACGATCGCGGCGCCAAGTATGTCGCCCATATCTTGCGCGATGCCGGCTATGAGGTCATCTATACCGGGATTCGGCGCACGCCGAAACAGATTGTCGAGACCGCCATCCAGGAAGATGTAGCTGTCATCGGGTTGTCACTCTTGTCGGGTGCACATAAGCGGTTGCTGAAGCAAGTCATAGATCTTCTCAAGGATCGTGGCGCCCTCGATATCGTGGTGGTTGCCGGAGGAGCCATTCCGGCTTCCGATATACCCGTCCTAAAAGCCATGGGCATCGCCGAGGTGTTCACTTCGGGCGTCTCCTCCCAATCGATTCTTGAGGCCATCGCCTCGTTGTTGAAAAACCGTCGAAAGGCGGCATGACGAATGACACGAAACAGCTTGTCGAGCAAGTGCGCGCAGGTACGAGCCAGCGGGTACGAGCGGCTGCCCGGCTGATGAGCCTTATTGAAAATTGTCCAGAACGCATCCCTGAATTTCTTATGGGCGCAGCGGATTGGCCGGAACCGCGCATGGTGATCGGGTTAACCGGTCCACCAGGCTGTGGGAAGAGCGTGTTGGCAGATCGGTTGATTACGTCCTTACGGACACGGAGCCCGGACAGCGGCATCGGGGTTATTGCGGTGGATCCATCCTCGCCCTTTACCGGCGGGGCGTTCCTGGGCGACCGCTTGCGTATGATGCGGCATGCCAATGATCCTCATGTCTTCATTCGCTCAGCCGCCACACGGGGACATATCGGCGGTCTGTTATTGGGCGTCAAAGCGTTTATCCGGGTCCTTGGGCTTGCGGGATGCCAGACGGTCCTGATTGAAACCGTTGGCGTGGGACAAAGCGAGACAGAAATTGCTGGCGTGGCGGACCTTGTTGTGGTGACCATCGCGCCGGGGAACGGCGATGCGATCCAACTCCTCAAGTGCGGATTGATGGAAGTGGGGGACATCTTCGTCGTGAACAAGGCCGACTGCGACGGGGCGGCTCAACTCTATGCGCAGTTGCTCGCCGTGCTCCGTCTCAATGCGAACGGCCGCAGCATGGGCTTCCCCGAAACCTGTCTGGTGAGTGCGTTGCACGGTCGAGGGGTGGAGGAGCTCGTTGATCTCCTTGAAAAACGTGCTGCAGGCTCGGAACAGGCCTGGCAGGCTCGACGACGACAGGGGATGGTCGATGAAGTCAAGGAGGCCGTGCTTGAAGAGGCGAGACAACGTGTGTCCCGGGCCCTCGCGACTGGCGCCCTCGCGACAGAAGATCTCAGCCGTATCTTGCGAGGAGAAGTCACCGTGACAGGTTTTGTCGACGAACTTATACAAAAACTGACCGCCACGCGAGAGGTCAAAGACGATCATGGCTGAGCCGGATCGCGAACCAAACAATCGGATCGAAGAAGCCAGGAAGGACTGGGAAACACACGTCCTCGCTCCAGCGCTGAAGCGCCTGCCTGAATCCAACCAGCTCTTCAAGACGGGATCAGGCGCGCCATTGGAGCCGCTCTACCTGCCTCAGCCATCTTCCGAGGCCACATATCTCGAACGAGTCGGGTTTCCGGGACAGTATCCATTTACCCGCGGCATTCAGGCCACCATGTACCGGGGCCGGCTATGGACGATGCGCCAATATGCCGGTTTTGGAACCGCGGAGGAAACTAATCGACGATACCAATACTTGCTTCAGCATGGTTCGACCGGTCTTTCCGTCGCTTTTGATCTGCCGACTCAAATCGGCTACGACAGCGATGATCCTCTGGTCAGCGGCGAAGTGGGGCGAGTCGGGGTTGCGGTCTCGACCTTGCGTGACATGGAAACGTTGTTCCGCGACATTCCCGTCGGGCGTGTGTCCACCAGCATGACCATCAATTCGACCGCCGCCATCCTCCTGGCGATGTATCTCGTCATTGCCGAGCAGCAGGGCGTGCCCCTGCAGCTCCTGGCCGGCACCATACAGAATGATATGTTGAAAGAGTATATCGCCCGTGGCACCTATCGCTTCCCCCCTCAGCCCAGCCTTCGTCTCACCAGGGACCTGTTTGTCTACTGCACGAAATTCTTGCCGAAGTGGAACAGCATTTCCGTCAGCGGCTTTCATATGCGTGAAGCGGGGGCGACGGCTGCCCAGGAGATCGGCTTCACCCTGGCCAACGCCATCTGTTATCTCGACATCGCCGTCAATGCCGGACTGGACATCGATGCCTTTGCTCCCCGCCTCACCTTCTTTTTCACCGCACAATCCGATCTCTTTGAAGAGATCGCGAAGTTCCGGGCCGCTCGCCGGCTCTATGCTCGCTTGTTGAAGGACCGTTTTCATGCCAAAGATCCACGAAGCATGATGCTGCGGTTTCATACGCAGACGAGCGGGGTGGCGCTCACCGCTCAGCAGCCGGATAACAATGTGGTACGGGTGGCCACCCAGGCGCTGGCCGCCATACTGGGAGGGACGCAATCGCTGCATACCAATTGCTGGGACGAAGCTTTGGCATTGCCTTCCGAGGAAAGCGTCCGCCTGGCACTCCGGACTCAGCAGGTGCTGGCGTACGAATCGGGCGCCGCGAGTACCATTGATCCGCTCGGTGGAAGCTATCTCATCGAGAGCCTGACTGACCGATTGGAGGCAGAAGCCGAACAATACATTCGTGACATTGAGCAGTGCGGCGGCATGGTACAGGCGATTGAGCAAGGCTATGTGCAACGCCAGATCGAACAGGCGGCGTATGAATACGGACAGTCGCTCGAAACCGGCGCGCGGATCATTGTCGGAGTCAATAAGTTCCGGGAAGAGCAGGAGCCGGAACCGGAAATCTTTCTCGTGCCGGAAGACACAGAGCAAAAGCAAATTGAAGAGATCAGAATGGTGAAGCGAAACCGAAACGAACAGCAGGTCCAAGCCTCGTTAGGAGCCGTTGAGCGGGCTGCTCAAACCGACGATAATCTTATGCCGGCGATTCTTGATGCGGTCCGGGCCTATGCAACAACCGGCGAAATTTGTCAAAGACTCGAAAATGTCTTTGGAGTATACGAACCGATCCTTGGTTGATGCCAATTCCACTGAGTAGAGGGCGACATGTCATTCGTGATTACAACTGTTGAAGATTCGATCGGAACGATCGTACTCAATCATGCTCAGAAGCGGAACGCGCTGAGCCAGGCGCTCATCGCCGATATCCTCGAGGCGCTCGAGACGTTTCGACAGCAGAATCTGCGGGTCGTTATTCTTTGCGCGCCAGAAGGCACCACGGTCTGGTCTGCCGGGCATGACGTGAGTGAGCTCCCACAGGCCCACCGCGATCCCCTGAGTTGGGACGATCCCCTGCGACGGCTGATCCGGGAAGTGGAGAATCATCCGGCTCCGATTATCGCGATGATTGAGGGCAGTGTGTGGGGTGGAGCTTGTGAGCTGGCCTTCGCCTGCGATCTCGTCATTGCGGCAGATGACGCAACGTTTGCCATTACCCCGGCGAAACTGGGTGTCCCCTATAACTTATCGGGGTTGTTGACCTTCATGAACACCATTAACCTCCATATCGTCAAAGAAATGGCGTTTACCGCTTCCCCGATCAAAGCAGAACGAGCCGAACGGCTGGGGATCGTGAACCAGATCGTTTCCAAGCAGGAGTTAAAGAAGCACACTTATGAGATCGCCAGGCAGATTGTCCGGAATTCTCCATTGAGCATTGCCATCATGAAAGAAGAATTGAACTTGCTCGCCAATGCCTATGATTTATCTCCTCTGATGTTTGAACGTATACAGGCCTTGCGCCGGGTGGTGTACAACAGTCAAGACTATCAGGAAGGCATTCGGGCATTTCTGGAAAAGCGGGTCCCGAAGTTCTTGGGGAAGTAACGGACATCGAGAACTCCTTTCACCGAAAGGCCAGTCGCCTCAACGGAGGTTCCTCATGGCGATCTACATTGTGCTGGTTCAGTTCACCGACCAGGGAATTCGCAACATCAAGGACACGACCAAGCGAGGGGATGCCATAACAGAAATGGCAAAGAAGTTTGGCGTGACGGCGAAGGGGTACTACTGGACGTTAGGGAGTTACGACGTCGTCGATCTATTCGACGCGCCGGACGATGCCTCCATGGCGGCGTTTCTGGCTGCCTTTGGAGCCATGGGCAACGCTCGAACCCAGACTCTGCGTGCGTTTACCCAGACAGAGATGAACGGGATCCTTGCGAAATTGGAATAGCGCAGCATCAGCTGGTGATCACATAGAGGGATGTCCTGAAGGAGGTTCATCATGGCCATGTACATTGCGCTGGTTAATTTTACCGATCAGGGAGTGCATCACATCAAGGATACGGTCAAGCGGGCGGATGCCGCCAAAGCGATGGCCAAGAAGTTCGGCGTGACGTTCAAGGAGATCTACTGGACGTTAGGCAGTTACGACGAGGTGATTGTCTTCGATGCGCCTGACGATGCCTCTATCGCGGCATTCCTCGCGAGCCTCGGTTCTCTGGGGAACATTCGCACCCAGACCTTGCGGGCATTTTCGCAGGCAGATATGAACGGAATCCTTGGAAAGTTGGGATAGAGTGTAGGATGGTCCAACGCTTTGAGGACGCTAACTATCAAGACGCCGGACGGCGTGAACGTCGTTGTGCAGAAGTGGGGCATTTGCGAGGGCCCGGCTATTCTCTTCGTCCATGGGTTCTCGCAGAGTCATCTCTCGTGGACAAAGCAGGTGTCGAGCGA
>DASTQE010000016.1:0-7077 GCA_035761895.1 Nitrospira sp. | reverse complement strand
GACGCGCGTCTAACACCGAGTTTTGTCCTCGCATCGCTTAGAGGGTCAATTTCAAATCTCAAGTGCTCAAATTGCTTATGGCAGCTTGAGCACCTTCTTCAAGATCCAATCTTGGAATCGATCCGGAAGCCACTTCAGCATAAGAGCACGCAGCTTCGCGTCACGGCCGACCAGGTAGCGCGTCTTCGGCCGCTTGGCGGTGAGCGCATGCAGCACCGCTTTGACGACGGCATCCGGCGGGATCGCACGCGCCGCCGCCACACTCATCGTTTCTCTGATCCGCGCCGCCGCAGCTTCATAGAGATGCTTGGCTTCAACCGGCATGTCTTTTTCAACGTCATGCGAGATCTGCAATGACTTGTCCCAAATGGGCGTGGCAATGGCGCCCGGTTCGATGATCGATACCTCGATGCCCCAGGGATACAGCTCCAGGCGCAAGGCATCGGTCAGCGCCTCGAGCGCGTGCTTGGACGCCGAATAGGGTCCCGTCATCGGGATCGTGCCGCGGCCGGCAATCGAGCCCATGTTGACGATGCGACCACGTGCCCGACGCAACAGCGGCAGCACGGCTTGCGTCACCGCAATCTGACCGACCACGTTGACTTCCAATTGCTGCCGTAGTTGGACGAGCGGAATGAGTTCCAACGGACTGCCGATCGCGATTCCGGCATTGTTGACGAGGCCGAAGAGCCCTGCGTCGCCGACGTGACGCTCCACTATCCCGGCCGCCCGCTTGACCGATTCGCCGTCCATCACATCCAATTCGAGCGGAATGATGGCGGCGCCTCCCCTCGCCCGCAGCGCGGCGCCGGCCTCGGGATTCCGCACCCCGGCAAACACAGTCATGCCCTGCCCGGCACATCCAATGGCACAGGCGGCGCCGATCCCTGTCGAGGCGCCCGTGATCAAGACGAAGCGAGCCGTCCCCTGAAGCATCACGCACGTCCCCCTTCCAACGCGCGCGAATTGTAACAGAACCTTAATAATCGACATGCTCTAATTTCAGTACGTCCTTCACTAACCCCCTGCGTTTCATCTACAATGGGCGAATCCCTCAGCCGCCAGATACTGCATCATGTCCAAAATTGCCGTCATCGATATCGGGACCAATTCCGTGCACATGGTGCTCGCCGAAGTCCTGCCGGATTTCACCTACAAGATTCTGGATCGATTCAAGGAGATGGCGCGGCTGGGCAACGGCGCCTTTGAAAGCCAACGCCTGTCGGACGAAGCCATCGCTAGAGGCCTGAGCGTGATCGGCCGCCTGGTCACCCTTGCCAAAAACAAAGGCTACGATCGCATGCTCGCCGTGGCCACCAGCGCCGTGCGCGAAGCCAAAAACGGCGGCGATTTTATCGACCTCGTGAAGGAACAGACGGGTCTCAGAGTGCGCGTCATCAGCGGCGCCGAGGAAGCCCGGTTGATCTTCCTGGGCGTCAAGAACAGCGTGCCTATGACGGAGCAGCCGGCCCTGGCCGTTGACATCGGCGGCGGGTCGGTCGAGGTCATGGCGGGCAACCGCGAGCAACTCCTTCAGGCGAAGAGCCTCAAGCTCGGCGCGATCCGGCTGGCCGATCAATTCCTCAAACGAACACCGCCATCCGAGCGAATGTTACATGCGCTCGAGGAACTCATCACCGAACAGTTGACCCAGACGCTCGAAGGGTTCAAGGCAAAGCGGTTCGACAGCCTCATCGCCACCTCCGGCATGGCCGCCAACCTGGCGGAAGTGATCCATCTCCGCCGGACGAACCGCCCCCTGCCCCAATTGAACCTGGCGACGGTTTCGCTGAAAGAGGTGAAGGAAATCGAGCAGGTGCTGCGGCACTCGACCATTAAAGAGCGTCTGGCGATCACCGGCTTGGACCCCAAACGGGTGGACACGCTGTTCCCGGCCACCATGGTCCTCCGGCGCCTCATGGAGCTGGCCCAACGCGACGAACTGGTCCTGTGCGACAAGGCCATCCGCGAAGGGATCATCTACGACTTCATCGAACGGCATCGCGAGCGGATCAAAGCCGAAGCCGACATCCCGGATCTGAGACGCCGGAGTGTGCTGGCCCTGGCCCGCCGCTGTCAGGTGCCGGAAACCCATACCCTGCACGTCGCCGCCCTCGCCTTGCGGTTGTTCGACCAAACCAAACGGTTGCACAATCTCGGGGACACCGAGCGGGACTGGCTCGAATTTGCGGCGATCCTGCACGACATCGGCTACCTCATCAACGAACGCCAGCACCACAAGCACACCCATTACCTGATCACCCACAGCGAACTGGGCGGCCTCTCGTCGGAAGAGATTACGGTCGTGGCCAATGTCGCCCGCTACCACCGGCGGGCGCATCCGCACAGTAAACACGACTCCTTCGACGAGCTAACCCCGAAGTTGCAACGGACGGTCCGGATCCTGTCTGCACTGCTTCGGATCGCTGACGGTCTGGACCGCACCCATTTTTCGGTCGTCAGGACGGTGGATGTCAAAATAGGCGCCACTGTGAAGATTATTGCGCATGTAACGGGGGATGCTGAACTGGAGGCCTGGGCCGCCAAGGGGAGGGCCGACCTATTTGAACGGATCTTCCGCCGCCGGGTACAATTGACGCTCAAGGCTCAGGAGGACGCAGCATGAGCGAGCAGCAGCCGACCACCACCCCACCCCATCCCTACCCCGGCAAACTGATCATCGTCGAGGGCATCGACGGGTCCGGGAAGAGCACCCAATTGCTCCTCTTGCACAAGTGGCTCGAATCAAAGGGCCACAAGGTCTTCTTCACCGAATGGAACTCCTCCGAGCTCGTCAAGGACACGACCAAGCGGGGGAAAAAGAACAAAAGTCTCACGCCGACGACCTTCAGTTTGCTGCACGCCACGGATTTCGCCAGCCGGCTCTATCACGAGATCCTGCCGCCGCTCAAAGCCGGCATGCTGGTGCTCGCCGACCGGTACATGTACACGGCGTTTGCCCGTGACGTGGTCCGGGGCGTCTCTCCCGAATGGGTCCGCAAGCTCTACAGCTTTGCCATCAAGCCGGACATGGCCTTTTACTTCAAGGTCCCGATCGAGGTGGCCCTTTCACGACTGCTCGGCGGCACCCGGGGGCAGTTCAAGTACTATGAAGCCGGGATGGACATGAACTTGAGCCAGGACGTCACAGAAAGCTTCCGCATCTTCCAGTCGCGCATCCTGGCGCAATACGACAAGATCGTCGACGAATATCAGCTCATCACGATGGATGCGACCAAGGACATCGCCCTCCAGCAGAACGCCATGCGGCAGCTCGTGGACGAGGCCTTGAAGGATTACAAACCCAGGCGGGGAACACATGGGAGACGCTCACTATTTTGGCGACGGTTTGACGTACCTAAATCCGAGTGACCTCAAAGGCAAACTCATCGCCATTGAGGGCACCGACGGCGTCGGCCGCTCCACCCATATCGAGCTCCTGCAGGAATGGCTCGAAGTGCAGGGCTACGGGGTCATCACCACCGGGTGGACCCGCTCCAATCTCATGTCGAAGACGATCGAAGTCGCCAAGGAAGGCAACACGATCGATCGCTGGTCGCTGAGCCTCCTGTATGCGACGGACTTCGCCGACCGGCTCGAGCACCAGATCATTCCGGCCTTGCGATCCGGGTTCATTGTGCTGGCCGACCGCTATATCTACACGGCCTTTGCCCGCGACTTCGTCCGCAGCAACGACCGGAAATGGATCAGGGATGTCTTCGGATTCGCCCTCGTGCCGGACCTGGTCTGCTATTTGCGCGTAGATGTCGAAACGCTGGCGTTGCGCGTCATCGAAACCAAGGCCATGAACTATTGGGAATCCGGCATGGACCTGCGATTGGGGAACGATCTGTACGACAGCTTCAAAAAATACCAATCGTTGTTGATCGAGGAATTCGACAAGATGGCCATCGAGTTCAAGTTCGAGGTGGTGGATGCCCGGAAACCACTCGAGGAAATCCAGCACGAGCTACGGTCGAAAATTCAACAACTCCTCACCGAGGAAGGACTCGCCCGCACCGCGCCCATAGCAGAAGATGCGCAGTTTTAACTTCAGTGATCACTCATCACTCATCACTTCTTCATGCCTCTAATTTAGCCCGCTTCTTCCCCAACGCTTTCAATTGACCCGGCTCCAGCCACCAGCGCAGCACTCCCCGGCCGACCTTGGGAGGCGAAGACAGCTCGATCAGGCAGGCGCCCGCCTTCTTGAACGGAAAGGCCGTCGACGGCTTCCCCGCCAGCATCGCGCTGGCCGCCAACCCAAGATGCGGCTCATGGCCCACGCATAACGCACAGCATTCGGGCGGAAGATCTCGGAACAGGGCGAGTAGGCGCTCGGGGTTGGCGTCCGGCAAGAGTTCATCGACACGCTTGATGGCGCTCGGGATGCTCATGGAGGCCTGAAGAATGTCGGCAGTTTCTTAGGCGCGTACCAACGGACTCGAGAAGATGTAGGTGGGCTGCACTTCCAGCCATTTCAATCCAGCCGCTACCTGAGACACCCGTTTGGTTCCGCGTTCGGTCAGCGGCCGGTCGGAGTCGGGACCGTCCCACTCCTCCCGGTCCACTGCAATCCCATGGCGAATCAATACGCAGTTCATCGCGACCTCTATGCTGTCGTGTCGTCCAACAGACCCACGTGGCAAAAGCGCCTGTGAATCGCCGCCAGGATCCACTGCCGAAGCTCGGGCCGGAACGGCTCGAGCGATTCGCCCTCCAAATAGCGATCCACGGTCGGAGGCACTCGCCGCCACCAGGCCCTGGCCGAGTCTCGTGCGCCTTCAGCGGCCGGACCTCCCTGCTCCAACACCTTCTGTACCTCCCGCTCGAAGAAAGCCACATGCACGTGCTCCTCCTCGAGAATCGACATCAACTCCGGCTGCACCTGGACGAGCAATTTGGCAAACTCGAGTCCCAACGTCTCGTAGCCGAACAGGTGGATCACCAAGGCCCACCATTGGCTCGGCATGCGGGGCAGTTTCTCCCGGACATGCGATTGAACGCCCAGCCTGGTTTCAAACTCCTTCAGGTGCTTCGCCTCCTCCTCCTCGTGTCGCAGGAGAAACGAGCGCACGCCCGGCGGCACGTCCTTCGCTTTCGCTGAGCGCACCGCCCACAAGGCCATCGCCTCCGCCTTCAGAAATCGTTCGAGGAGCGCGGCTTCACAGGTGGACGGCAGCAGTAATTCGGTCGGCGTCATCGTGGGTAAGTGTAGCCAAACGGCGCTCCGGAAACCAACGGTGAAATTCTATCGGGAACGCTGCATCAGAGATGCATCCATTTGCAGAAATTCCTCAAATAACAGCAGAGGTTGCAAGAATCCAATCCGATTCATGGAGAATCAAATCTGACTCACCGAGTGGCACCATTTATGGCTAGGAGGCCCACCTGCCGGAATTGGCATTTTCGCCGAAACGTCAATACAGGCTTGCCGTTTTCGCATCGGGCCTGTCCGCAGAGGCCCGCGCACGATCTTTGGCCTGTGCTTTGCACTCTCCCTCAACCGAAGGGTCGGAAAGGAGTCACAAAATGGATTTCGCGATCATTCTTATTGTGAGCAACACCCTACTGGCGGCCTTCATCTATTTCGTCGTGACTCGAATCTGGCAGGACTAACAAGACACTGATCCGTGATCAGTGATAAGTGGGCCACACGGCGTCCTCGCCGAGTGTGAGATCTGAAATTTGAGATTTGAGATCCCGGTTCCTGGCCGCGCCTGAGATTTTAGATTAGAGTTTTGCGTTGAAGCCGACCAATGGTCATCGGTTGCCAAGCGCCAGCTGACGACCATAGAGAACAGATTCTGGTCCTGACCCTTCCAGAAGCTGACAGGTTGCCTTCACGCTATGAGGCCGCGCTTCCACACCACTGGCAGCGCGGCCTTTCTATTTCCAACACTAAGCGATCAACGGTTCTCCTCTGACGAGACGCTATGATACACTCCCGGAATGTCGACCGGGATGTCGAAAGCCCAAGCCAAACAGTCCCTTATACTATTACCCGTTTATCTAGGGACGGATTCCGTTGCCGAAGCGATTCAAACCCCGCGAGGACAACGGATACTTTGGCTTGAAATCCTCGTCAACGAGCACCTCGATCTCTCGCCATGGTCCTCCGAGCCTGCGGTTCAACAGGCCTATCAAACGGCCTGTCGATGGTACACCCATTACCGGCGCCTTCTTACATCTCTTCTAGGCCGGACTGCCCTACCACCCGATCATGGTCCTATCGATTATCGGGACTATCGGGCATTTGCAGAGGTGCTCTCCTTTGTCTGCGCTCACCGCTGAGCAGGTTATTGAGTTGCTGACGAATTACACCAGGGAGACTGGTGATTCTGTCGAAATCCTATTGGTGGGAGCACTGGCGCTACAGGCGTATGGATTTCAAGACCGATTAACGCGCGACCTAGATGCAGAGGTGGTGGGCTCTATCGAGCCGCTGACTGAATTCCTGCGTCAACGGTCGGTTCCTGCCGACTTGACCACGAATTTTTCAGGTTGGTCCGTTGTCTCGATGCCACCCGGATACCGTGATCGTGCGACCGACCTGGTCAATCGAACGAATCTTCGCGTACGCCTCCTGGCGCCCATCGACTTTGTGATTTCGAAATTGCGCCGTGGAACTGACCTGGATATTGACGACGCCGCCTTTGTCGCCAAGCGTTGGCATCTCACTGCCGATCAAATACGCCAGGCTGCGGCTGCGGCACTTGCCGCCTCTCCTCAGGACACCGCATTATTTCTGTTTCGAAAGACGGTGGATCTGTTCTGCCAAAGCCTTAGTTCTAACAGCAAGTGATAGCTTGATGGTTCTTCTGCGGCGCCCATGCTGGGTTTTGATTTGACGTTTGAAATTTGAGATCTGAGATTTGCAATCTCGGCGTCCACGCCCGCTGTGGTTGCCTTCACGCTCTAAGGCCGCGTCCACACCACGGCAGCGCGGCCTTTCTTTCCTCTTTCGGAACTGTTTGACACTCCGCTCCCCGGACCTAGCTGAACTTAAGTACTGAATCCGTTCTTATTGCTCATAGAATCAAAATGGATTCATTCAGGTAGGACCAACCCTTCCCT
>DASTQE010000015.1:0-3308 GCA_035761895.1 Nitrospira sp. | reverse complement strand
AAGCCGAAACCACCTTGTTTTTGCAAGTAACTTAAAGATGCAGGTTCGGAACCGGCGTCGGCTGGCCAGACGTCCGCTCGCTAAGCGGTTGCGACGTTTCGCTACAGCGGAGCAGCGTTCTTGTAGCGGATTTCCTCAGCTGCACTTGTGGTCTCGAAATAGAGCGATACGGGTGTCCACCGAGAAGCGGCTTCTCGCCCTCGACTGCGCCTATGCGCTACACTCTTGCCCAAGGATTTCCCGTTCCGCTTCCACCCAATCTTCGAGCGCATAGCCCTGTCGGTAACCGCGCTCAGCATGAATCTCAAAGGCGCGTTTCGCGATACGGACCTGCAGGTCGTCGCAAGAGGATACTGGTTGACTATGAACCGGTTTTCTTGAGGGCTGCTGGTCACGAGACACCTGTTGCCGATGGCCGGCTGACTCTTTCATGGTCTGTGTTCTCATGGAAACCTCCTCCCTGTACACACAAGATCTTCCATAATCTGCGCGCGCGCGCGAATGGGTGACGCTTGATTGCGTAATGTCACCGCAGTCAAATTTGATGCCACCCTGCCCAATAGCTCACAACTGATTGTAAAATCGCACGAGTGTATGAACGCTGTCACTCGGATGAATCTGTCGGCGTAGCGTATGGGGGCAAACCAGGCAAGAACTGCGGAGATTTTCTACAATCATCTTCCGGAAATAACGACCGTTGCAGGTCAAAGTATTTCCTTCCCTCCGGCTCCAATTCTGTGGCACCGTGGCATAGCCATTGCTCTCTGCAAGAGTATTTCCGGAAGCGAATGAATGTGCAGGCATTCTTGACGAATTCAGGGACGGTCTATCCTCGTTGTCATGGCATGACGGTTCAAACCTTCCCTGATCTGCTCAGAACTTCACCCATCTACATGAGGAGGTTGCCCATGTCAGTCGCCAAAATCATCGAGATCAGTTGCGAATCGCCCAAGAGCTTTGAGGACGCGATTCAGAGCGGGATAACGCGCGCCTCAAAAACCATTCACAACATCAAAGGCGCCTGGGTGAAGGAACAACAAGTCGTCATCGAGAACAACAAGATTTCGTTGTATCGCGTTGATCTCAAGGTGACATTTGTGTTGGATCAGTAAAATTCTTGGTCCCATGCATCCAACGTTTCATGCAGTTGTGAGCTACCGATCGCGGTGCGGATTCGTTTCGGTCTATGCTCTCACCGTTTTGCTGCTGCTTATCGTTCTGCCCTCCACAGTGCTTTGGGCAGGTGAGGAGAAGGCAGAAACCCCAACCGAGGCAGTCCGGATAACTCTTACAGAGGTCTTTCGCATCCTGGAAGATCCAAAGCTCAAGGATCCTTCCCATCAGGCACAACGGCGCCATCTCTTGGAAGAGAACATTGCCCGCCGGTTCGATTATGCGGAAATGTCCAAGCGCACCCTCGGCGCTCACTGGAGTCGCTTGACGGAGAGCGAGCACACCGAATTTGTCGACATCTTCAAAGGCTTCCTGTCCGATCGATACGCTGGAAAGATTGAGGACTACTCGGGGGAGAACATTCACTATCTTAGCGAACGGCTGGAGGGCCAATACGCGGAGGTACGTACGAGGCTCATATCCAATAAGGTCGAGATCCCCATGGATTATCGTCTGATCAAAAAAGACGGTCGCTGGTACGCCTATGACATCATCGCTGATGGTGTCAGCCTGGTGAAGAATTATCGGAGCCAGTTCGACAAGATCATGCGATCAGGGTCCTACGAGGAACTGATCAGACGCTTGCGCAACCGGACAGTAACCGAGGAAGCAAAGAAGAAGCAGGATTGACCTCGGAGAAGGAACGGTTACCTTTGAAGTGAGCGGAGGCCTCGGTGAGAGGAACACTCCTGAGACAGAGGCCCAGCGAAGGGCGGTGAGCAAGCCCGCCAGAACGAGCGGGACGCCTAAAAGCCCTCCAAGGTCTCACCATTCGAGCAAAGCTCTCTAGACCCGCCTCCGCTCTTCCTTTGTGTTCTCAATGCTTTGAGCTCTTCTTCTGACGGGAACCCCTTCAGACCTATTGGTGGTAGGTAGAAAGACGACATAGAAAACGGCCCGCTCTTGTGCGGACCACGGGGGCTGTTACACCGGCCGGATCAGGTTCAGCAGTCCTTCAGTCGCTTGAGGCTGACTGCCCCGCGCCTCAATCTTCACTCGCCGGTGCCTAGTGGCACCAACATTTGATGGCGCGTCCCTCGAACCCCAACCCGCAACTCACTTCACCGCGCCCGTCTCCTCTGCGTTCTCCGCTGCACAAGAGCGGGTCCTACACTGCGTTGAGGCTGCCGACCTCTCTAGGCTCAAGCCACCTCTCTCAATTTTCAGTTAATCACTGCGCCAAGAGAATCAATGTTGCGTGACGCCGCATCCTACGCCGGGGGGGACACAATGACGCCTTCTTTCATTAAGACACGGACCGCCTCACGGACATGTGTAATTCGTTCGGTCGCTGCCGTCATCAGCTGTGGTTTCGTCTGGCTTAATTGAGCCAACCCCTGCTCTTGCGCCTTGAGGGCCGTTGCGGCTGCAACGCGAGGCACGACTTCCCATTCGTCCATCGTACAAATGATGTTCTGGTCGTTGATGCCACGCGCTTCGGCGCAGGCCGCTAATTCCATTGCCGCGGCCATGGCCATCTCGTCTGAGATTGTCCGAGCCCGCACATCCAAGGCTCCGCGAAAAATGCCTGGGAACACGAGCGAATTGTTCACCTGGTTGGGAAAATCGCTTCGACCCGTAGCCACAATCCTTGCCCCGGCCTCGGTCGCCTCCCACGGCCAGATCTCCGGGATCGGATTGGCGCAGGCAAAGATGATGGCATCTTTAGCCATCGTCGCAACCCATTGCGGTTTGATGATGCTTCCCGCTGAAAACGCGATGCAGACGTCCGCTTCTCGCAGCGCCTCGGCAATTCCGCCTCGCCTGCCGGCGCCGTTGGTTTCTCTGCACACTTGCCATTGTTCAACGAACTCGGAGCTGTCCCGATACTCCGCGCGATGGGTGCCGAGGATGCCTCCGAGATCGCAGGCAACGATGGAAGCCGGGTCTGCTCCACCCATTTTTAAGAAACGATACGTGGGGACATTGGCGGCGCCCATTCCGATCATCGCAATACGGATCTGCCCGATTGATTTCCCGACGACCTTCAGGGCGTTGGTCAGGGCCGCAAAGAGCACAGTGGCTGTCCCCTGCTGATCATCGTGCCAGACCGGAATGCGACAGACTTTTCTGGCCTCTGCCAAGATGCGGAAACACTTCGGCATGGCAATGTCTTCGAGGTTGATCCCCCCGAA
>DASTQE010000014.1:0-22058 GCA_035761895.1 Nitrospira sp. | reverse complement strand
CCCAGCCGGGAACTGTTGGCGGTGCTGCAACTGTGGCGTGCCAGCCAGCAGATCATCTTCCGGTACGACGTCATTCCGGGCCCGAAAGTGTTTGAGACCCAGATCCACGGGAAGCGCTTCGAGATGTACAACGACACCGTGCTGGGCTTCAACAAGTCGGGCAAGGAAGTGGCGCGCATCCAGGTCGAAGAGCCGATCTACGTGCGACCCGCAGAACGGGTGAACTGGCTCTAAGCGACAGCTGGGATCGCTTCACGGAGGGGCAGGGTTCCGAAGGGACCCTGCCCTTCTGTTTTACCGGTCTTTTGCCTCAGGGCATATGCTGCTTCTGCGCGCTTGACGGGGTAGGGGGGGTCCAGTAAAGTTGTTTCATATTTCTGGGACTTCCAAGAGGTGCGAGCAGCGTGACCTCCGGTCAAGACCAATCAGTCCCATTTGCGGCACAGGCGATACCTTTCGACGAGTTCCTGGCGGTCGGAAAGCTTCCGGAAGGATACTTGACGAGTGAGTACGTGGCCCAACAGTTCGTCGAGCGTCTTGTTCACTACATTTTAAGCGTGCCTTCCGGCAGCTATACCATGGCTCAACTCAGCCACTTGTTGGAGCACCTCGATCCACGAGCCCAGGTCTTTTTCTTCAAGCGTTTGAAGGAAACCAGCCCTGACAGCTTGAAAGACTTTGCCCCCTTGTATTATGGATTTATGAATGAGTTCCACTCTCTCCTATTTACGTAAGGCCCCCAAATTTCCCCTTGTGGCTCCCCGATTCTCATGTATAATTGGTTACTCGTCTATCGTTTCGGAATATAAAGGAGTTCTATGAATTCGACTCTTCAGCGCGCTGTCACAAGCTTCTATAATCTGGTCTATGAAGCCCAGACCTTTGCGACGACCATGGCACGGATCGATACGGCTGAACAGGAACACTATGCCGGCAGGATCGAGGGTCTCAATTGGGTTTTGGATCGCTGCCAAGAGCTTGAGGATATGGATACCAATCTCACCCCTTCATCGCTCCAGCGTGTCCTGACCGAGGTCAAATCCGACCTGGATCACGAGTTATCGGTGCAACGGCGGGAAAAAGGCCGCCGGGCCGACGGTCGTGAGGAAGCGTTAAACTTCGTGGCGGATTACCTGTCCAGTCTCATTACCGCGACGGAGATTGAATCGGCCAAAACCCCCGCTGCCTAGTCTCGCCATCCTCCGGAGTATGCTGCTTTCGGTCCAGTCGCATGCTGAGATTCACGTGATGCGAGAGTGGATCATTTTTGCTCTTTGTCTGGGCGTCGGAGGTCATGTCGCCCTCGGCGTCATCTTGCATGCTCCAGACCTCTGGCCGTGGAGTACTGCCGGATACTACGGTCTGCTCAGCGGACTGGCAATTTATGCAGTTGTCCAGGCAGGACGTGGACTCTGGAGACTGTTCAGATCGCCCAGGACCAGCGATCACCAGCCCTCTTCTTGGAGTTCCTGGTAGACACATCCACCAAATCCCGGCAGGATTGACGACGCGAAGCCGCTTCCCTACAATTCACCCATGGCATTGCCTCCACGCAAACCCGGTCGTCCCGGATGGCCCTCAGGCCTGACCGGAAGACCAGCAAGCGCCCATGCCTCTGAACCAGAAGACCAGTTCAGAGCGCTCAACGCGTCGTTGCTCTATTGCCCCCGCTGCCGTGTGGCTACGCCCACGCGGGAACGGTTGCTGTTGGTGCTTCCTACGGGCAACCTCTACGAATACCTCTGCCAGCAATGCGGCACGTCGACGGGGTCCAAAACGGAACAGGAGCGCAGCGGCATGCTGCAGCCCTAGGTCGTCGGCCGCCTGTGTGGGACACGTACTTCAGGGAATGCGGCTAGAGGACTTGGTCGAGAGGAATTCCCTCTTCGATCAGCATCACGGGAATATCTTCACGGATCGGATAGAGGATTTTTCGGTCGGATCTGATCAAGCCGCCGTCAAGGAGTTCGGTCACCGGCTTTTGCGCCTTGTTCTTCAACACACCGCGGCTGACGGCGTCGTTCATCTTGCTGATCAGCGCATCATCCGCCAAGCTGACATCGAGCTTGGTCTCGGGACAACAGAGGATGGCCAGCAGGTCCTTGTCCACTTGCACGGGACGTTTTCCGCTCGGCGGTTCCGCCATGGAGCCCCTTACCTCAATGAGATGGCACAGGTGGCGACAGGATAAAGCACCCTCATCCTGAGATCAAGACCGCCTCGCACAGCCAAACCACAGGCGTTTCTGTTACACTATGACGACGGCCGGACTCGCTCAACACCGGAGACCATGAGAACGCTCTCACGCTATTTCCTGACCGGCCTGTTGGTGCTCTTGCCCACGTGGGCCACATTTCTGATCCTGTCCGCGCTCCTCTCTGCAGTCAATCGCGCGATCTCCGATGTGCTCGGTCCCGTGGGGGTGATCGCCACACCGTTTCTCGGGGTCCTCCTCTTCGTCCTCTTGGTCCTGGCGGCGGGCGGGTTCGCCACGCATTTGCTGGGAAGTCGCATCATCGCCGGCATCGAGCGGTGGATTACACAAATTCCGCTGGTCCGCAGCATTTATCTGACCATCAAAGGCATGACCGACCTGTTTCAGTTTCGCTCACGCTTCGGCCGGAGCACCGTCATCGCTTTTCCTTTTCCTCGCGACGGAGTTTGGGCCTTGGGATTCGTCATGGGCCTGGCACCGCAGCCGGTGCAAATCGAGCCTGCCTCAACCTTGCTGATGATTTTTGTGCCGACAGCGATTCACCCGTTTACGGGTTACCTCGCCTTTGTTCCGCAACAACATGTCCGTCCACTCAATCTGCTCCCTGAAGACGCCATGAAAATGGAATTTTCTGCCGGCTTCTATAAGCCCGCGGAGGGCTGGCTCGGAGCTCCAAAAGCGACGGCGTAGCGCGATGGATCTACCGCACCAGCTGACTGTCCGATCAGCCAGTAGAGATGATCTGGAATCTCTCGTGGCCTTTAGTGCTGCCATGGCCTGGGAAACGGAACAGCGGCGGCTTGACGAGGCCAGGCTTCGGGAAGGCACCCTGTCGTTGCTTCGCACCCCCTCGCTCGGATTTTTCATGGTGGCGGAAGTCCGGGATTCCGACCGTCCACGGCTGATCGGGCAACTGATGATCACGTACGAATGGAGCGATTGGCGCAACGGGGTCTTTTGGTGGATTCAGAGCGTCTACGTCGATCCGGCCTGGCGGCGGCAGGGCGTGTATCGTCAGATGCACGACGCGGTCGTCCTGCAAGCAAAAGCGGACCCCAAGGTCTGCGGGATCAGGCTCTACGTAGAGCAAGAAAACCATACGGCGGAAGCCGTTTACCAGCGCGTAGGTTTGGCTCGATCGGCGTACAAGATCTATGAAGAGGATTTTGTGCTGCCGAAGGAGAGCCTACGCAAGTCACAGACGAGGGAGGTTCCATGAAGTGTGTTCGTCCACTTGTGCTCGTTGCAGCAGTCGCCATTCTTACCGGAGGTTGTGCCTTCGTGCGAGGCACTTATGGGGAGGAGGTCAAGCCACTAGATCTTTCCTCAATCAAGAAGGGAACCACTACACGAGCGGAGGTTGCGTCATTGCTGGGAGCCCCAGACAGGATAGTGGAGGTCAATGATCACGAGATCTTTCACTATTATCATTTCGACATGAAATCTGGCCTGATTATTATCTTCTCTCGAACGAACATAATTAGCGAGGACGTCTTCGTGTTCCTGGACGGAAACGGAATCGTACAGGACATTGTCGTCGGGAAAAAGAAACCGGCTCCGGAAATGCAGTTCTGGCCGTTCGGTGACTAAGGTCCCACTCAAAAATGGGTCAGCAATGCGGCATCTAATCGGTTCATTCGCTCTAGTCCTTGCGCTCACGGCTCTCTCAGGCTGCATGCGTGGACCGGTCATGTGGCAGCGCCTGACTCTGAACCAACCGATTATGCAGGAACAAGTCAACTTCATCAAAAAGGGAGAAACGCAACTGTCTGATGTAGCAAAAGAACTTGGTGCGCCTGATGAGATTCTTAATCTCAAGAATCGGCTGGTTGCTCGATATCATTTCACCGACACCAGATATTTTCGTGTTGATTTTGGCTGGGGTCTCCGATTTGTCATTCCATATTATTCTCCCGACCTGGTGCTCGGCGGCGGAGGTGCCGCAACCGACGTATTTGAGGTTGCCTGCGATCCACAACTTATAGTGCAGGAGACCTCATTCGCCTTTCATCAAAACTCCTCACGCTTTAAGTTGTGGCCCTATGGAGACTAGAGAATTGCGCCACCTCAATTGCCGCCTTGGGCCAGTCCCGCTATAATCCCGCGCTACCAACCATCACGATCGGCACATGACAATTCTTCGACCGGGTGTTCAATACACAGTGGTGCTGGCGCTGTGCTGTCTGCTCGTGTCCTGCATCAGGGCCCATGCGGGTGATGCGGAGGAGACCCGCTCCCGGGCACGCGATCTCGGCATCGTGATCGGTACCTATGCAAGCGGTCCCCTCAACGCCATTACGGACGTCGCAGGCGTGAAGGTCGGTCACACGACGCTGATCGCCGGCCAGGGACCGCTGAAACCCGGCCTTGGCCCCGTCCGGACAGGCGTGACGGTCGTCATCCCGCGGGATGACGTCTGGCATAAGAAGGTCCCCGCGGGCTCCTTCGTCCTCAATGGCACGGGAGAAATGACGGGACTGGCCTGGGTCAGCGAGGCGGGATTTCTGGAGTATCCCATTGCGCTTACCAACACCTTAAATGTGCCCCGCGTCGCCAATGGCTTGATGACCTGGATGATCGGGCACTATCCGGAGATTGGAATTACGGATGACACGTTAACGCCGGTTGTCGCCGAATGTGACGACGGCCGTCTTAACGATATCCAAGGCCGCCACGTGTCCGAAGCCGACGTGGTTGCCGCGCTCGACAGCGCGACGAGCGGTCCGGTGAAGGAAGGCACGGTTGGAGCCGGCACCGGCATGGTGTCGTATGGATTTAAGGGAGGAATCGGCAGCGCCTCACGCAAGCTTCCGGACAAGGAGGGCGGCTACACGGTCGGCGTGCTGGTGAATGCCAATCACGGCCGTAGGCCGGAGTTGATTGTTGCCGGGGTTCCGGTCGGTCGCATCTACGACGCCTCGTCGTCGGCCGCAGCGAGGGCTGTGCAGCCGGGCCAGAGCGAGGGGTCCATTATCATTGTCGTCGCCACGGACGCGCCGCTCGATTCCAGGCAACTCACGAGGCTCGCCAAACGCGCCGCCTTGGGGCTGGCCCGAACCGGCTCAACGGCCCGCCACGGCAGCGGCGACTTCATCCTCGCATTCTCCACGGCAAACATCATCCCTCACTATCCCGCGGACCCGACGTTCTCTCTGACCCAGCTGTCGGATGCTCACATCAATCCGGTCATCACCGCGACCGTCGAAGCGACGGAAGAAGCAATTCTGAACGCACTGACCATGGCCACGACGGTCGTCGGACGGGATGGCTACAAAGCGGAGGCCATTTCGCTCGAGCGGCTCCGTGAGATTCTTGGGTCACGAACCAGATAGCACACAGAGTGAAGCGCTTGCATTTTGCTCAGTCTGCTCGCTATTCTCACGCCGCGTCTTGATGGGGAGGACGGCATGAACGAATATCAAATCGGTGGCGGCCTGCGTCTGTTGACGGCCGTGGAAAAAACCGATGCCTTTGGCGAGTTCCTCAAGACCAGAATGGTGCGGGCGCTTGAAACAGAAGATCCGACCGAGCTGCATTACCTTCTTGCTCAATTGGATGACTATTACTCCTACATGTGGCGTTACTACAAAAAACTTGCGAAAGATCGGGCTGAGCGCATGAATCCCGGCGTGTAAGAGGCTCAAGACGCCATGGTGACACAAGAAACTCAAAGCCAGACCGCGACCGGGCTCCGGTTTGCCTCGGCGCTGTCCAGAAAGACCGATACCGAAGCAGCCGTCCGGGATCTCGCCGATGCCGTACGGATGCAACTCGGCCAAGGCGCGATCGACCTGGCCTTCGTGTTTTTCTCGCCGCATCATGTCGGGAAAGCCGATCTCGTTGCGAGGATGATCCGGGAAGAATTGTCCATCGAGGTCTGCCTCGGGTGTTCGGGTGAAGGCGTGATTGCCGACAGAGAGGAATTGGAAACGGCGCCAGCGTTGACCCTGTGGGTGGGCTGTCTGCCCGGCGTCCGTCTGACCCCACTGCAACTGTCCTTTTCGGAAACCCAGGACCAAATCAAGATGCCTGGATGGCCGGACGCGAGCGCAGAGACGAGTACGTTCATCCTGCTGGCCGACCCGTTCACGACACCCATCCATGATGTCCTGTCCGTAATGGCTGATCGCTATCCGAACGGACAAGCGGTCGGAGGATTGGCGGGCGGCGGCCGTGGCCCTGGGGACAATCGCCTCGTCAAGAATGGGAGCGTCTTCGACGGGGGCGTGGTCGGAGTGCAGCTCTCGGGTCCAATCGCCATCAGAACGGTGATCTCGCAGGGTTGCTGTCCGATTGGAGAGCGGTACGTGGTCACTCGTGCGGAGCAGAACATGGTCTTTGAACTCGGAGGCAAGCCTGCGCTGGCCCGGCTGCAGGAAGTGTTCGAATCACTGGAGGGTAGCCGCCGGGATGCTCATCGCGTATTGCACATTGGCATCGCCATCGATGAACATCGGAGCCGGTTTGAGCGCGGAGATTTTTTGGTGCGCAACCTCGTGGGCGCCGACCAGAAGGCGGGAGCCATCGCGATCGGGGATCTCGTGCAGGAAGGCCAAACCGTTCAGTTTCAGCTTCGGGACGCCAAATCGGCCAGCGACGACTTGCACGTGCTACTCGCAGCGGATCGCGCCAAGCACCGGAATCCGCCGCTGGGGGCGCTCCTGTTTAGCTGCTGCGGCCGCGGCGAAGGGCTCTTCGGCCATGCCCACCATGACAGCATGGTGGTGCAGGAACGCGTGGGACCGATCCCAGTCGCCGGGTTTTTTGCACAAGGCGAAATCGGGCCGGTCGGCGGAAAGAACTTTCTTCACGGCTATACGGCGAGTGTCGCGCTCTTCTCCAGGCTGGATGAGAGCAAGGATGATCGATGACATCGCCATGGCAGCCGCAACCTGTCATGCTCCTCTCACTATAATAGCGCCATGCAACCAAGGAGTGCTCATGCCGTTTGAACAGGATGGACCCGAAGGCAAAGAAGTCACCACACCATCAGGGCTGCAGTACATTGATCTCAAGACCGGCACAGGAGCGACCGCTCAGGCCGGCCAAACAGTCACGGTTCATTACAGCGGGTGGTTGGAAAACGGGAACAAGTTCGACAGCTCCATTGATCGAGGTCAACCCTTCTCTTTTCCCCTGGGTGCTGGACGCGTCATCAAGGGATGGGACGAAGGCGTGCAAGGCATGAAAGTCGGTGGCAAGCGTAAGCTCATCATCCCCGCCACTCTCGGCTACGGCGCCCGCGGCGCCGGTGGCGCCATTCCTCCTCATGCCACACTCATTTTTGAAGTGGAACTGATCGGAGTGTAATCCCTCCACCGTTTCATAGTCATGAAACACACTCCGCTCATTGAACAGCATCGAGACCAACGAGCCAAACTCGTCGATTTCGCCGGCTGGGAGATGCCCATCCAGTATGCCAGCGTGGTCGACGAGTACCAGACTGTCAGGTCTGCGGCGGGGCTGTTCGACGTCAGTCACATGGGTCGTCTGAACGTGTCCGGCCAGGGGAGCCTGGCCTTTCTTCAGCGTCTGACCACAAACAACATCTCAGCACTGGCGCCAGGACAGGCTCAGTATTCTATGGTGTGTAACGAAAAGGGCGGCATCAAGGACGATATCTTTGTGTATCGCACGGCGGAAACCGAGTATCTGCTCTGCGTCAACGCCTCCAACCGAGAAAAGATTGTCATGTGGCTGTCTGAGCACCGGACAACGGACGACCGCTGCCAGATCGAAGACCGTACCGAGGCGGTCGCTCAGATTGCCATCCAGGGGCCGGCGTCCCGTGACATTCTGCTCGCCGCAGGAGCTGAGGATCTTGGCGGCTTGAAATTGCATCACTGCCGTGACACTCGAGTGGCCGGCATCAGCTGCTTCGCGGCGAGAACGGGCTACAGCGGAGAGCTTGGCTACGAGCTCAATGTGTCAGCTGGCCAAGCGGTGGAGTTGTGGAGACATCTCTTGCGTGAAGGAGGGCCGAAGGGCCTGAAGCCAGCGGGCCTTGGGGCCAGAGATTTGCTACGTCTGGAGATGGCGTATTTGTTGTATGGCAACGACATCGGCGAAGAGACGACACCGATCGAGGCCGGAGCGGCATGGACGGTGAATTTCCAGAAAGGCGACTTTCTGGGGCGGCAGGCCCTGCAGACTCAGGCCCGACAAGGTCCGGTCCGTCGATTAGTGGCGTTCGAACTGCTGGCGAAATCCGTGCCTCGTCACGGATTTCGCATTCTTGATCCCGGCTCGTCGCAACCGATCGGAGAAGTCACCAGCGGCAATCTTTCTCCCTTGTTGCAAAAAGGGATCGGATTGGGGTACGTGCCCGCTTCCTTTGCCTCACCCGAGACGGCGATTTCCATCGACATTCGCGGCAAAGTGGTTCCGGCCGTCACGGTGAAGCCGCCCTTTTACCGAAAATCAAAGACAGCGACACACTGAAGGCTCGCTAGTGCGAGTCAGCCTGCTATGACAAAAAACATTTTCGCAGGGAAAGTTCTCACACTGGATATCGATACGGTGACGCTCCCCAATGGCGTCACGATCGATCTTGAAATCGTTCGTCATCCGGGTGCAGCTGCCGTCGTCCCCCTGAAGGACAACGAGACGGTCGTGCTGATCAAACAGTTCCGTCATGCCGCCGGCGGGTTTATTTTTGAGATTCCAGCGGGGAAACTCCATCCCGGTGAAGATCCGAGGAACTGCGCCGCCCGCGAGCTGGAGGAAGAAGTGGGTTATCAAGCCGGCAAGCTGGAGCTTCTCTCGAGCATCTTCACCGCTCCCGGATTCACGGACGAGGTGATCCATATCTACAAAGCGAGTGAACTAAGCAGAGGCCGCCAGAATTTGGATCGAGATGAAGTACTCGAGGTTGTCGAGGTGTCCCTGCAGGAGGCAATTGAAATGATGCGTGTGGGAAAGATTCGAGACGCAAAAACGATGGTGGGTTTACAGGCTGTCTTTATTTCGAGAGGACCGCAGTAACCGGTGGGCCGGAAGGAGCCTCCCGCTTTCGGCGGAAGGCTCCTCAGGTCAATTAGCCTCGCCTAAACGGGATTACTTCCCGGGGGTCTTGGTCTTGTCGTCCTTCTTCTTGCCCTCTTCACCGAAAACGACGACGTGGCCACCACCTTTCTTCTTCTCTTCGCCCTTCTTCTCACCATCCGCAAAAGCCGGGGCGCTGAAGGAAATCGCCACCGCCACTGCCATGATTGCCATCAACATGCGCTTCATAATCGTACCTCCCCTGGTTTATAAAGTGTGCCCTCAATGGACACTCCCCGGGTTTCGAGCAAGCTTGGTGCCCAATGGGCTTGTGGCGCTCCCCCTCTGAAAAATCAGTGATTTAATGCCCATAGACCCAGAAAAACCCTCATCGATCCGGAAGCCATACTGTGGCAGAATAGTCGGGCTCGACTAAACTGCCTCAGCCACAATCAGCGTGACGCGATGCCCACATCAGGGGTTCATCTAGGGCATCTCCCAGACCACCTGTGCCCAGGAGCGCGCATCCTGTTTGTTGGGATCAATCCAGGGGTACGGTCGGCCGCCGTCGGACACCATTTTGCAGGCGCCTCCAACCGTTTTTGGAAACTCCTCATTGAATCCGGCTTGGTGAACGAGCCGCTCACCTATAGGGAGGATTGGCGACTGCCTGAATGGCGGCTGGGGCTCACCAATATTATCGGCCGGAGCAGTGCGGGGATCGACGAATTGAGCCCAATAGAATACCGGGCGGGACTGAGCGCGCTCGAACGAAAGGTTCGGCGTTACCATCCTCATATTCTCGCCTTCCTCGGCGTGACCCTTTATCGGATGTTGTTTCCTCACCTTTGCGGAACAAGGCTTCTCGATCTGGGCCCGACCACGGCTCGGCTGGCCGGTGTTCCGATCTTTCTGCTTCCCAATCCCAGTGGACGAAATGCCTCCTATTCGTATGACACCATGCTGGAAGCATTTCGCAGGCTTCGAAAGGAAGCCGGTGCACCGTAAGCGCAAATCGTGTTATCTTCATCACCCGATGCCGAAGATGCGGGCCCTCTCCGCCGAGGGCGCAATGCGGAGCACGAGTGGAATTGCCAACGCGGAATGATTTCAGGAGCCATATGCTGTTAGAAGGCAAAACAGGACTTGTCATCGGTGTCGCAAATAAACACAGCATCGCATGGGCCATTGCCCAATCGACGGCCGGTCAAGGAGCAAGGCTGCTCTTCAACTATCAAAACGACCGCCTGAAAGAGAACGTGGAAGAATTAGTCGCCACCCTCCCGGGCTCCAAGGTATTCCCCTGCGATGCAGCGGATGACGCTCAGATCGAACACCTCATGGACCATGTCGGAAAGGAAACCGGCAAACTGGATTTCTTAATCCACTCGATCGCGTTTGCACCGCGCGAAGAACTCACCGGAGAGTTCGTCAACACAACGCGCAAAGGATTCGCCACCGCTCTCGATGTCAGCGCCTATTCCCTCGTGGCGCTATCAAGGGCGGCCACACGGCTGATGACCGACGGCGGATCCATCGTCACGCTGACCTATCTCGGCGCGGAACGCGTCGTGCCCCACTACAATGTCATGGGTGTCGCAAAGGCCGCCCTGGAAGCCACCGTTCGCTATCTCGCGCATGATCTCGGCCCTCGGAACATCCGGGTGAACGCCATCTCCGCCGGACCGATCAAGACCCTTGCTGCCCGTGGAGTCTCGGGAATCAGCAAAATGGTCGATCATCATAAAGAGTTTGCGCCGCTTCGGCGGGCGACGGAGCAGGGGGAGGTTGGCGACACGGCGCTCTTCCTCGTCAGTCCCCTGGGACGTGGGATTACCGGTGAAGTGATCTATGTTGATGGAGGGTACAACATCCTCGGATCGCTGGCGTCGGCAGAGTAAGGCACGCCATTTACTCGGTCGATCTTCGCAAAGCTTTCAATTGTCCCAGTCTCTTTTTCCTCTCAATACGCCTGTTCTGAGAACTTTTTGTCGGCCTGGTGGCCTTGCGCTTCTTGCGGGGGATCGCCACACTCTGGATGAGGACACGTAGCCGCTCCAAGGCTTCCGCCCGGTTCTGTTCCTGACTCCGATGTTGCTGAGCTTTGATCGTTATCACGCCGTCGTCAGAAATGCGGTGGTCCCGGAGCTTCGACAACTCTTCTTTATAGAAGGGTGGCAACGACGAGGCTCCGATATCGAATCGCAAATGGACAGCAGATGACACTTTGTTGACATGTTGCCCGCCGGCTCCTTGCGCCCGCACTGCATGGATTTCGATTTCTGCAGCGGGAATTGTCACGTGCGGTGTGATGTGCAGCATCACGCGCCAAACCTCTCCATGATGACTGGTGGATATCGAGAACCGAGCAGGAAGAGAGCTATCGCAGTTCCGGCAGGCGATCGATGATGCGGAGCCTGACCTCATCGCCGACCTGCATTTGCACCATTTTGGTCGTCAAACTGGCGCGCACTCGCTGGGCGTCCTCCAGTTTGAACTGCACCTGGCCACCGCAACGCTCGACAAGGTGAAAGAGCAGCATTGTGGTCAGCCGCTGGAGTTCCTCTTCGGTCGTGTGTTGGCTCATGTTGAGGATTTGTGACATGCGTGCAGGCCCTTTCTTGATCCGATTGTGACACTCCTTATGGCTGAAGAGGAGTGTCCGCCACAATGCCTCGAAAGAAGGGGTCGCCACTATGTGGAGAAGGCCTTGAAAGTCAGCAGCTTGCGGGATTAGGCAGCGAGGGTCCGTATATTTTTCAGTACGGTCTCGATCTCGTCGGATGAGTTGAGGAGCCCTGGCGCCACGCGCGCGTACTGCGTGGCGTACGGCGTCACGCTGGCCACGATACTTCGCCGCCGGAGCTCGGCCACTACCTGAGCCGGTGACATACCCGCCACTTCGAAACACACGATCCCGGCGGACAGATCCTGAGACATCGGCGTATGCAGCGTAATCCGTGGCATCCCGGCAAGGCCTTGCTTCAACTGCTGGTTCAACTCATAGATCCTTTGCGTGACTCGAGATTTCCCCAAGCTCTGGTGAAACAGGAATGCTTGATCCAGCGCCCACCGGTGCTCGAAGGAATGAAAGCCGCCGGGAGTCATGTAGACGGAGGCAGGAAGCGGCCGCGGGGGCACGACCTTCATCCACATGTCGTATGCATCCGAATCAAAGGTCGGAATAATGGCCCTGGCGATCGGCCAGGCTCGCGGATGTCCCCATACCAAACCCGTTCCTCTCGGACCAAACATCCATTTGTGCGTCCCGGCGACAAGAAAGTCACAGCCGACCTCGCTGAGACGGAAATCTTCCACGCCAAGCGCGTGGACTCCGTCGACGCAGAAGATCACGCGGTCCGGGTCGGCTCGAGATGCATTGAGTTTGTTAAGCGCCTTAGCCATCTCGGCGATCGGTAATTTTAGGCCGGTACTCGAATGCACCCACGTCACTGCGATGATTCTCGTATTGGACCGTACATTCTTGAGGAGCGCCTCGACCAGTCCCTCGCGCGTGACAGTCGTCGCCGTATCCTGATAGAGAGGAATTTGGCGCACCTGGGCCCCCGTGCGTTCCGCACGAAGACGGAGAGACATTTCCGTGGAATAATGGTCGTGGGTCGTGGTGAGAATTTCCTGTCCCTCACGAAGATCCAAGCCGCCGTAGAGCAGCCCCAATCCCATGGTCGTACTGTCGGTCAAGGCAATCTCGGTTGGATCGACTCCGAGGTAGCCCGCCGCCGCTTGAAGCACAGCGGCTTCCTGCTTTTTTTCGTGGCCCAGCCAATAGCCGATGGGGTCGGCGTCCAGTCCCGCGCGATGCCGTTCGATGGCCTCCCGGACCGGCGTGGGGTGCGATGCGAGAAAAAATCCCGCGAGGTGGATCAGGCCGCGCGATAACGGAAAGTGATCGCGCACCGCCTGCCAGTCTGAAGTTTTGCTGGGTTTAGCCAGGGCAGAGGCTTGCGAAAGCGGGAAGATCTCCGGAGGGAGGAGGGCGGCGCTCAACGCGAGACCGGAGCGGACCAGAAACCTTCGGCGATCGATCGCGTTCATAGGTAACTGTACCGTCTGGAAGCGATGCGGAGCAAGATCACGCGGCGGACTAGGTCGCGTAATGCTCCATGGGCGGGCAAGTGCAGATCAGATTGCGATCTCCGTACGCTTCGTCAATGCGGCCGACGTGAGGCCAAAACTTGTGTTCCTTGACCCAAACAGCGGGGAAAGCAGCCTGCTCCCGGCTGTAGGGACGGTCCCATTCGGAGGCCGCGACCATCTGGGCCGTATGGGGAGCGTTTTTGAGGACATTGTTCGTCCTCGACTGGCGTCCGTCGATGATCTCTTGGATTTCCGCCCGGATGAGGATCATGGCATTGCAAAACCGGTCCAACTCGGCCTTGGATTCGCTTTCCGTCGGCTCAATCATCAAGGTGCCAGCCACTGGGAACGAGACGGTGGGTGCATGAAATCCGTAGTCCATCAGGCGCTTGGCAACATCCATGGCCTCCACCCCCGCCGTCTCTTTGAACTGGCGCAGATCGAGAATGAATTCGTGCGCCACGAATCCTGCGTTGCCCGTGTAGAGAATCTGATAGTGTTTTTCCAACCGTTTGGCCATGTAATTGGCATTCAAGATGGCCACCTGCGTCGCTTTTGTCAGACCGTCGCGACCCATCAATGCAATGTACACCCATGAAATCGTCAGGATGCTCGGACTTCCATACGGCGCCGCCGAAACGGGGCCGATCGACTCGGGCCCGCCAAGGCCGGTCACGGGATGACCCGGGAGAAACGGGGCGAGATGACGAGCCACGGCGATTGGTCCCATGCCCGGACCACCGCCTCCATGGGGGATGCAGAACGTTTTGTGCAGATTCAGATGGCAGACATCGGCCCCGATGTCGCCTGGCCGGCAGAGACCGACCTGCGCATTCATGTTGGCCCCGTCCATGTAGACTTGTCCTCCATGAGTGTGGACGATCTGGCACATGCGCTTGACCTCGGCTTCAAACACGCCGTGTGTCGATGGATAGGTCAACATCAGCGCGGCCAATCTGGTTCGATGTGCCGCCGCCTTGGCTTCTAAATCACCCAGGTCCACGTTGCCCTGTTTGTCACATGCCACAGGCACGACCGTCAGTCCGACCATGGCCGCGCTGGCCGGGTTGGTTCCATGAGCCGAAACGGGAATGAGGCACACGTCGCGGTGAAATTCGCCCTGGCTCCGGTGGAACGCTCTGATCACCATCAAGCCGGCATACTCGCCTTGCGATCCGGCGTTAGGCTGCAAGGACACGGCGGAAAAGCCGGTGATCTCGGCCAACCGCTCTTCCAACTGGCGAAACAGCTCCTGATACCCTTTGCTCTGCTCAGCCGGCGCGTAGGGATGCAGCCGTGCAAATTCCGGCCACGTCACCGGCAGCATCTCCGCAGTAGCGTTCAATTTCATCGTGCAGGATCCGAGAGGAATCATGGAATGCGTCAGTGACAGATCCCGCGCCTGGAGCCGATGAATGTAGCGCAAGATCTCATGCTCGGCATGATAGCGGTTGAACACCTCGTGGGTGAGGTAGGGACTCGTTCGCGCGAGGTTCGCAGGAAACGCCGCATCGACGGTTTGAGCCAGTTCCTGCACGGTGAACGGCAGTCGTGCATGACCGACAAATGCTTCCATCAGCCGCTGCACATCCTCCACCTCGGTTGTTTCATCCAGAGAGATCCCCAACGAATCATCCTCGTACCGCCGAAGATTTACGCCCTGCTCCTCGGCACGCATGAGAACCTGCTCGCATTGAGTCTGGGTGAGTCGCACCCGGATGGTGTCGAAAAATTCCTGACTGCCGATTTCGAAGCCGAGCTGCCGCAACCCTGCCCCAAGCACCACGGCAAGACCATGAACCCGTTCTGCGATCCGCCGCAAGCCCTCGGGCCCGTGATAGACAGCGTACATGCCGGCCATGACGGCAAGCAGCACCTGCGCGGTGCAGATGTTGCTCGTGGCCTTTTCGCGTCTGATGTGTTGTTCCCGCGTCTGCAAGGACAACCGATAGGCGACCTGTCCGCTCCGGTCTCTTGACACTCCGGCGATGCGCCCCGGCATCTGCCGCTTGTAGTCTTCCTTCGCCGATAAAAAGGCGGCGTGCGGCCCCCCGAATCCCATCGGCACGCCGAATCGCTGGCTGGAGCCTACGGCGATGTCTGCGCCGAACTCTCCAGGCGGCCGCAAGAGGGTCAGAGCCAACAGATCCGTCGCCACGACGACGAGGATACCGGCCTTGTGAGCCTGTTCAACGAGCGACTGATAATCGCCAACATAGCCGTCGGTGGTCGGATACTGCAGCAACAGGCCGCTCAACCCGGAATTGTCAAAGTTGATCGTTTTCGTGGGGCCGACATGCAGGGTGACATTCAGCGGTTCCGCCCTGGTCTTTAAGACTGCGATCGTCTGCGGATGACAATCCTGCGAGACGAAAAACTCCTTGCGTTCGTGGCCGGCTCCCCGTGCGATGGCAAGACACATGGCCATGGCCTCCGCCGCTGCAGTGGCTTCATCGAGGAGCGAGGCGTTGGCAAGGGGCAATCCCGTCAGGTCGGCGACCATGGTCTGAAAGTTGACCAAGGCTTCCAAGCGGCCCTGCGCGATCTCCGCCTGATAGGGCGTGTATTGGGTGTACCAGCCGGGGTTTTCGAGTATGTTCCGTTGAATGACGCCCGGCGTAATGCAGTCGTAATAGCCCATGCCCACGTACGAGCGATAGAGCCGGTTCTCCGTAGCGAGCTCGCGCAGTTCACCAAGTACACTTTGTTCGCCCCGCTGGGGTGGAAGGTCCAGAGGGCGGCCCAGCTGGATGTCGCGAGGCACGGTCACGTCTGCCAGCGCCTGCAACGACTTCAGACCGAGCAGCGCCAGCATTTCCCTGACGTCGGCATCGGTCGGTCCAACATGACGGTGCACAAACGTATCGGTCGGATTCAGAAAGTCAGGAGTCGCCATGAGAGGTGGTACGCCTTGATTCGGTGTCGCTGAACGGATCAGCCGAAGATTATCACGCCAAGCCCCTTTTCTCCAAGCAGAGATCACTGCCCGTCGGACAGCTCGCGCTCAACCCGCTCAAGCCATCACTAGTTCCCAGGAGAACACCGGAAAGTGCGCCCCCTCGCCTCCCGCGTCTCCACTGGAAATGGCTGCCAGCAGGTTTGTTATAATCCTTGGTCCATGCGCATCCTCGTCGTCGAAGACGAAACCAAGGTCGGCTGCTTCATCAAGCGCGCGCTTGAAGAGGAAAGTTACGCGGTGGACTTGTGCGAAGACGGCGCCAAAGGCTTGGAAATGGCGCTGGCAACGAACTACGATTCCATCATTGTGGATCTCATGCTTCCGTCGCTGTCGGGGCTCGATATCGTCAAAGGCATTCGGCGGGAGCGCATTCAGACGCCGATCCTCATTTTGACCGCGCAATCCCAGGTCGATCAGCGCGTGAAAGGCCTGGACGCCGGTGCCGACGACTACCTCACCAAGCCGTTTGCCATCGATGAGCTCCTGGCCCGCGTGCGAGCGCTGCTGCGCCGCGGCGCGACCGACAGCCCCGGTATATTACAGATCGACGATCTCATCCTCAACCCAGCCACACGGGAAGTTACACGCGGCGGGCAGCGCATAGAGCTGACCCTCAAAGAGTACGCGCTGCTCGAATACCTCATGCGCCATTCGGGCCGCGTCCTCACCCGTCCGATGATCTCGGAGCACGTCTGGAATCAGGATTTTGACACCTTCACGAACGTCATCGACGTCTATGTCAACTACCTCCGCAACAAGGTCGACCGCGGACGCGCAAAAAAACTGATTCATACCATCCGGGGCAGTGGATACATGCTGAAGGCAGACTAGCCGATGGCCCGCTCGGGAGTTAACTGATGCCGTTGCGCCTCCGACTCAGCCTGTGGTACGGCAGCGCCCTCGCGTTGATTCTCGTAGCCTTTTCAACCGTCCTGTATTTTATCACCGCTCGAAGCCTTCGTGACGCCCTGGATCAATCTCTGGAAGAAACTGCCGCGGCCGCCGTGCGCTCGCTCGAAGAACGGGGGTTTCTCCCGCTGATCGACGAAGAAGAGCTCATGTCCCAGTTCCCGGAGTTGGCGCGCATCGACAAATTCTTCCAGATCTTCAGCCCTTCCGGCACCATCACGATCCGGTCGCCCAACGTCAAACAGCACGAATTGCCGCTCAGCCGTCGCGCCCTGGAGGTGGCCTTCAGCGGTCAAACGATCTTTGAATCAGCCAAGTATCCGAAGGAGCCTCCGCTTCGACTGATCTCGGTGCCGATTATTTACCGCGGGAATCTGCTGTACATTGTCCAGGTCGGCACCTCCATGGAATCGGTCGACCAGACCCTGAATCGACTCCTGCTCGTGCTGTTGGTGACCATGCCGCTCGCGCTGGCCGTGTCACTGGCGGGCGGCTGGTTTCTTGCCGGACGGGCCTTGCGTCCCGTCGATGCCATCACGCTCGCCGCGCAGCGAATCGCCGGCGGCGATCTCACGCAGCGGTTGAACGTCCCGGCGTCCGCCGATGAAATCGGCCGTCTCGCGAGCACCTTCAACAACATGATCGCCCGGCTCGAGACCTCGTTCCGGCAGATCCGTCAGTTCAGCAGCGATGCGTCCCACGAGCTGCGCACCCCGTTGACCGTCATGAAGGGCGAAACCGAGTTGGCGCTTCGGCGCCCGCGCGAAGCGGGGGATTACACGGTGGTCCTCGAGAGCAATCTTGAGGAAATTGACCGGATGACCCGCATCGTCGACGAATTGCTCTTCTTGTCCCGCGCGGACATGGGCGAAGTCAAAATGGAGCGTGTGCCCGTGAAGCTCGAGTCGCTGCTGGAGGACATCCACCGGCAGGCGTCGCTGCTGGGTCAGGAACAGAACGTCCAAGTCGTATTGGGGCTGGTGATGCCGGCCGTGGTATTGGGCGACGAATTGCGCTTGCGCGAGCTCTTCCTGAATCTCGTGGACAATGCCGTCAAGTACTCACGACCCGGTGGGTCGGTCGACATTTCCCTGATTACGCAAGGCAATCAGGCACGATTCGTCATCACCGATCAGGGCATCGGCATTTCCCGTGAGGATCAGAAGCGCATCTTCGACCGCTTCTACCGGACGGACGACGCCCGGACCCATACGAAAAAGGGCACCGGGTTGGGGCTCGCCATCTGCGCCTGGATCGTGGAATCTCATCATGGCCGCATCGAGGTGCAGAGTGAACCCCATAAAGGCTCAACATTTACCGTGATCCTGCCGCTCGCGTCATCCTCCTCTTAACGACTTTTAATACCCTCCTAATCGGCCTCTCATTGCCAGTTGCTACCCTCGGTATGGATTGTTGATGAGACGGTTGGCGGAAAGACTCTTCATCACCAAGGAGGATGTATGCATCAGCGGGTTCGCAAGTCTCTGAGCGTAATGGTCAGTATGGCCGTGCTGGGTACGGCATTCTTTGTCGGCAGTCAATCCTTCGCTCCCTTTCCAGCAACCGGTTCAACAGCAGCGACCGGCACGGTGGCCGCACCCGTGGGCGCACTGCCGGCGAACGGCTTCACGGACGTCGCGAAAGCGGTGACCCCTGCCGTCGTGAACATCACAACGGTGATCGGCGAAAACATTTCGAGCCGGAGCGGTGACAGCGAACTGCGGGATCGCATGGAGGAGTTCTTTGGAGGGCCGAACGGTCCGTTCGGACCGAAATTCCGAGGTCCGCAAGGTCCAATGGAGCCGCGTGGCCCGCGCGGATTTCGCGGAGGCGGGCAGGGCTCCGGCGTGATCGTATCGCCGGACGGCTACATCCTGACGAACAACCATGTCATCGATGGCGCTCGTGAAGTGACGGTGACGCTCCCCGACAAACGAGAATTCCAAGGGAAAATCGTGGGCACGGATCCGAAGACGGATCTAGCCGTTATCAAGATCGACGGGACCAATCTCCCCGCTGTTCCCTGGGGAGACGCTTCGAAGCTGCAGGTCGGTGAATATGTCCTCGCGGTCGGCAACCCGTTCGGATTGAATTCGACGGTGACCCTCGGCATCGTCAGCGCGTTGGGCCGTGGTCACATGGGCATCACCCAATACGAGGATTTCATCCAGACCGATGCGGCCATCAATCCGGGCAATTCCGGGGGCGCGTTAGTGAATACCAAAGGCGAACTCGTTGGCATTAACACGGCGATCTTTTCCCAAAGCGGCGGCTACCAGGGCGTCGGCTTCGCCGTGCCGACCAGTATGGGTCAGCCGATCTACGAGAGCCTGGTGAAAAATGGAAAAGTCGTCCGAGGTTATCTCGGCATCGGCATCCAGGACCTCAATCAGGACCTCGCCAAGTCCTTCAAGGTGTCCAACGGGAAGGGGGCTTTGGTGACCGACGTCAAGGAAGACAGCCCCGCGGATCATGCCGGTCTGCAACAAGGCGACGTCATCACCTCCTATGAAGCCTCGCCGGTGGAAGATGCCGTTGCGCTGCAGCGCTTGGTGACCAAGAGCACCGTAGGCTCCAAGGTGGCGATGAAAGTGTTGCGGGACGGTCATGAGAAAACGCTCACCGCCACGATCGGCGAGCAGCCGGGCGATCGTAAGATTGCCAAGGCCGACAACGATGAGAAGGAGTTCGCATTTGCAGGTGTGGCCGTTCAGGACCTCGATCGCGACACCGCGAAAGAACTGGGGATCAAGAAAGCTCAGGGCGTGGTGGTCACGAGCGTCGAACCGGACAGCGGCGCCGACAAAGCCGGCCTGTTGCCCGGAGACGTGATCCGGGAAATCAATCGGCAGCCGGTGAAATCGGTAAAGGAGTTTGAAAAGGTTTCTTCGGCAGTGAAGAAGGGCGACAATGTGCTGATGCTCATCAACCGCCGTGGCGCGTCGTTATTCCTGAGCGCCAAGGTGTAAGATGCCATAGCCCTGAGAGGGGGTTGTCCTAGCGATAGCCCCCTCGCGGGCCCCGCTCTTCCGGCTTGCGGGCGCCGACCGCAAACGTCTCCCCCAGCACCTGCCCGGTCAGATCATACGTCGCGGCGTCGGTGATCCGAACCTTCACACAGTCGCCGGGACCTGGAACTCTCTTCGAATGGTCTGACCCATTGATATAGACGACACCATCGATCTCAGGCGCCAATCCTTCGTGCCGGCCTTCGAGCCAATGGCCATCTTCTTCCCCAGGACCATCCACCAGGACCTCGAGCGTCGACCCGATTCGTTCGACATTTTTCGCAGCAGCGATCGTCTCCTGCACCGCCAGCAGTTCGTTACGGCGCTCTTCCATCACAGAACGATCGATCTTTCCACCGAGTGCTACAGCCGGAGTGCCTTCCTCATCCGAGTAGAGAAACGCCGCAACACGGTCGAACTCGGCCTGCTCGACGTACCGTCTCAATTCCTCGAACACTTCATCGGTTTCACCGGGAAATCCCACGATGAATGCGGTGCGAAACGTCACGCCGGGAATACGAGATTTGATCCGGTCCACGAGCGTTTCGACGGCGCGCCGGTCGCCCAAGCGGTGCATGCGTTCGAGCATCCGGCTGTTGATATGCTGAAGCGGCATGTCGATGTACCTCGCGATCCGCTCTTCTCCCGCATAGAGGTCCAGCAGCTCATCCGTGACCTGCTGCGGATACAGATAGAACGGCCTGATCCATCGCAGACCATCGACTTTCACAAGTTCCCGCAGCAAGGACACAAGACCGTGGCGGACGCCGAGGTCGACACCGTAATTCACGGTATCCTGCGAAATCAGATTGATCTCTTTGACTCCCTCTTCGGCCAATTGCCGCACCTCCCCAACGATCGAGTCGACCGGCCGGCTGCGTTGCTTCCCCCGCATCAGCGGAATGGCGCAAAAGGCGCAGTTGCGATTGCATCCTTCGGCAATTTTGACGTAGGCGCTATGCGGTGTTCCGAGACGAAGCCGGGGCGCCATCTCGTCGTACAAGTAGGGAGGCTGGCTGATCCATAACCGTTGAGGCTGCACCTTGTGCGTGAGCAGATCGCGGCAGATGCCGGCGATCTTGCCGAACTCGCCAGTGCCAACGACGCCGTCCAGCTCGGGCAACTCTTTAAGAAGGTCACCTTGATACCTCTGGGCGAGGCAGCCGGCGGCGATCAGCACCCGGCAGGCACCGGATTGCTTGAGCTTGGCATGCTCCAAGATCGTGTTGATGGACTCCTGCTTGGCCTCTTCGATGAATCCGCAGGTATTGATGATGACGACTTCCGCCTTCTTGGGGTTGCCTGTCAGCTCGAAGCCATCGGCGGCAAGTGTGCCGAGCATGATCTCTGAATCGACCTGATTCTTGGTGCAGCCAAGATTGACGAAGCCAACCGTCGTCTTTCTGGCGGGCCCTGACGTTGAGGCGGACTTCTTCTGACGGCCCACTTGAATCAGCGTTTCACTCATAAGCCTGTCAGTCTACGAGACGGCTGAAAAGACTGTCAACGAACCCACTTGCGGGCGAGGGACCGATTCGCCTATGGTGCCGAAGATGATCAGGACCTTTCAAGGCATCACACCGACAATACCCGACTCCTGTTTCGTTGAGGACACGGGGGTCGTGATCGGTGACGTGGTGATGGGCGAACAATGCAGCGTCTGGTTCCACGCCGTGATCCGCGGGGACGTGCATTATATCCGCATCGGCCATCGCACCAATATACAAGATTTGTGCATGCTGCACGTGACGCACGATACCCATCCGCTGATCATCGGCAGCGACGTCACGATCGGCCACCATGTGGTGCTCCACGGCTGCACCATCAAGGATCGCGTGCTGATCGGCATGGGCGCGATTATCATGGACGGCGCCGTCATCGGCGA
>DASTQE010000013.1:0-10173 GCA_035761895.1 Nitrospira sp. | reverse complement strand
CAGACCAACTGCAACGAGCGCGACGAGCGCCAGTCTGGTGAGATGCCATTTCATAATGCGAGTCTTGTGCATGTCTCGTTCCAAATGGGTTATCTACTCCTCCATCTCCCTATGTCGCCAAAGGACCGACTGGATCAGTCCAAACGTGCGCGCGCTTTTGCATTTGCCGTCTTGATGTAGTTTCCACACCGCCGAGCAGGCGGACAGTCGCCTCGTGCGATTTGCGATGGGTGCAGGGCCCGGTGGCTGCAGTCGCCTCTTGGCGATGGCGAGACGCACTGTTCGAAGGTCCGTTCGGACGAAGTCCTGGACGGAACAAGTTGCGGAGCCAAGCAGCCATAGGGCCATGCGGTTTCATCCATCGCTGAGCAAAGGCGACCAACCGCCTGCTACTTCCCTTTCTGGTGTGCGCGTTCGGCGAGCACGAGAGGCCAACAGCCTCCATATCCATCAATTCTGGTGTGCCGCCTTCCGCGAGCACAAGGACTGACCAGGCTGATGTTCCCCACTCTGGTGTGCGCGTTTGCAAAGCGCAGGGCAGGACACCGCGTCTTAACCTAGTTCTCCCAGGCGAGACTGCAGAACGCTCATCGCTGCAAGGGCTGCCGTTTCGGCGCGTAGAATCCGCGGACCCAACGTGACGGCGGCGAAGCCCTGCTGGAGCGCCTGAGCCGCTTCCCCTGGCTCCCATCCACCTTCCGGCCCGATGAGCAGCCATACCTCGCCGCCGGCACCAGGCAGGGGCACGTTGGTGAGAGAAGCGCCGCTCGACCGTTCGGCCAGCAAGATTTTCGAGGCGGCGGTTTTGGAGCGAGACCACAGTTCGGCGACGGTTGCCGGTTCATCGAGGAGCGGCAGGGACCAGCGTTCTGACTGTTGAGCCGCTTCCAGCGCAATGCGCTGCCATCGCGCGCGCTGATGCTCGATCCGGTCGGCCCGAGGCCGGACCACGCTGTGCGCCGAAAGGACCGGCACGATCCGGTCGACCCCTAGTTCAGTGGCCTTCTGAATCACCCAATCCATCTTTTCACCTTTGAGGAGGGCTTGGGCCAGGATGATCGACGCACCGGCTTTGGCGGGTGCCGAACTCGTGTCGACGATCCGGCCGACCAGCGCCTGACCCGTCACCTCGGCAATTTCGGCACGATAGCGGGTGCCGCGGTCATCCGTGACCGAGAGTATTTCGCCCGGTTGCAGGCGAAGACTCTGGCGCAGGTGGCGAAGCAAGGGGCCCGTGATGCGGACAGTCGGCGGGACGATGGCGTCGGACGCCACAAAGAACGTGGGCATGAGAAACAGACCCCGATTCGGCGGGCTGCGGCGCTACTCGAAAAAGGTTTTCATCTTGTCGAAAAAGCCGTCGCCGTCGGCTTCCATCGACATGCCGCTTTCCTTGGCGAATTCCGTCAACAGCTCGCGCTGCTTGGCGGTCAGCTTGGTGGGAATATGTACCTTGATGGTGAACAACTGATCGCCCGTCGTGTGGTGCTTGAGGCTCGGGATGCCGAGTCCCTTGAGGCGCAGCACTTTGTCGGGTTGCGTGCCGGGCGGGACCTTCATCACGGTCGGGCCTTTCAGAGTCGGCACTTCAATCTTCCCTCCGAGCACCGCCGTCACGAAGCTGATCGGCACGTCACAGATGATGTCGTTCCCTTTGCGCTGGAAGACGGGATGCGGCTTGACGGCAATCGCCACGTAGAGGTCCCCAGGGGGACCCCCGTTGACGCCGTGTTCGCCCTCATTGGACAGGCGGAGGCGCATGCCCGTTTCGATGCCGGCCGGAATGTGTACGGCGATCGTGCGCTCGCGATAGACGCGCTGCCGGCCCTGACAGGCCGGGCAGGGATCAGTGATGATGCGTCCCGAGCCGTCGCATTGGCCGCAGGGTCGGCTGACGCTGAAGAAGCCCTGTTGCAGCCGGATCTGTCCGGCGCCTTTGCAGCTCGGACACGTCTTCATCGCTGAGGCCGACTTGGCCCCTGTGCCTTTGCAGTCGGTACAGGATTCCCAACGCGGAATCTTGAGTTTCGCTTCCTTCCCGTAGACCGACTCTTCGAACGTGATCTCGAGGTTGTACTGGAGGTCATTTCCACGCTCGGCGCGCGTGCCGCCGCGCTGGCCGCCGAAGAAATCCTCGAAAATGTCGTTGAAGACATCGCCGAAGCCGCCGCGCCCGAAGTCAAAGCCTTCAAAGCCGGCTCCGCCCTGCGTGCCGGCATGGCCGAACATGTCGTAGCGTTTGCGCTTCTCAGCGTCGCTGAGGTGCTCGTAGGCTTCGTTGATTTCCTTGAACTTCTCTTCCGCCTGCTTCTTCTGTTGCTCGCCGTTTTGCAGGTCGGGGTGATGCTGGCGGGCCAGCTTGCGGTAGGCCTTTTTCAAATCCTCGTCGGACGCCGTCTTGTCGACGCCCAACGTTTCGTAAAAGTCTCGTTTGGACACGGAAGCCATTGTCCCCTAATGGTGGTGTCGCAGAAAGACCGAGTTTCGTGATTGACGAAACTCGGTCCCTCAGCAGCCGTATTCTATCTTACTTTTTATCTTTGTCCACTTCTTCGAACTCGGCGTCGACGACCTTTTCGTCCGTCTTGGCGCCGTTCGGACTCTCAGTTTCAGCGGCGCCCGCCCCACCGGTCGCGGATGCAGCCGACGCTTTCTTGTACATCTCCTCCGCCAACTTGTGGGAGGCGGTCGTCAGGGCCTGTGTGGCCGACTCGATCGCGTCGGGATCGGTGCCCTCCATCGCCTTTTTCAAAGCGGTGACGGCTTCTTCGATCTTGGTCCTGTCCTCCGCCGAAATCTTATCGCCGTGCTCCTTGAGGTTCTTCTCCGTCTGATAGAGCAGATTGTCGGCCTGATTCTTGGCTTCGGCGGCCTTTCTGCGCTTCTTATCCTCTTCCGTATGCGTCTGCGCATCCCTGACCAGCTTTTCCACTTCCTCCTTGCTGAGACCGCTGGAGGCCGTGATCTTGATGGATTGCTCCTTCTGCGTGGCCAAGTCTTTGGCCGACACGTGCACAATGCCGTTGGCGTCGATATCAAATGTCACTTCGATCTGCGGCATGCCTCGCGGGGCCGGTGGAATGCCCACGAGATCGAACTGGCCGAGCAACTTATTGTCGTTGGCCATTTCACGTTCCCCCTGGAACACGCGGATGGTGACGGCGGTTTGGTTGTCGGCCGCCGTCGAGAAGACCTGGCTCTTCTTCGTCGGGACGGTCGTATTGCGCTCGATGAGCTTGGTAAACACACCACCCAGCGTCTCGATGCCGAGGGACAACGGCGTGACGTCCAGCAGAAGCACGTCTTTGACGTCGCCCTTGAGCACGCCGCCTTGAATGGCCGCGCCGATGGCGACGACTTCATCGGGGTTCACGCCCCGGTGCGGCTCCTTGCCGAAGAAGTCTTTCACGACTTGAATGACTTTGGGCATGCGGGTCATTCCGCCGACGAGCACGACCTCATTGATGTCGCGCGCCGACACACCGGCGTCGCCCAAAGCCTTGCGGCAGGGTTCGACCGTCCGCTGAATCAAATCGTCGACCAGTTGCTCCAGCCGGGATCGCGTCAGCTTGATGACCATGTGCTTGGGACCGCTGGCATCCGCCGTAATGAACGGCAGATTGATTTCTGTTTCCTGCGAGGAAGACAACTCGATCTTCGCCCGTTCGGCCGCTTCTTTAAGGCGCTGGAGGGCCATGCGGTCCTTCCGGAGGTCAATGCCCTGGTCTTTCCTGAACTCATCGACGAGCCAATCCATGATGCGGAGGTCGAAGTCGTCGCCGCCCAGATAGGTGTCGCCGTTGGTCGACTTGACTTCGAACACCCCTTCGCCGATTTCAAGGACGGACACGTCGAACGTGCCGCCGCCCAGGTCATAGACCGAGATCCGCTCGTCCTTCTTCTTGTCGAGTCCGTACGCCAAGGAGGCGGCTGTCGGCTCGTTGATAATGCGCAGGACGTTCAATCCCGCGATCTGGCCCGCGTCCTTCGTCGCCTGGCGTTGGCTGTCGTCGAAATAGGCGGGGACGGTGATGACGGCTTCGGTCACCTTCTCGCCCAGATAATCCTCGGCAGTTTGCCGCATTTTCTGCAAAATCATGGCGGAGATTTCCGGCGGACTGTAGCGTTTGCCGCGTAGCTCCACATGGGCGTCGCCGTTGTCGGCTTCGACGACCTTGTAGGGCAGCCGCTTGATCGCCTCCTGGACTTCCTTGCTGCGGAACTTCCGGCCCATGAGACGCTTGACAGAGTAGATGGTGTTTTCCGGATTCGTGATGGCCTGGCGTTTGGCGATCTGGCCGACGAGCCGTTCGCCCTTATCGGTGATCGCGACGACCGACGGAGTCGTCCGGGCGCCTTCCGCGTTGGCGATCACAACGGGATCACCGCCGCTCATGACGGCGACGCAGGAATTGGTCGTGCCTAAATCGATGCCGATGACTTTACCCATGATGTACTCCTTCCTGGACTAAAAATCTTCGTATGTCACGAGTCGGATTCGTCGCTTGCTCCGTTCGGCCCTGATCCGGCGCCGGATGACACCGTCACCATGGCGGGTCTCAAGATCCGGTCGTGCAACCGGTAGCCACGTTGACACTCTTCCACCACATGCATGTCCGGGACCTGTGTCGAGGGCACGGACGCGACCGCCTGATGACCGGACGGATCGAACGGCTGGCCCATCGTCGGAATAGACTGGACTCCGAACTTGCCGAGGACGCCTTGCAACTGTTTCAAGGTGAGATCGACGCCTTGGACCAGCCCGTCGGCGGATTTCACATCCTTCGCCGCCTTGATCGCACGCTCCAAATTGTCGACGACCGGCAGGAGTTCCTTCAGAAGTTGCTCATTGCCGAATCGGATCTGGTCCCGCTGATCCCTCTGGGCGAGCCGCTTATAGTTGTCGAACTCAGCCGCCAGCCGCAGATACTTATCGTTGAGCGACTTCAGCTCCTCATCCCTGACCACCGGCTCAGCCGGAGCGGCTTCGGAGGGAGCGAAAGAAGAATCACTGGAATCAGGATCTAAGTTGTTGAATGTATTGGTGCTTCGTTCGTTGTCAGCCACGATGTGTCCTGTTACTGAGGCGAGATAGTCACCGGAGAACATAAGTCAACAGCAGCCCCACAGAATTAATTACTTGGGGGGAAAATCAGCTATATCCACGTCGGAGAGGGCGAGCCATTGGCCCGGCGATAGAGCAGTGCCAAGCCTTCCAGCGTCAGAAGGGGTTCGAGCGCCTGAATCGAGGTGGTTTCCCTGGCGACGACGCTGCTCAGTCCGCCGGTAGCGATCACATAAGCAGTGCGGCCCAGTTCCTGTTCGATCCGCCGCACCAGCGTGTCGACCAGTCCGGCATAGCCGAAGAGCAGGCCGGACTGGATACTGGTTCCGGTGTCCGTTCCGATCACCGTCTTAGGCCTCGTCAATTCCACCTTCGAGAGCTTGGCCGCGCGGGCGAACAGCGCCTCGGCGGAGATCCCGAGGCCGGGAGCGATGACTCCTCCCAAATATTCCGCGTCCTTCGTGACTGCGCAGAAGGTCGTTGCAGTGCCGAAGTCGACGATAATCAAATCGCGCCGGTACTTGTGATAGGCCGCCGCGGCATTGACGAGCCGGTCACTGCCGATTTCCTTGGGATTGGCATAACGAATGGTGAGCCCGGTATCCGTGTCAGACGTGACGATCATCGGTCGCTGCCGGAAGTACTGCTCGATCAACGTCTCAAACGTCTCGGTCAGCGTGGGAACGACGCTGGACATAATGGCGCCGGATGTCTGGGCCGGAACGATGCCTGCGGAGGCGAGCAGGTTGCTGAAGAGGATCCCGTACTCGTCGGCCGTGGTTTTCGCATCGGTGGCCAGACGCCAATGTGCCTTCAGCACCGGCCCGTCGTAGATGCCCAGCACGACGTTGGTATTTCCGATGTCGACGACAAGCAGCATGGGCGTATGAAGTCCTGAGTGTTGAGTCCTGAGTGCTGAGTCCTTGCGCCGAACTTCAAGCCTATACTACCGGCTCGATGGCGATTTCGCTACCGGGAGCCTCATCGCAGGTGCACAATATCGGCTGCACGAAGCTGCCGGACTACTGGAGCCGCTCGATTGCCTTTCATGGACGGCTCAATGAGCGTTAAGGATCCATCCAGATCAATGGCTTGGGCGACCCCGATGCATTCCGTGCCGTCAGCCAGCAGGGCCTTGACGGTTCTGCCGATCGTCGTGCAGCGCCGTCGGTAGGCCAGTGCGATGCGTTCCCGGCCCCGTTGGAGGAACTCCTCGAGGCACGATTCGAGCTCCTGCAACACCTGAGCGATGAGCCGGTTGCGGTCGATGAAACCGCCGCTTTCATGGCGGAGGGTCGTGGCCATCCCCCGTAAGTCCTCGGGAAAATCTTCAGGCACGCCGTTCACATTGATGCCGAGGCCGACGACTTGAAACGGTCCCACTCCGGCGGCCGTGCCGCTCTCACAGAGGATGCCTCCCACTTTCCGTTCGTTGATCAGCAGATCATTTGGCCACTTCACCTCGATGCTCAGCGATCCCACGGTTTCAATGGCCTCGGCCGCGCCCAAAGCCGCCATCAATGGCAACCATGATAGCCATGCTGCCAGATGCCTGGCATCAACCGTGGGGCGGATGACCAGAGAGGCGTACAGGTTCATGCCCGGCGGCGAGAACCATGTTCGAGCCATCCGGCCTCGCCCTGCCGTTTGGGCATCGGCCAGCACCAGCGTGCCGTGCTCGACACCGGCCTGGCCCAATGCGACCGCTTCTCGGTTCGTCGAATCGAGGCGTTCGTGCAACTCGATGCGGCGACCCAGCGATCGGGTCGTGAGGTGACTGTGAATGGCGTGGACGTTCAGCGGTGACGAGCGCTGCACTGGTCAGCGATGCCTCTTGCGGTTATGGCCCGCGGGTTCGAGCTCCAGCGTCAGGGCGGCGGCGGGAGCGGAATGGGTGAGTGCGCCGATCGAAATGCGGTCCGGGCCGGCCGACGCCACCGCGCGAACATTCTTCAGGGTCACGCCGCCGGACACCTCGACAAGGGCGCGTCCCTTGATCATGTGCACGGCCTTTCTGACCAGGGCGGGCGTCATGTTGTCGAGGAGAATCACGTCCGCTTGTCCGGCGAGCGCTTGCGTGACCCCTGCGAGCGATTCCACTTCGACGATAATCGGCATCCGGCTTCGGCCCCTGCTCTTGGCCAGCAGGCAGGCGCGACGGACCGCCTCGGTGCGAGGCAGAAGGCTGAGATGATTGTCTTTGATGAGCACGCCATCCGAGAGCGACTGCCGGTGATTCGTTCCGCCGCCGAGGGCCACCGCCCACTTTTGGATTGCCCTCCAACCCGGGAGCGTTTTCCTGGTGTCCAGAATGGCGACGGGATAGCCACGCACGGCTTTACGGAACCGGCCGGTGAGGGTGGCAATACCCGAGAGATGTTGCAGGAAATTGAGGGCGACTCGCTCGGCCGTGAGGATGGATCGGCCGTCCCCTTCGATGCGCAAGAGCGTCTCGCCGTTTCTGGCTTTCGAACCGTCCTTCTTCATCACGGTCAAGGCAAGCGAGGGGTCGACGGCGAGAAACGTTTGGACGGCGGGCGCCATCCCGGCGACGATGAGCTCTTGCTGCGCGATGATCCGGCCCTGAGCCGGAACCGCGGTCGGAAAAAGCGCGGCAGTCGTGACGTCGCCTTGTCCTGCGTCTTCTTCGAGCCCTAGTCGGACGGCGCGTCGAATGGCGGCGGCAGGGAGGACGGCCATGTGTTCAGGCCCCAAGCAGGGTACGGAGCTGCTGCTCGCTGCTGGCCAGGAGCGCTTGATCGTGCTGCAGGTTGCGCAATCGTTCACGATGCTCCGTCAGCACCTCCGCGGGCGCCTTGGCGGCGAACTCCTTGTTGTCCAGTTTGCCGGTCAGGCGGGAGATCTCTTTGTCCTGCGCTTCGCGCTGCTTCACGAGGCGGTCCAGTGCTTTCTTGAGGTCCACATCTCCGGAGACCAGCAAACCAATGGTCAGGCCTTCGGCGACGAGCCGAAGCCGCTGTGCCGGCGGCCAGGCCGTCTGCGCGCTGATGGCGGGCACCCCCCGGCTCAGATGCGCGAGATGAGGCTCCAGCTGCTGGAGCTGCCGCTGCTTGTCCGGATTGTCGTGGGCGACGCCGTATTCGATCTGCTGGCCGGGCGGGTAATTCAGGAGTGCGCGCCCTGTACGGATGAGGCTCACGGCTTGCTCGAGTAGGAGAAAGCGCGGCTCGGCGTCCGGGGCGTCCCAGGCCTGCTCGGGGCTGGGAAAGCGTTGAATGACGATGCTCTCGCCCTCATGCGGAATCGTCTGCCAGATTTCTTCCGTGAGAAACGGCATAAACGGATGCAGCAGCCGCATCGTGGTCTCGAGGGTGTCAACCAGCGTTTGTCTGGTCACCGGACCGTCGGGATGCGACGGATTCTGCAGAGCGGGTTTGATCAATTCCAGGTACCAGTCACAGTATTCGTGCCAGATGAAGTGATACAGCGCGCTAGCCGCGCGGTCGAACCGGTAGACGTCCAACTCCGAGGTGACGGTTCTGATCGCGCTGTTGAGCCGGCTCAAAATCCACCGGTCCGCAAAGGAGCGTTCCACAGAAGGCCGCGAGGTACGCGGTCCTTCGAGGTACATGAGGCTGAAGCGTGCGGCGTTCCAAATCTTGTTGGCGAAGTTGCGATAGCCTTCGATTCGTTCTTCCGCCAGTTTGAGATCCCTCCCCGGCGACGCCATGGAGGCGAGCGTGAACCGCAGGGCATCCGTGCCGAACTGATCCATGACGTGCAGCGGATCGATGACGTTGCCTTTCGATTTGCTCATCTTTTGGCCTTCGGCGTCCCGCACGAGCGCATGAATGTAGACGTCGCGAAAGGGCACGTCCGGCATAAACTTCAGCCCCAGCATGATCATGCGGGCCACCCAAAAAAACAGGATGTCGAGACCGGTGACGAGAGTGGAGGTCGGATAATAGGTCTTCAATTCCGGCGTCTCTTCCGGCCACCCCAAAGTAGAAAAGGGCCAGAGGCCGGACGAAAACCAGGTGTCCAACACGTCCGGGTCGCGGAGCCACTGTTGCCCGCTGCATTGCGGGCAGACGGCCGGCGCCGATCTGGCGACCACCGGCTTCGCCCCCTGGAGCAGGGTGATCCGGGTGACCGCGCCTGTCGCATTGGTCTGTCTATGAATGAAGGGCTCATTGCATCGCTCGCAGTACCAGGCGGGAATTTGATGGCCCCACCAGATCTGGCGGGAGATGCACCAGTCTTTGATGTCGCGCATCCAGCCGAGATAATTGTTGATCCAGCCCTCGGGAATAATTCTGATCCGGCCCTCTTCCACGGCGCGAATCGCCGGCTCGGCCAGCGGCTTGATGTCGACAAACCATTGGGGTGAGAGGTAGGGCTCCACAATAGTCTTACAGCGATAGCACTTGCCGATCGCCATCTTGTGGTCCTCGACCTTGACCAGCAACCCCCGCTCCTTCAAGGCCTGCTCAATCGTTGCCCTCGCTTTTGCCACCGGCAGACGTGCAATGGCGGCGATGATGTCCTCTTCAACGCCCGCGGAGGTCAGCGCGGTGGGATCGAGCAGCGCCTGATGGTCGAAAATCGGCAGGCGGGGAAGCTGGTGCCGTTCGCCCGCTTCATAGTCGTTGAAATCGTGGGCCGGCGTGATCTTGACCGCGCCCGTGCCGAACTCCAGGTCGACGAGGATGGCGTCGCCGACGACGGGAATTTCGCGGCGAGTGAGCGGGAGGTGAATGTTCTTACCGATCAGATGTCGATACCGCGGGTCGTCAGGATGCACGGCCACGCCTGTATCGCCGAGCATGGTTTCGGGCCTGGTGGTGGCGACCACCAGCGAGACACTCGGATTGTCCGCTACCGGATAACGAATGTGGAAGAGTCTCCCCTTCACCTCCTCATGCTCGACTTCAATGTCCGACAGGGCGGTGAGGCAGCGGGGACACCAATTGATCAGCCGTTCGCCGCGATAGATCAATCCCTCCTCATAGAGACGGACGAAGACTTCGAGCACGGCTTTTGACAGCCCCTCATCCATCGTGAAACGCAAGCGTTCCCAGTCACACGATTCCCCCAGCTGCTTTTGTTGCTCGACGATCGTGTTGCCGGACGCGGCCTTCCACTGC
>DASTQE010000012.1:0-16706 GCA_035761895.1 Nitrospira sp. | reverse complement strand
GGCGCTCTGCGGTTCCCTCACCGCCTGCGTCGAAACCGTACCTCCCGAGATGCTCGAAGCCATCGAATCGCTCGATCGCGATTTGCTGCAGCTGCGGGCAGCAGAGATGGCTCCAAGCGACTATGCCGCTTTCGCTCATCAGTGGGTCACCCTTCGAACCCGTCTGGAAGGGGAGGAAGACAGCATCCGTTGGCCCTGGGAACCTAACGACCTGGAAGAGGCGCTTCGGCATCTGCAAGCTGAAGGCGCCAAGACAGTTGCCCGCCTGGCCGCCCAGCAGGAGGCCGAGCGTCGTGCAGCCGCCCGACAGCTGACAGATGTCGAACAGCGTGCACACGCCATCGCCCTACAAGTCAGTGCCATCGACAGCCGGCTGATACTGGCGGAGAAGCCGGTGGAAACCGACCTGCTGCTGAAGCAGGCCCGGGCGTTTTACGAACAGGGCCTCTACGATCAATCCTTGAACGCCTCCGATCTCGCCGCCCGCCACCTCACCGCACAATCCGCGTTGCTTCAGCGGGAGTTGGGAAGGTACACCAGCCCCGGTCGGATCGCTCAGTGGCAGCGCATGGCGCGTGAAACGATCGAGTGGTCGAAAAAACATAAGGCATCGGCAATCGTCGTCAGTAAAGCAGAGCGTTCGTTGACCCTCTATCGGAACGGGCAAAAAGTGGTAACGTATCCCGTCCGCCTGGGCTTCAACGGCATCAAGGAAAAGCGCTACCAAGGCGACGGGGCGACACCGGAAGGACGCTATCGTGTGGCCGGAAAGCGGGGCCGTGGACAAACCCAATTCTATCGGGCGCTGCTTCTGGATTATCCTAATCAAGAAGACCGGCGGAGATTTTTAAATGATCGCCAGAAGGGGAGAATCCCCGCCTTCCGCGACATCGGAGGCCAAATCGAAATTCACGGAGTGGAAAGCGAGCTGATGGCCCAAACGTTGGGATGCGTGATGCTTGAGAATCCTCAAATGGCGGCGCTCTTCGAACGGGTCGACAATGGGACCCCGGTGACCATCGTCGGCGCGCTCTTGGAACACAATTCTGTGGCGCGGGCCCTGGCACATCTGCCTGTGCGTCGAAACGAAATCTGAACAGGCGAATGGCCCGCGCAATTGCAACATTGTGGTCTGTCTCGATCGGCGCTCTCCTCTTGCTGCTGGCCAGCAGTTTACCGGCGACTGATGCCTCTACCGTGCAAGCCGTCGAGATAGATCAGGCAACGCTTCATACCCTGCAATCCCGGTATCGATCGCTCTCGAAGCAGCTCAGCCAACTGATGCCAAGTCAGGCGTACATTGTGGTCGACACAGCCAGAAACCATCTCTATATCAAACGTCGGGATCAGGTCATGCTGGATGCGCTGGCGTCGACGGGAAGTGGCACAATCCTCGACAAACCCGGCGAGGCCAAAGGTCAATGGATCTTCGACACGCCGCGGGGAGAATTCACGGTGCAATCCAAACTGACCAATCCGGTCTGGGTAAGGCCGGACTGGGCATTCATTGAGGAAGGATTGGCGGTTCCCAAGACTGCCGCCGGCCGCATCGAACCAGGGGTGCTGGGTGAGTATGCGCTCGGATTCGGCAGGGGATACTTCATCCATGGCACTCTCTATCCCAGACTTTTGGGCAAGAACGTGACCCATGGTTGCATCCGACTCAACGACGAGGATCTCAAGAGTGTGTATCGGCTGGCAAGGGTTGGAACGCCAATCATGATTTTCTGACGGATGCTGAGACGCTCGGCCAGCTTCGTCCGGTTCTTTGTTCTTCTGCTGCTGTCCACACTGCCCGCCGGGGCAACTGAATCTGAGAACGTCTTCGGCATCGACCTCAACGATCCGACAGCCCTTCAAGAAGCGACCCGAATTTTGGCCGAAGAGGTCAAACTCGCGGCCCGTCCTCAAACATACGTGATCGTGGATCTGGTCGACCATGCCGTGATGATCAAGGGGCGCGGAGCGGAGCTCCACCGGTTTCCCATCGAGCAATGGTCGGCCAGCCACCTTGCCGAAGTTTCGACCACGGTCCGTTTGCAGGCACGGCCGCCGGTGACGCGACGCAAAATCGAGCCGTCGGCGGGTGGCGATCAACTGCCGGTTTCGCTCGACGACATGCCAACCGATTTCACGCTGACATTTTCTCCTTCCTTCCTCCTGGCGGTTCACCCGTCCGCCACAGCCGATTTTTGGCGATGGCTGCGATTCACCTTGCGCGAATGGTGGGCCTGGCTTCAGAATTGGACCCGCAGGCTTGCCACGGGAAAAGAGCCTCCGTCGCAGCCCGTTCTCCGTTTAACCCTCACACCTCATCACGCCCAATCGCTGGCGTGGACCGTGACCGAAGGAATGCCCTTTCTCATTCGACGGACTTCTCCGGCTCCGCCGTAGCCTGGTTTGCCTTTTCCAGGGCCGCTACCTAATATGGATTTGAATGAACGGCGAGAGGTTGACGACGATGGCCGTCCGTCCCGAGCTCCACGTGCTGAACGACCTATCGCAGTGGGCAACGGCTGCCGCAACCTTGACACTGAAACTGCGGCGGCAGGCGCTCGAAGAACGGGGACGGTTTTGGCTCGCGTTGTCTGGAGGCCGGACCCCTGAACAGCTCTACCATCGATTGGCCACCGTATCCACGGGGAGCGAGTGGACGAGCACCGACTTCTTCTTTAGCGATGAACGCTGCGTGCCTCCCGACCATTCCGAGAGCAATTTCCTCCTGGCCGAACAGGCTCTCTTTCGCCCCCTCAGTATTCCTCAGCCTCGTATTCACCGGATGAGAGGCGAGCATCCCGATCCAGACGCTGCGGCCAGGGAGTATGAGGACGTGCTACAGACCGTGACCAGCGCGGCACGAGGCGGATGGCCGCATCTTGATCTCGTGCTATTGGGCGTCGGAAACGACGGCCATACCGCCTCGCTGTTCCCGGGAACTGATGTCCTTCATGAGCCTCGACGGTGGGTGGCGGTGGGACATGCACCTTCCGATCCGCCTACCCGGCTGACGTTGACCCTAGGTGTGATCAACCAGGCGACTGTGGTACTGTTTCTGGCCAGCGGTGAAAGCAAGGCCGGCATCGTCAAAACCATCCTCGAACCTCAGCAGGAATCCGACCGGCAGTTGCCGGCCGCGCAGGTGCGGCCGGAACGAGGTCGCCTCATCTGGGTGCTGGATCGTGCCGCTGCAGCCAAGCTGACCGGACATTCTGCGCAGCACTACCCGAGGCCAACATGATCCTGGCTGGAGACATCGGGGGCACGAAAACGCATCTCGCCCTGTATGAGTGGACAACGGAGCGCATTGATCCGCTTCGGCTCGAAACGTTTCTCAGCGCCGATTATGGGTCGCTGGATGAGATGCTCACCGAATTTCTGGCCCCTCCAAGACCTCCGCTCGCGATCGACCAGCTTGAACAAGCCAGCCAGGAAGGCGCCTCGCCCTCTCCCGGAACTCCGGCCGCTCCCCTTACCCTCGAAGCCGCCTGTTTCGGGGTGGCGGGTCCGGTATTTCAAAATCACTCCCGAACGACCAATTTGCCCTGGGTAGTGGACGGGCCGGCGCTGTCCAAGCAATTCGATATACGGCATGTGCAGCTGCTCAATGATCTGGAGGCCATGGCCCACGGGATTCTGCTGCTGCGGCCAGACGAATTGGTGACGTTGAACGCAGGGACGCCGCCGACACACAAACAGGCGATCGCACTCATTGCCGCAGGCACCGGACTGGGTGAGTCCATCCTCTTTTGGGACGGCACCGCCTATCGACCAATGCCGTCGGAAGGCGGCCACACGGATTTTGCGCCGAACAGCGATCAGGAAATTGAACTTCTCCGCTATGTACGGAGTCAGTATCTGCACGTGAGCTACGAACGGGTGGTTTCAGGACCGGGCCTTGTGGCCATTTATGAGTATCTGCGCGATGCCAAAAAAAACGAACCGACCTGGCTGGCGGAAAAGATCAAGGCCGGTGATCCGGCCGCGGAAATTGCGGAGGCGGGCCTCAAGGGGCAGGCCGAAATCGCCAGACAGGCGCTGGACCTGTTCGCTTCCATCTACGGAGCAGAGGCTGGCAATCTGGCGCTGAAAGCCATGGCGATCAACGGCGTCTACGTTGGCGGAGGCATCGCACCCAAGCTTCTGGCCAAACTGAAAGATGGAGATTTCATGAAAGCCTTTATCAACAAAGGGCGCTATAAGCGGTTGATGAGCCAGATTCCCGTCCATGTCGTCATGAATCAGAAAACTGGTCTCCTCGGGGCAGCCTCCATGGCGGCCCGGCTGCGTCAACGATGAGCGCCACGGATCTCGAACCCTTCAAGCGCGCCGCGGCCCTCGCCGCCGTCGACTATGTGAAGGATGGCATGATCGTCGGCTTAGGCACGGGGTCAACGTCCAGGCATTTGGTGATGGCCCTGGGCGAGAAGGTGAAGGGGGGACTGCACGTGCGGGGCGTGTGCACTTCACAGGAAACCGCCTCGCTCGCCGCACGGTACGGCATCACGTTAATTGATCATGAGCCTCGTTGGACCATCGACGTCGCCTTCGACGGCGCCGATCAAGTTGACCCATCCTTTCATTTGATCAAGGGTGGAGGCGGCGCGTTGTTGAAAGAAAAGATCGTCGCGAGTTCGGCCAAGCGATTCGTGGTGCTGGTGGATCACACCAAACTTGTGCCTGTGCTGGGAGACACCTTCCCATTGCCCGTCGAGGTCGTGCCCTTTGGTTGGGGCAGCACGGCACGGCACATCGAAGTTCTCACCCAAAGCCGCGTCGAGGTTCGCGAACGCGGCGCCGCCCCGTTTCGCACCGAGTGTGGGAACCTAATCCTCGACGTTCATGTAGCGCGGATTGAGCGGCCGGACGAACTGGAAATCGCCCTCAACCGCATTCCCGGCGTCGTCGAGACCGGTTTGTTTGTTGGCCGAACCGACGTCTTGATCGTGGGGACGCCCCATGGAACAGAAACTCACAACGTCACACGGACATGAATGGTCCATCGGGAGACGTGAGACGCTTCGACGGCTCGCAAAGACTCTGGCAACTCTCTTGGCAGCACCACTGATCGCGCGCGTCGGCCGGTCCCTTCCAACCACCGTTCGAGCCGCCACGGAAACACCCGAAGGTGAACACATGAATCAGCTTTCTCAGACTGCCGACGACCCCTTTCGTCTTCCGAGACATGTGCGTCCTCTCAGATACGAACTGCGGATGGAGCCGGACTTGCCGGGCGCCTCCTTTCATGGCCGTGTCACCGTCGGCTTGTCCGTCGTGGAAGCGACGAATGTCATTGTCTTCAATGCGCTCGAACTGGCCATCGAGGACGCCGTCATCGAGGACGACCGGGGCAGACGGCAATCGGCTTCGGTGGCGCTCGACGAGTCGTTGCAGCGCTGCCGGCTGACCGTTACCCAACCACTGATCCCGGGCCAATGGCGGCTGCACCTGGGATTTCGCGGCACGCTGAATGACAAGCTTCGAGGCTTTTATCGGAGCACGTACAAGGACCAGAGCGGCATGGCCCAAACCATCGCGGCGACGCAATTTGAAGCGACCGATGCGCGGCGGGCATTCCCCTGCTGGGATGAGCCGGATTTCAAGGCGGTGTTCTCGACCACGCTGGTGATCGAGTCTGACCTGACTGCAGTTTCCAACAGCGCCGTGGTGTCTGAAACCCATGAGGGAGGAAAGAAAGTTGTCCGGTTCGCCGATACGATGAAGATGTCCACCTATTTGGTCGCGTTTGTGGTCGGCCGGATCGAGGCGAGTGCTCCGACGTCCGTAGGCAAGACTCTTCTCCGCTTATGGGCCGTGCCGGGGAAGAGACACCTCACCGAGTTCGGACAGGAGATTGCAACTGCCTCCTTGCAGTTTTTTGAGCGCTATTACGGCATCCCCTATCCGGGCGACAAGCTCGACCTTCTGGCCATTCCCGACTTTGCCGCTGGCGCCATGGAAAACCTGGGCGCCATAACCTTTCGCGAAACCGCCTTACTCGTTGATCCTCGTACGGCAACACACGGGGAATTGGAGCGGGTGGCCGACGTCGTCGCTCACGAGAACGCCCACATGTGGTTCGGCGATCTCGTGACCATGTCATGGTGGAACGGGCTGTGGCTCAACGAAGCGTTCGCCACCTTCATGGAAATGCTGGCGGTCGATGCATGGAAACCGGAATGGAAGCGCTGGGACACGTTCGGCGTCTCGCGCGCGGCGGCCTTGTCGGTCGACGGGTTGCATAGTACGCGCCCCATCGAATACGCCGTTCAGGCGCCGAAGGATGCCGAGGCCATGTTCGATGTGCTGACGTATGAAAAAGGCGCCTCCGTCCTTCGCATGCTCGAGCAGCACATCGGCCCGACGGTGTTTCGTGACGGCGTCCGGCACTATCTACACACGCATGCCTACGGGAACGCCGATACCAAGGACCTTTGGATCTCCCTCGGAAAGGCAGCGCAGCAGGCCGTGCCCGAGTTGATGGATGGCTGGATTTTTCAGCCGGGCTATCCGTTGTTGACGGCGGAGCTGACCGGACAGGACGAACTCGTCTTGGCGCAGCAGCGCTTCACCTATCTCCCCGACCCTGCGCCCGGCCTCTGGCACCTGCCGGTAGGGCTCCGGATACAGACGGCAGAGAAGACGGAAATACGACGGCTCTTGCTCACCCGTGCAGAAGAACACGTGGCCTGTCCCTCCAACACACACTTCGTCGTCGTCAACGAGAGCGGGCATGGTTTTTACCGCGTGCGCTACGGCCCTGTCCTCCTTCAACGACTGCTCGAAGGCGGCCTGGAAAAACTCGCTCCCATCGAACGATTCAATCTGGTGAACGACGCCTGGGCATCCACCGTCGCCGGCCTGATGCCGTTACCTGCCTATCTCGACCTGACAGGCCGATTCACGGGAGAACGGGACAAGAACGTCTGGGCCCTGTTGATCGAGTCCTTCTCGTTTTTGAACCGCATCGTTGATCCGTCCGACCGTGCTCTCTTGGAGGCGTTTGTCCGGACACGAGTCGGTCCGGCGGCAGCGGCAGTCGGATGGACGCCGGAGGCCGGGGAAAGCGACTTGACCAGGCAGCTCAGAAGCGAATTGCTCAGCGCGCTGGGACGGCTGGGCAACGATCCCGCGACGCAGGCTCGTGCCGCAGAGTGGTACGGCCTCGCTCGCAAAGATCCGCAAGCGGTCGATCCAAACCTTCTTCCCGCGCTCGTAGGCATCCTCGCCTTTGTCGGGGATGCAGGTCGCTACGACGAGTTTACCGAGCGCTTCAAAAAGGCCGCCACGCCGCAAGAAGAACGCCGTTACCTGTTTTCATTAGCGATGTTTCGGCAGCCGGCTCTCCTGGACCGGACACTGGCGAAGACGCTCGATGGCGACATCCGGCTACAGGACGCGCCCTTCATGGTCAGTGCCGTCATGAGCAACGTATACGGCCGCGAACAAAGCTGGCGCTTTGTGAAAAGCAACTGGGATATCATGGATCAGCGGTTCCCCAAGCAGGGGCTCCGCCGGATGTGCGGCGGCATCACGGCCCTGTGCAAAGCTGAGCTTGAACAAGACGTCCGGCAGTTCTTTGAGACCCGCAAGATCGACTTGGGCGGTAAGACCTTGGCACAGTACCTTGAGCAGCTTCGGATCGGCGTCTTGTTCGGAGAACGCGATGGGCGCAGTCTCCGCGAATATTTGCAGAAGGGCCGCTAGTTTACTCTCACATTTTCGAGATTGAGCGATGAGATGTCTCATACTCTTTTCCTTGACCCTCCTGTTCTTTCTCGGTGCTTGTAATGGCTCGGATTCAGGCATCGGGGGAGGCACGGCTCCTCCCCCGGGAACGTCCAATAGTTTGCGCCTCCAGCCGGTGACGGCTGCAGCGGTCCTCTTGAGACCGGTGTTTCTCACAGCACCTCCTGGCGATCTGAATCGCTTTTTTGTCGTCGAGCAAGGAGGGCTCATCCGGATCTTGGATGCCCTGAGCGGCGCTCCCAGAGTCACGCCGTTCCTCGATGTACAAGGACTGATCACGAGCGGCGGAGAGCGGGGGCTGCTCGGGATGGCGTTTGATCCTGATTTTGGCCCTCCACTCAATAATCGTCGTTTCTACATCTACTACACCGACACCAATGGCGACATTGTGATCGCGCGCTATTTGGCTAGCACGACAAACGCGGACGTGGCGACTCCTGCTTCCGACAGGATTCTCAAAACCATTCCCCATTCGACAAACGACAATCATAACGGGGGGATGCTGGCGTTCGGCCCAGACCGTTGTCTCTATGCCGGGACAGGAGACGGTGGGGGGAGCGGCGATCCAAATAACAATGGTCAGACGACCACGAGCCTCCTGGGGAAAATCCTGCGGCTCAACCCAGAAAACGGCGATGCCTGCACGAATTTCACTGACAATCCGTTTGCAAACAGCGGTGGAGCACCGGAAGTGTGGAGCTATGGCCTGCGGAACCCCTGGCGTTTTTCATTCGACCGCACAACCGGTGACCTTTACATTGGAGACGTGGGGCAGAGTCAGCGCGAAGAAGTCGACGCCGTGTTCGCCCCGAGTGCCGGGCGGCAGCTCAACTTCGGCTGGAATATCATGGAAGGCTTTATCTGCTTCAATCCTCCGAGCGGTTGCAATACCACGGGGCTTACGCTTCCCGTCCTGGACTATACGCACGACGATGGCGCCTGTTCGATTACCGGTGGATACGTCTACCGTGGGCAGTCCAATCCTTCTATCAACGGCACGTATTTTTATGCCGACTTCTGCGCGGGATTCGTCAGAAGTTTCCGTCTCCAGAACGGGCAGCTCGGCACGCAGAACAGCTGGCCGCTCCTCACTCCCTCCGGGGGCCGGATCACGAGTTTTGGTGAAGACGCCCGTGGAGAGCTGTATCTGATGACAGAGGCAGGCGAGCTGTCTCGCATTGTCGGCAACTAACCTCGTCCCACTCTGTCATTCATGCCGTAGGATCGCCAGCGGCCGTTGCCCGAGTATTCGAAATGTACTCAGCAACCCGACCAGCAATGTGAGGAGCACGGTGCCGCCCAGTCCCGTGAATAGCACCACCGGATGCAGGCTCCAGGTCAGTTCAAACACGTGGGTAAGGACCAGCCAGGACAGCGCACTCGATAATCCGACGGCCATGATGCCTCCGATCAACCCAAGCAGCGCATATTCGACGGCGAACGTCCTTGCGATCAAGCCGCGGGTGGCGCCCACTGCCTTGAGGATGACCGACTCATAGAGCCGCCGATATCTGGTTGCCGCCAACGCTGCCGCCATCACGAGTCCTCCGGTCACGACACAGAACAGCGCGACGGCTCGAATGGCCAGAGAAAGGCGATCCAATACGCTGGCAAAGTTGCGGAGGACGTCCCCGACGTGGATGGCGCTCACATTCGGAAATGCGGCCACCACGGCCTGCTGCAATGGCACCTCCTGGTCAGGATCGACGTGAATCGTCGCCACATAGGTCACCGGCGCGCCGTCCAACGAGCCCGGTGAGAGAATCATATAAAAGTTGGTGGAGAAATTGCCCCAGTCCACCTTGCGGATGCTTGACACCTCCGCACGAATCGTGGCCCCTTGAATGTCCAGCTCGATGTGAGACCCCACCTCCACCCCCAGGGATCGAGCCGCTTCCTCTTCCATCGAGACCTGCGGTGTCGCCACACGCTGTCCCGTTTGCCACCAGGCGCCTTGGACGATTTCATTCCCTTTGGGGAGCTGATCGAGAAACGTCAGCACATATTCGCGCGACAGGTACCACTGTTTTCGCCGTTCTTCCTTGCTCTCGTCGCGGCGCTCATCTTGATCGCGTTCTTCATCGACTTTTACTGGCTCACCATTCACGGCATGGAGCCGTGAGCGCACGAGCGGGGTCATGTCCGGCCTGCGTCCGCCGGTCCGTTCGCCAATCAATTTGGCAAAGCCTTCTGTTTGATCGGGTTGAAGGTCGATGAAAAAAAACGTCGGAGCATCCACCGGGCGGGTTTCGCCGACCTGGCGAAGCAACGCCTGCTCCACGAGGGAGACGGTCACGATGACCATGACGCTCATCCCGATCGCCACCAGGATCCCTGCTGTATGACCGCCGGGGCGCAACACATTCCCCATCGCGTACCGGAGGCCGATGGAGGCGGGTCTCGGAATGAAGCGCAACCCGAACAGCAGCAACCTTGCGCAGCCGATCAGCGTAAGGATGGCCAGCGCCATTCCCCCGATGTACCATCCGCCGACCCGCCATGAGCCTGCCTGCCACATGGACAAGGCCACGAGTCCGCCGATGAGTGCGGCGGCAGTGGTCACGCCGAACCGGTCTTGCAGGCCCAATTTTGCTCTCCACGACAACCGCGATGCCTGATCACCTGAATCCGGGTCCACCTCGCGTCGAAGAATGGCCGCAGGAGTGATGTCGCGCACGCGCAACAACGGCCAGAGCGAAAAGAGCAGCGTGGTGAGGACTCCCAACGCGCCGCCCTTGAGGAGGGGGCCGATCGAGACGGCCGAGAGCTCCGTCGATGCGCCCACCTGCTCCAGGAGATCGCTCACAAATCCGCTCGCCAGCACTGGCGGGAGCAGGCGTTGCAGCAGGATCCCGAGAAGCATCCCGGCGATGCTTCCGATCAACCCCAAGCCGACCGCCTGCAGCACAAAGACTCCGATCAAGAGTGTTGAATCGGCGCCCAGTGTTTTCAGAATCGCGATGGTTTTCAGTTTGTCCTGCATGAAGGCATGAATGGACATGGCCACTCCGAGACCGCCGATCAACAAGGCCGTCAAGCCGATCAATCCGAGGTAGCGGGACAACTGTTCGAGAAACTGCTTGAGCTGAGGTTGCGCGTCGCGATAGCTGGAGACTCGCACATGATCGGCAGCCAAACGGCCGCGCAGCTCCGCGCGCAGCGGCTCGAACGACATCCCTGCGGGAATCTGAAGCAGCTCTCGTTCACGGATGCGGCTGCCCGGTTGCACCAGTGCCGACGCCTTCAGGCCGGCCTCTGAGATGATAACACGCGGTCCGAGGCTGAAGGCGTTCGCCATGCGATCCGGCTCGGTGCGGACGAGGCCGGTGATGAGAAATTCGGCTGTTCCGATCTTTACTCGATCACCGACGGCCACCCCCATGCGAAGCAACAGCGCTTCCTGAACAACGGCGCCGTGACATGGGACGACCCCGCACGCAGTCCGATCCGGATGCAGGAGGCCGTCCAACGAGGCCGAGGGTTCGATTTTCAGAACGCCATACAAGGGATAGGCCTGGTCCACCGCCTTGAGTTCCACGATCTGCGTCGCTTGAGCGCCCGTGGCTTCCCGCGTGGTGCGGGCTGCCATGGCCACCAACTCACTGACATGCGTCCGGTTGATCCCCCGTTGGTCGAGCGCCTGGAGGACAGCCCGGCTCTCCGCGGTGAGGGGATGTGAAGAGCGGAGTTCCAGATCGCCTCCGAGCAAACCCTTCGCCTGTTTGGAGACCGCGTCCTCTACGTGGGCGGCAAACAGTGAGACGCCGACCAACGCGCTGACGCCGATGGCAATGCAGACGAAAAAGTACAGGAAGTGGCGCCAGCCCCCCCGGGTTTCCCGCCAGGCCATGCGGAACATGAAGCGGCTCACAAGGAGGACCCGCGAAGGTCGGCAGCGGTTCTGGGAAGGGTCTCGTCGGACTCGATGCGCCCGTCACGCAAGGCGATCACGCGGTGCATCAAGGTGGCGATCGCGCGGTCATGCGTCACCAACACCAATGTGGTCCCATAATCGCGGTGAAGGGCAAGCACAAGATCCATGATGTGACGACCGGTCAGTGAATCCAAGTTACCGGTCGGTTCGTCGGCCAGGAGGATCGGCGGCCGGCAGGCAAAGGCTCGGGCGACCGCGACGCGTTGCTGTTCGCCTCCCGAAAGTTGGACGGGATAGTGATCGACTCGGTTGCCCAATCCCACCTCCTTCAGGATTTCGATCGCCTGCTCCTTCGCCGCAACGTGCCCCGTCAACTCCAACGGCACGAGCACATTCTCCAACGCGGTCAACGTCGGAATCAGATGAAAGGATTGAAAGATGTACCCGATCTTGGCGCGCCGGAACCTGGCCATCCGGCTTTCGGACATCGAGGTAATCTCCGTGCCATCCAACCTGATGGACCCCCCTGTCGGCCGATCGAGGCCGGCCATCAATCCTAACAACGTCGATTTTCCGCTTCCCGACGGGCCCATGACGGCAACGGTTTGTTTTGAGGGAATCTCCAGCGTCACGTCGTCGAGTATGGTGACTGGCCGGCCGCCGGCGGTGAGACGCATGGATAGATGTTGAACCGCAATCATCGGAAATGCCCCATGAAGCGCATCGTTGAGACTCAGATGATATTATACTGAAGTCCGATGCCAATCAGAGCATTTCCCGACCTATTCGCCAGACAACTGCTCCTGACGCTGATGCTTCTTGTCAGCGTCATCCCCGCACTGTCTCTGGGGGCGGACGCCGTCGATGATCGCCCACGAATCGTGGCTTTCGGCGACAGTTTGACGGCGGGCCTCGGCGTCGCCACGGAGGACACGTATCCGGCGCGGTTACAGCGCCGATTGGACGAGCAGGGACTCCGGTATCGCGTCATCAACGCGGGCGTGAGCGGAGACACGACAGCAGGCGGCTTGCGGCGGGTGGAATGGGTGCTCAAGAGCCACCCGGATATGGTGATCCTCGAACTCGGGGGGAACGACGGGCTTCGCGGTCTCAACGTTCAAGAGACCAAGGCGAACCTTGAGCGAATCATTCAGCGGTGCCAAGAGGCGTCCGTGACGGTGGTTCTCGCTGGCATGAAACTGCCTCCCAATTATGGTGCGGACTATACGAAGGCCTTCGAGGCGATCTATCCCGCTCTCGCAAAGCGATATCGTGTGACCCTCATTCCGTTTTTTCTGGATGGAGTGGCGGGATCGGCGTCACTGAATCAGGCCGACGGCATTCATCCCACGAGCGAGGGCTACCGCATTATCACGGAAAAGGTGCTGGAGCAGATCACGCCGCTGCTGCACGCACGGAAATGACGTTCAGCTTTTCTTGAAGAAGGTGTCGTAGACGCCGTAGGCAAGCACCAAGCCGATGAGGGAGTAATACATGGTGCTGATGCCGCTGTAGTCGGGTGCGCCACCCTTCGGCTCGTTGGCGAACACAGAAGAGACACCGACCATCAACAACGTTGCGACTGCACTGACCTGTCCAATCAGCTTGCTCATGCGAAAGCCTCCTCGAGGTGGTGAACAAGAACGAGAACGCAAAAACGAGGCGCATTGTACTGAAATCGCAGGATCGGACGCAAGAGGATCGAAGGATGGCGAGCGCGGATGGGATGCGACAGGACTAGGAGGCCTCATTCGATTTGGTGATGGTCTTGAGCGCAGTGGCAATTTCTCTGAACGAATTAGCTAGTTTATCGAGCTGCGTACCTTTTGAGATGAGTTCACCGGCAATCGTCTTGATCTGGCTGTCGTAGCCGCCCACCTCAGAGGCGATTTCCGCTACCTTCGTGAACATATCATGATATCCCGCCACTTCCTGCTGGAGCTGCTGCAATTGCATTTGAGCCGCCTTCACTTCGGCCATTGAGGCTTGGAGCTGGTGCGTCATTCGTTCGACATACGCTTCGCGGTCCCGTCGTTCCGATTCGAGTGTCAGCTGGATTTCTTCGCTATCACGCCGCCGATCTTCCAGATTGCGGACGATCTGTGTCCAAGCCGCAAGATCGCCGGTCAACCGCGACGCGTCCGGCAGGGGGTCTCCGTTTTCCAATGCGTTCATCGCCGGCTGCAGCCATTCAATGAACGCCAGGACCTCGCTCAGCTTCAGATCGGCAGAAACGTTCGACAGGACGGTGGTGCTGGCGTTGGAAGTATCTGGCGCCGCGGCAGGAGCCGGCTTGGGTTTCCTCACTCTTGGCTGGACCCAGCGATGGTATTCCAGAAGCACGGCAATACAATGCCGGCACATCGGCTCCTCAGGCAGAGAACAGGTGCATTTGGAGACGAGATGGCCGTCCTTGAGCCGGATCGTTTGCTCGTACAGGCCGGAATTACCGATCACCGCGGAGGAGATCTGCGCTTCATTGGCCTCGACGATGCGTACGCGGTTTTCGGAGAGGTACTGGGTTCCCAAGTGGAAAGCATTGCGGTCGACCACCGCTTGGATCATCGGAGGGTCGAGAAGGCTCAAACGTTCCGCCGAACAGGGAATCTTGTTCCGCATGCGCCTTTTCCGTGAGAAGAGAGCCCTGTGCTCCCTCCAGCGTCAAATGCAGCCTCAGTGTGGAACGCCGCACCGAAACTGTCAAGCAGAGCATCAATCTTCGCCCATGCCCCCGCCTTTCAGCGGCAGCGTCGAGGCATCCCTTCTCCCGTAACCGGCGTGAGCCAGATGTAATCGGCGATCTTGCCCGTGAGCATCTCGCGCAGATCTTCCCGACGTCCGTCTTCATAGGACGTCATGTAGATGCTGGTCTGTCGAATCGCGCCAGATAATCGACGACTGACTCGTTGAGGAACCGGCAGGTTGTACTGGACGTGTCCTCCCCCTGTATAGCTCACGACGGGTCCTGCCGACGGATCCGCGAGGCGGCGGAGCGATTCGACCAGGTCAACAATCGTCTTCGCCATGCCTTCATCGCGAACCATCGAGGCCTCGTACATGGTTTGATACATCTCGTCGGATCCTCCTCCATGGCAGGCACGCAACTGCTCGAATAGTTTCTGCCGGTACGAGGGATCGTCGACGATCGTTTCATCCTGCATGTTCCAACGACCCCATTCCGGTTCTCGACGCGCTTGTTCGAGGCCTTTTTTTGCCACAAGCCTCACCAGAGGTTTCGGAGGATTGAGGGCGACCAGACGCCCATGCTCGGTCTTGGCAAAGGCGACCAACGGTTCATAGGTTTCGAAGGCGCCTCCCCAGTTTTGGCTCCATCCGGCCTGGTTGAGAAAATCCTGCCGGTTCAGATCATCACCCTGCACGTAGCGGTCGAGCACGGACTGACTCTCCCAGCCGAACATTTCCATTGCCAAAACCGGCCGGCGGCCGGCCCGAGACAGGCGATTCAATAGAGATAGAGCCGACTCGATATGGAAGCGATTGTGATGCTCTTCTCCTAAATAAATCACCTCCTGTTGGAGCAGGAGGCCCAGTAATTGTTCGACGGAAATCGCCTGTCCGCTCGACGTATCAATGATCTGACCGGGACGGAAAGAGTTCGCCGGTGGCGCAGAAGGATCCCGTGTGCCCGAGGACTCTCTTCCGGCACAGGCAACCGCGATCAGGAATGCACAGGCCAACAAGCCAATGACGACATGGTTGCACGATCGCCGCATCATCCTGTTCCGATCTGTTAATCTGTCTTCTCCTAACACAGGCCTGCTGGCTCGGCAAGACAACCTTGACCCATGGTGGCAGGGCCGTTATGCTCCTCGACGCCTTCATGAGTTCGCACGACCAGCTCCTCGCAGAATTTCGTTCTCACATCACCAGGCGCTTGCAGGAACGAGACAGGGAGTGGGAGGCCTCACGCCGACTTATTGAGTCCTCGCATCTCGTCGACACCTTGTCTCGTCTTGTCGAGTCCGTGCGCGGCTCCAACCTGCCCCTCGAACTACAGGAATTCCTCCTGGACGCCTTGAATCAGGGCCGGGCGCAACGAGTGCAGGATTTGTCCGGGCCAAAGCTCAAGGCACTCACCGGTCTGCCGCCGAGCAAGGCACTTCGAGCCATGTGCGTGTGCTTCGACGTCGTTGAACAGTCGACGTCCCGCTGGCAGACTCCTACCCTCGACAGCGACACGGTGATGAACTTCCTCCGCGATCACAGGACGCCATTCGATCTTCTCCTGACTGCAGATGTCGCCTCGGTGTTGGACTTGGGCGCCGGTGATCTCTCCTTCGCCGCCGAACTGGCGGATCTCTATGGACCCAAGCTGCATAGACAGAACCGAACGCTGATTCTTCATGGCATCGACCGTTTACGGCCAGAATCGAAGCTGGGCGGCCCGCTGCATCCTCCGCAGGAACTGATTCAAAGGCTTCGCTCGCGATCGGACCTGTCGTTTCGGTTCCTGCCCGACCAGGACATGTGCGAGTTCGACCAGCTGGCTCGAACCGGAAGGCTCGCCACCCGCTATGCCGTCAGCACGTGCTGGGCTCCTGCAACGCCGACATTCGCCTACGAGCCGGCGCGGCTCTCCCGCGAAGTCATTCAAGGACAATTGAGACAGACGAAGGGACCCTTCCGCCAAACCCGATTCGGCGGGGAAGCCGCCCTGGAGGTCCAACATCGGGATCGAAGACTGCTCTTTCCGTCCTGGAAGTTCGAGATACGAGGACCGCTAGCCCTCCTGGACCTGTTGGCGCGTTCAAGTCACCTGGGCGTCCTGGGTGCCGTCGACAGCCAGGTGTTCTGGGAACTCCTGGCCCAGCTGCTCGAAGAGAAACGCTACAGGCCGACAGATCAGCCGTTCACATCGGACAACGTGCCCACGATTTTGGGCGAAATCTACGAACGACTTTCCGCACTCGAGATCGGGGAAACATTGGACCTGTCGACCTGCGGGACGCTTCGCGCAGATCTTCCTCGCGCCCTTCCCGGCGCGCGGCTCCAGGACGGCTATAGATTTCGATCCGTCGTGATTCGCCGGGGAGCGGTCTTTCCGGACATGCCGGCCAGCAGTACC
>DASTQE010000011.1:0-4359 GCA_035761895.1 Nitrospira sp. | reverse complement strand
ATCAGCCTGATCGCCGGCTGTTCACCCAGCATCGAACCGCTGTACGGAGTGCGCGTTCTTCGCCGGACTCTGGACGGCCTGGAACTTACCATGATGCACCCGGCTTTTGTACGAATGATCCGGGCGAGAGGCATTGCCCTCGACACACTGGGGGCCGATCTAGCCTCAAGCCCGTCCATTCAACATATTGCACGCATTCCTGGAGAGCTGCGGAGACTCTTCGTCACAGCACACGACGTTCCGCCGAAGCATCACGTCCGCATGCAGGCCGCGTTTCAACACCATAGCGACAGCGGTGTCTCAAAAACGATCAATCTGCCATCCTCCGCCACGAAGGCCGATGTGGCCGACGCGTTTCTCCTGGCGCATGCATTGGGATGCAAAGGGTTGACCGTATTTCGCAGCGGCAGCCGTGAGAATCAGGTGCTCTCCTGTTCCCCGACACAGCCCTGTTGATTGCTCCGTGAGGCCTCTTTAAAGGGGAAAATTGACTCTCGGAGGGGATGGTGATAAGAGAGAATTTGATCGTTCAGCTTGGAGGTGTTGAATGGCCCGTCAACCGGAGCCGGACCTGGAGTTTACGGAAGAAGAACTGGATCAAACGACCGCCACCAGGCCCACCTCTCCCATGAAACCCGGAAAGAAATCACGGGGTGGAAGACCCTTGCTCTGGATATTTCTGCTCCTGTTGATTGCGGGAATCGGCTACCTCGCCACGGAACCTGAACAACTGGCGGACTGGCTGGCTCCCTTTACGGGTGACACGCAGCCTGAGCCCTCTCCAGTCGCAACACGACCGAAGCCTGCGCCTCCGGCCGCTCCTCCATCCGCTCCGACAGCAACGACCCCAGCCACGCCGCCGGCTGTGTCTGAGACGGCTCCCCCACCCGTGACGCCAACCGGGCCGACAAGCGCCCCGCCGGGACCAGCGACCATGCCTCCATCCTCGGTTGCTCCGGCGACCGCTCCTCCAGCTCCCACCGCCGTGGCCTCTCCGATGTTTGGTGAGGGGCAAAAAGTGACGGCGATCGGCAACCCGACCGCGCCCGCGGAAACGATTCCGCTGTCCCTGGACCCTGCCGGCACCAAGCCGGGTCCCGTGATCCGTCCCGGCGTCACATTGAGCGTACTCGACGGCGACCTGCAGCCAGGCGGCTGGGTGTATTCGGTGCGAACCGACGACGACGTCAAAGGCTGGATACCGGAAAAGCGGCTGCGACTGAAATTCTGAATCCGTCCCGCTGCGTTCTTCAGCCTTCTTATTAGACCCCTGTGCTATAATCCGCGCCAAATCCCCACATCATCTTCCCATCGTTCCTATGCCGACACTCCAGGCCCTCATCTTCGATTTCGACGGCGTCATCGCCGACACCGAGCCGTTGCATTTCGCCGGTTTGCATCACACTCTGAAAGAAATCGGCATTCACCTGACAGAGGCCGACTACTATGCCGACTATCTTGGCTACGACGACCGCGGCTGCATTCTGGCGGCGCTTGCGGCGAACCATCGTCCTGCGGATGCCGCCACGGTCGACCGCCTGATGAAACGAAAAGCGGAGGCCTACCTGGAATCAGTCAAGCATCATCAAGTGATCTTTCCCGGTGTCCCCGAGTTCGTGCGCGATGCCTCCCGCACCTACCTGTTGGCCATCGCATCGGGCGCGCTTCGGCACGAAATCGAGTATATTTTGGAAACCGCGGGGCTCAGAAACGCATTTCTGCACATCACGAGTGCGGAAGACGTCGCCAGAGGCAAACCCGATCCGCAGCCGTTTCTTCTGGCCTTGAAAGCGCTCCAGCAACGCGAGGCTGGACTGACTCCGGCCTCGTGCCTGGTGATCGAGGATTCGCTTCCGGGGGTCCGCGGCGCAATCGCCGCTGGCATGAAGGTGCTGGCGGTAGCAAACACCCACACAGTGCAGGACCTGCAGGAAGCGCATGCGATCACGCACAGCCTGGAGGAGACCAGTCTGACCGAACTGCAGAGGCGACTATGGCCGGCACCATGAGGGCACGCTGACATGAGGATCTGCTCGCTCGTACCGGGCGCAACCGAAGTCGTCGTGATGCTCGGCTTCGCCGAGGCGCTCGTCGGCATCAGCCATGAATGCGATTACCCAGAGGAGGTCCGTCGGGTACCTGTGATCGTGCAGCCGGTGGTCGATTCCGACGGCATAGGCAGCGCTGAGATCGACCACCAAGTCAAGGCGTTGATGTCGTCGGGGCGATCACTCTACCGCGTTGACGAACGGGCCTTGGCCGAGGCCCGGCCCGACATTATTTTGGCGCAGGCAGTCTGCGATGTCTGCGCGGTGACTCCGAATGATCTTGAACAGACCATGCAATCGCTCCCCTACCGGCCCCACGTGCTGACGCTCGCTCCCCGTTCGCTGGCCGACGTCATCGATGATGTTGAACGCATTGGCGCGGCACTGGGCGTGGCTTCGGAGGGAAAGGACCTCGCCCGATGCCTCCGCAGCCGGATCGCCGCCGTTCGCGGCAGATCGACGAGCCGGTCAAGACCACGCGTGGCCTGTCTCGAATGGCTGAGTCCCCTCTATGTGGGCGGCCATTGGGTTCCGGAAATGGTGGATGCCGCTGGAGGACACGATGTGCTGGGGCAGGCAGGCCAGCCTTCCCGGCAGGTGACGATCGACGAGGTGCATGCCGCGGCGCCCGACATCATCACTCTCATGCCCTGCGGGTTTTCGCCGGCCCGTACCATCTCTGAACTGACCGTCCTCTGCCGGATGGAACGTGCCTGCTCACGCCTGCTCTCGTCGGCGTCGAAAACATACGTGGTGGATGCCGGTTCGTACTTCAGCCGTCCCGGCCCCCGCCTGGTCGACGGCGTGGAATTGCTGGCGGACATTTGTGCCGGAAGTCTGTCTTCGAGTCGCCCCTCGGATTCGGTTCACGACCTGACGGGGAACCTGTGCCTGACAGGGCGATCCTCATGACCATGACCGTTGCGGAGGCTCAGGCATATTGCACGACCCTTACAAAGACCAGCGGCAGCAACTTCTACTATTCCTTTCTGTTCCTCCCGAAGCGCAGGCGTGACGCGATGTATACGGTTTACGCCTTTTGCAAAGCGGTGGATAGCGCCGTTGACGAGCCGCCGCGAGGAAGCAATCCCAAGGAAGAACTTCGCCGCTGGCGCGCCGAGCTTGACCGTGTCTACGGCGGCGAACCCACCTGGCCGCTCATGGTCAGTCTAGCAGACCACATCAAGCAGCTTTCGATTCCCAAGGCCTACTTCGAGGAACTTATCAAGGGCGTGGAAATGGACCTGGAGACGACGCGCTACGCCACCTTTGAAGACTTGTCGGTGTATTGCTATCGCGTGGCCTCGATCGTAGGCCTGGTCTGCCTGCACATTTTCGGTCCGACATCCGCTCATGCTCAAGACTATGCCGTTGATTTAGGAATGGCGTTTCAGCTCACCAATATTCTTCGCGATCTCGCGACGGACGCCGAACAGGGGCGCATCTACCTTCCTCAGGAGGACCTCACACGCTTTGGCTACGCCGAATCGGAACTCCTCGAGCGGAAGGAAACTCCTCGTCTGCGAGAGCTCATCCGCTTCGAGGCACAGCGGGCAAGAGCCTATTATGGAAAAGCGCACGACGCGCTGGCCTGCCTCTCGAAGGAAGATCGCCGTGCATTGACCGTCGCTGAAATCATGAGGGCTGTGTACTCCCGGATCTTGGAACACATTGAACGCCCTGAGCATGCAGTGTTCGGCCCGCGCGTGCGCCTGTCCACCTCCAAACGTCTCGCCCTGGCTGCCGGCGTGTGGCTTCGCTCAAGATTCAGGTGACACCGGATAGCGACCAGACGGTGATGGTGCTCGGCGGCGGGCCAGCCGGTTTGACCGCTGCCTATCGGCTCGCGCGGCACGGCCTTCGGGTCACGGTGCTCACTCCATCAGCTCGGATCGGCGAACATTTGCGACGCGAGAGCGATCCACCGGCTGCCATCCTGGGTTGTCATCGGGCAACCTGGGCGCTCTTGAACGCGCTCGGCATTCGGCCGGCTCAGTCGGATTTCGCCGAGGCCCAATTGGAGTTCTTGTTGCCGAGCGGCAGAGTGGTTCACTATCCGAAAACGCGTTTCCCGACTCCCATCCAGCAGCTCCTGACGATCGGACGTTTTTCCGGCCTTCGAGCCGGCGAGCGGTGGAAACTCCTCTCCTGGCTCGAACAGCTTTGGGAAGGATCGCTCGAATTGCCAGCCGATCTCGAACAGCGCACGGCGGAGAGTTGGCTTGAATCGCTCTCCCATGGCCCGTCATCCCGACAGACCGTTTGGGCTCCTCTCGCCCGCTGGCTGACCGGCAACGATCTTGGGCACCTC
>DASTQE010000010.1:0-3487 GCA_035761895.1 Nitrospira sp. | reverse complement strand
CGGCGGCTGACCTCGTATCGCCAGGAGGGATGCGCCCGGCCGCTCCTGCATCGCTGTGGCGTTGCGTGTGTTGTCTCATGGTGGTCATGGAGATCTCCCTGGCTCTCGGAACATCGTGCCGACGACCTGCATCGCGACAGTCGCCACGACGATAAACCGCATGAGGTTTAGCGGCCACTCGTATTCGGCATACTCCACCCCGACCATGTAGCCCCTGAAGAGTGTCAGGGAACCGAGCACAAGAAAGGCGTTCCACATCCACAGGAGCCACCAGCCCCACTCGACTTCATAGACCGGGGTGCCGCACAGCCTTGGAATGAAATAATAGAGAAGCCCAATGAACGCGGTGGTGAAGGACCCGAAGAGCACACCGCCGAGATGCACGGAGCGCAGTCGGCCGAATGTGAACCACGGCATGCCGCCCAGAAATTCGGGATTATGGAACTGAATTGAAACGAGAATGCCGACGAAGGGGAACACTGTGAGCCATACGAGGGCCCCCCATGCCCACGCTTTGACGAGTGGTTTATTGACCAGCTCAATGTCGAGTGCCGTTTTCGCCATCTCACATCTTCATGATCTTCAGCCCACGTGAATGGCAGCCGGCAGAGGGCATCCCCTGAGCACCATAAACTTTCGTTCGCGAATGCTCAGAGGTCCCTTCTATCCCTCGTAAGGGATAGGATTATATGGAGACTAGTCGTAGGTAACTAGGGTTCCCCCCCGTATTTGCGATTGACGGCCCACAACTTTTCGCAGACTTACAAGCCACCCTTCTCTTGAACCCTCCTGTTGCGAAAGGAATGATTCAAACCTATTTCGAGGCGACGGCAGGCGAGCTGGCACGCGCCTATCCGACGGTGTAAGGTTCAGAGACGTATCACTCAATGATGCTTCATGAGCTGGTGAGGATATAAACCCTGATGGATCACGTCATCGCGGTCGAGGATGTCCGGAAAGTCTACGGCGCCGGTGGGTCGCAAGCGGTGCACGCCGTAGACGGCGTGTCGTTTGAGGTGCCAAAGGGTCAGATCCTTGGACTGCTTGGTCCCAACGGGGCCGGCAAGACCACGTTGGTCAAGATCCTCACCACCATTACGGCGCCGACCTCCGGTCACGCTCGGATCTGCGGCTTTGATGTGGTGCGCCAGGCGCTGGATGTGCGGCGACAGATCGCCGTGGTCCTGCAGCAGACTGCGGTTGAGACGCTTCTCACAGTGGAGGACAACCTGCGCATCTACGCCTATCTGCACGGCGTGAGTGCCGGCGAGGTTCGGAAGCGCATGGATGCCGTTTTAGACGAATTCGATCTGCGCGAGAAGGCACGCGAGACGGTTCAAGACCTGAGTTTGGGCACCAAGAGGCGTGTGCAGGTCGCCAAGATCTTTATGGTGGATTCTCCCGTGATCTTTCTGGATGAAAGCACAACGGGGATGGATCCGCTTATGCGGAGGCGGGTCCTTGACCGCATCCGTCGAGAGGCTCGGAACGGACGCACGGTCCTGCTGACCACGCAGGTCCTCAGCGAGGCAGAGGAACTCTGCGACAAGATCATGATCATAGATCGCGGGAAGACGCTCGCTGCCGGCAATCTCCAAGAATTGCGGCGGTTGTCAACGCAGATGTTTCGGGTCAGTCTCACCTTCGCGCATGACCAAGATGTGCGGGAGCAGCTCGAGTCGCTGCATCCTGTGGAGTTGCGGACTGAAGGTGAGCGCGTGGAACTGCTTTTCAAGGGTGAGGAAGCCTTGCTCTTGGGTAGGTTGGCTGATCTGTCACGGGTTGCCCCAATCAGGCATTTTGAAGTGCGCGGGGCGGGATTGGAAGATATCTTTGTGGATCTGGTGGGTGAGAAGGCACCTCGACGTGAACCGGAGGTGGAGCCATGAGCGGCGTTACGGCTGTCGTCTACCGGGATTACCGGCAACGGATCACCAATATCGCGTTCGTGTTCTGGGACCTGTTCGTACCGATCGCCTATCTCTTGCTCTTCGGCCTCGGGTTTCAACGCACTTTCGGCGAGTTTTCCATGGAAGGGCTCCGCATGGGTTACGCTGAGTTCTTTTTGGCGGGGGTGCTGGCCATGACCACCTACGGCATCGCCATGAACACCTCCTGGGGCCTATTCATGGACAAGGATTCCGGCATTTTTTATGAACTGCTGACCTATCCGATCACCCGACGTGAATTCCTGGTGGGAAAGATCAGCTTTAGCCTGCTGCTTAGCGCGCTTGGATCTCTGCTGGCCATCGTTCTTGGTGCGGCGATTATGCAGATCACCGTGCAGTGGATGTGGCTTCCCGTAACGCTCCTCGTGGTGATGTGCACCACGGCCGGATGGTTCTTTCTTTTCAGCATCCTGGCGATCCGGCTCACTCGAATGGATGCCTTCAATACATTGACCAGCGTCGCTTATATTATTCTCATGTTCCTGAGCAGCATGTTCTACCCTCTGGAGCAGCTTCCCGCCTGGTTTCGGATATTGGCCTGGTTGAACCCAATGACCTGGCAGGTGGATGTATTGCGGTTCAGTCTCATCGGGGTCGGTTCCGCCGCCGTCGTATTGGTCGAATTCGTGGCCTTCATGGTGTTCACGCTGGCATGTCTGTCGTTGGCCGTGAAAACCATCGATAAAGCCGGTTGACGGGCGACGAGATAGACTCAATGGAATTAACAGATGCTCCTTACCTCTAGTTCTTCAAAGAAAAGTGGGGAAACCGTTGCAACAACGACCTTCGATCAATTGTCTTGTTTCCGCTCTTAATCAGCGGACCGTTGGGGCGTCAAGGCCGTTTCTTTCGATATCGGACCGGGATACGCAGGAGGGTGGACTATCCGTTGAAGGAATTTTCCGGCTGCGGAGCATCAAATACTATTCTTAGTTTTCTAGGCCGATCGCTTTGAGAAGACGCCCGAATACCACAGGTCGCCTGTTCAATCCTGGTCGCCGGCTCTACAACCTTCCACGGTCTTAAGCGTAAATGGGCGGGTGCTGACAGGAGGGTCTTAACAACTTCCCTCTGCTACAGTGTCACGTCGGTATTCGTGTTCTGGAGGTTTCGTCGATCATTGATAAACCAGTGATCACAACCTGCATCGCCGTCGATGTTGCCGTTCGCACCGGCCGTAAATCCTGTAGACGTTGCAGCAACCGTAAATCCTCCACTGGCTGGCGCGATCGTCACGTTGCATGGCGTATTGGCCGTGGAACTGCCCGAAAACTGGTCAACCGTTGTGCTGTCGCCGCTGACGTTCACCCCGGCTCCGTACCAGAACGAGTATCGCGGCGACCCGGCCGGAAGCCATCCAATCTGCGCTAATGTGACAGGGGCAAAGCTCTGCGGATTCTGTGACTCGGCATTGAACGCCACCGCTGAGGTGAAAATGGCGCCGAGACTCACTTTCGCTTCCGATTGCTTCGACTTCGCCTGATAGGCTATGAAGTTCGGAATAGCGATGGCCGCCAAGATGCCGATAATCGCTACCA
>DASTQE010000009.1:0-5473 GCA_035761895.1 Nitrospira sp. | reverse complement strand
ATACCAATCTCCCGACCCTTCGCGACTGCGATCACCATGCGCCCATGGGAATGCGACAGGTTGAAGTGCAGTACATGGGGACCGCTGTGTGGCTGCAGTACGGTAGGTTTGCCGGCCGAGCCGACCTGAAACCGCAGCTCGACGGGCTTCACTCCGATGTACCTCGCCAATATCACCCGAAGACCGCCATGCGCCAAGGTGAAGCGTCTCTGATCTTCAGCACGAACGAATCTACTGGCGCGAGCCCGTTCCTCCTCGCTGAGCCAGCTCTCACATCGTTGTCGCACCGTCTCACTGCCTTCCAGCGAACAACTCCACACATCGATCATTCCGGTGTCCACAGAGACAGGCACTGTCGGCCCATTCGTGAGTTCGGCCACCGAAGGAAACGTCATGGTCGGTTCAACTGAAGAAATCACTGTTAATGCTCTTCATGGACATGGTCACGCGGTCTCGTACCAATGGGAGGATTATCCCGTTGCAACCACAGTGAGGGTGCGGGTCGAGCGCAAAAACAGTGCGCAATTGCATGAGGTTTTTTATCCGGGCGGCCAGGAACATTTGTATGGCGCCCGGTACGAGCAAGCTCGGGGTGGCACAGAGAGTGGGCATTCGAAGTCGCGACACTGGAGGAGTTTATCCCGTTGCCAGGAATTATTGAAAGGGGCTCCGGGTCGAGCGAGCTTGGTTTGGCGGAGAGGGTGGGATTCGAACCCACGGTCGAGTTACCCCGACAGCAGTTTTCGAGACTGCCCGATTCGGCCGCTCTCGCACCTCTCCGTTCGCCGAAAGTGCTTGCATAATCACACAGTTGCACGCCGTTCTGCAAGCTGAACCACTTCCCCAGAAATCACCTTGCGCTGGTGTGGTGTGCTGGCGCGAGGAGAGGAATGGATATTGAGGGAATATTATGAATAGCCAAGGTTGCGGTGAAGGCCAATGATCCAGCTAATTATCTGAACGTACGGGGAGTCATACTGCTGGGGGTTCCAACGGTCCAGCCCATTGACCATTTGGAATCGGCAATCTCTCATCTGTTCCGATAACAGACATTAATAGCTCCCTGTCCCGATATTGCTCGATGAGCACAACTTGCGTGGCGCCTATGCGTTCAGGGTGAACCTGAACGCGGTACCAGTACCAGCCCGGCCTCGTCGGTTTCTCTGATGTCCAAGTCAACATGGCAGTTGCTCTCTATAAAGAACATATCGGGAAGCGTGAGGCGTCACTAGACCCAAAGGGAGTAGTTCGAAAGCAGAACATATTCATGCTCAAGAAGGCGTTCTGAAAAGCGTTGTGAAATCAGGGGGAAAGTGGAGGAAACGTGGGGAACGCTGGGGAAGGGCTCAACGGCTCTTCCCCCCAAAGTTTACGCGGTGATACTTACGTTTTGAAGATTGATCGTAAGCGGTGCCGAAGCTCCGGCGGGATGCGTATGCCGAAGTTGGCGACGGAGGATCATCACACCGACGCGGTCGCCTTCTCCTTTAACGCACGTCGTAATCTCACCATCGCCATCGTATCCCGCGAGCAGTATTGCAATAGCGCATCCTTGATTTTGGTTTGCTCGATCCAGTCCTCTTCAACGAACACCATGCGGTAGTACTCGCTGGCCGCCTGCGCGCCTTCTCGAATGACCAGATCGCGATAGCTCAGTTCGGGCACCATCACCGGCAAGACCGACTTGATCGAATAGGAGCCCTGAAAGGCCGGATGATAATAATGCTCCTTGATGACGGGATACAGGTCCCACAATCGAGCGATGATTCTCGACAGAGCCGGGCGCAATTCCGGAAAGGCCTCGGCTACTTGCCTCATCATCGCCTCTTCATACGACGAATACACGACGATCGTGCCCTGTTCACCGAGCGACTCGATCAAGCGTTCGGCCCATCGCTTGCGAGGCTCGGTCGCCTCTTTGTGAAGGAACTCGTGGTGAATGATTTCCCCGGAGGCGAGTTCGATGTGATTGGACCACTGCACAGGGATCGATTGATACGGTTTCATCCTGGCAAACTTCGGTACCGCCAGCATCACAGTCTCAAAGTCCAGGTGATGGACCGGATACTCGACCGATTGCAGCACGCTGCCCAGGCCGGTCGAGATCCATTCCACATTCGCTTTCACCCGCCGCTGGGTCACTGAAAGATTGACGGCATCCGGAATATCGTCGATGCTCGTGATGCCCTCCTGCGCCAGCTGCTGCACCACCTTTCTGGGGCCGGGCAAGTGATAAATCCAGCGCGTCGATTTGTCCTTTGTGCAGTGGGTCCAGAACGGGCATTCGTAAGGGCTGTGGCAGCGATCATCCGGCTCGATGTCAGGCGGTTGCGGCTCCTGTAACATGGATGTCATCGCCGCCAGCCGTTCCGGCACTTTCTGTTGACGTTCCACGACAACCGCCGAAACATCTTCGAGCGCAAACAGCGCCTCCAGATCAATCTCGCCGCCGGCATACAGATAGCGGGTATCAATGTGCATGACGCAGGCGCCGGAAATGTCGAGCCCCGCACCGATCAGCACATGGCGCTGGATTGCGAGGTCGTCCAGATGAACGTCTTTGACTCTCGTCGACGACTTCACTTCGATCAAGCGCCAGGTGGAGTGCTGGCGGTTCACGTCCCACACCCGCTCGAGGATATCCACCCGGACGACCACGCCTTCATATTCGAACGCGCCTTCGAAAATGGCAGGGACATGCGGATCGAGCAGCAACTTGGCGGTGTGCGCGGCCGCGGCATCGCGGGGGCGAAGGGCGGGCGCCACCAGCACGCCGCCGGGAAATCGCCGCTGGGCGAGAAGGCCGATCTCGATGCCCATCGCGAGAATGGCTTGCGTCGAAGAATCGGGAGGCTCGGCGAGCTCAGGCCGGGTGAATTCGAGGTAGAGACGTTTGTGACACTGTAATCCGGAGAGAAACCTCGACTTCGACAAGCGGGGGACAAGTGGACGCAAACGATCTTCAGTATCGGAGAGCGCCATGTCAGGAAACCCTAATCGATGCGTGCGTCACTTGTCCACCCTGGAATCGGATTCTTCCCGGGTTCTGTTAGGATGGGATCTGATGGCGAACGGTGTCACCCAAATCCGGCGTTCGGTCATGGCGCTGGCGCTCCCCGTCACGGTCAGCAGCCTGCTGCAGCGCTCGGAAGGGATCGTGGCGGTCTTTTTGGTCGGCGGGCTCGGCGCCATTCCCATAGCGGCCGTGGGACTCGGCCAGCTCTTGGCCTTCATCGCCACCACCCTGGTCTCCGGCCTTTCAGTTGGAACGAACGTGATCGTGGCGCAGTTCTGGGGGGCCCGCCGCCATCGCGACGCAGGTCAGGCCGCCCGGCATTTTCTCGGCCTTTCCATCGTCGTCTCCCTCCTGCTCATGGCAGCCGGCCTGCTGTTGAACCGTCTCGCCATGCAACTCCTTGGCGCGGCGCCTGACGTCATCGCCCTTTCTCTGCCGTATTCGACGCTGATTTTTCTCGTGATTCCCTTCACGGTCTTCCTTCAAGTATTGTCGTCCATCCTGCAAGGCACGGGTGACACGAAGACCCCGATGTACGCCATGATCGTCGTCAATCTCCTCCACATCCTCATCGCCTACCCGCTGATTTATGGCCGGTGGGGACTGCCCGCATTCGGCGTCCAGGGTGCAGCCATCGCCGTTGGCCTGGCGGAGGCGGCCGGCGTGTGTTTTCTGGCGATCCGATGCTTCCCGTTGTTGCAGCGCTCATCGCACATTCGGTTCGATCTCTTCCGCACGATCTGGCGGGTCGGCGCTCCCGTGTCCGGCGAGCGCATCGTGCAACAGGCGGGCATCCTCGCCTACACCAAAATCGTCTTGCTCTACGGCACAGTAGCCTACGCTGCCCACCAGGTCGGACTGTCCATCGAATCGTTGTCGTTCCTGCCGGGGTATGGATTCGCCATCGCCGCCGCCACCATGGTGGGACAAAGCATCGGCGCCGGCAAATACACGCGCGCGAAACTCGAGAACTGGGAGGCCAACCGGCTTGCCATGGTCATCATGTCGATCATGGGAATCGTGTTCTTCTTTTTCCCCTACGCGCTGCTTCGCGCCTTTACGAGCGACGAATCGGTCATCGAACTGGGCACGCTGTTCTTGAAGATCGTGGCGCTGCTCCAGATACCGCTGGCCCTGACCATGGTGCTGGCCGGCTCCCTGCGGGGCGCGGGCGACACGCACTTCATCATGGTGGCCACCACAATCGGCATGTGGGTCGTGCGGGTTCCGATTGCGGTCATCGTCGGCGTCTGGCTTCACCTCGGGGTTTTCTACGTCTGGCTGGCGATGATCGCCGATTGGACCTTGCGAATGGCGCTGATGCTGTGGCGCTATCGATCGGAACGATGGCGGACGATCCAGGTGATTCGCTAGGGTGCTGAACGCGTTCCTATGCGTCCGGACGCGCAAGAGAGCCGCTTTTTTCAAACTCCTGCTAGCCCCTGCAGGCCGGTGGTCGCTCCGAGGGCCTCGTATCTTTTCCCGCTCCGACCCGCACCTCGATGCGATTGACGGCCTTGACGTTCGCGCAGAGGTCGCCGAGCCCCGGAGTAATCAAGCGAAAAGGCCCGCCTTTGCCGGCGGGTAGCGGCTCCCCGTCCAGTTCATAGAGCAGCCAGCCGAACTCCTTCGCCTGCGCCAGGGTCAGCGTCGCGGCATACTGCCCGTCGCCTGAATGAAACGTCACGTGATCCGCATCGATTCTCAGAGCGGGGATGTCCAACAAGCCCTTCACGGTCACGGCACGGCCTCGCATGCTCGGCATTTTGCGACTGACATCATCGATCTGATGCTCGCCGGGCAGCTGCTGCAGTGCCGTCCGGTCCAAGGACACCGGCTGGACAACCGCACCCTCAATCGCGACGATCCCGGGCCCGGATTGCGGCCTTTCGGTGAGTGTTTTGATCATCGCCGTCAGCGCCTCGTTCACCGGCGTGGGAATGCCCAAGGCGCGTCCTTGGTCAACGATGTAGCCGTTGAGGTGGCGGATTTCCGTTTGCCGTCCGGCTTTCCAATCATCGTACATCGAAGTATGGATGTCGCGGATCTCTTGCGTCCACTTGACGACGCGCTCGGGCATGTCCGGGGGCAACGGCACTTTCACTGCGGCGGACACGGCCGTGACTTCGGCGACGATCTGGTGAATGACGTGCATCATCTCAGGATGCTCGAGCGCCCTCGAGACCTTGTCGTCGATCAAGACGGTCAGGGGGTTGAATACACAGTTCCAACACATCTTTTCCCACTTGCTCCGCCGGATGTCTTTCGACAACTGGCAGGGAATCCCGGCGCTCGTGAAGAGATCGCGGATCTGCAGCACCCGCTCACTTTCATGCCCCATGAGCTCGCCGATCGCCACTGCACCCTTCTTATAATGGTCGATGAGGCCTGGGGCGACGATTTTGGAATAGATGAAGGCCATGCCGCCGACGACGCAATCCCGTTTGAATCGCGCAA
>DASTQE010000008.1:0-5960 GCA_035761895.1 Nitrospira sp. | reverse complement strand
GATCGCAAAACTGGGCGTTGGGAGTGACGGGGTCGATATTGCGCCAGAAGGCTTCCAACAACTGCGTGTAGGTCACCTTCGACGGATCGTAGCGCACCTCGACCGATTCTGCATGCCCGGTCTGTCCGGCTGAGACCTCTTCGTAACTCGGATTCTTGACGGTCCCGCCCATATAACCAGACACGACGTCGAGTACACCGTCCACCTTCTCAAAGGCTTCCTCCATACACCAAAAGCATCCCCCTGCAAAGTACGCCTTGGCGACCGAAGATGATCCCGGCGTTGGCTGTTGCGCCTGTGCGAAGTGTCCGATCACCACCGTCATGACAACCAGCCAGAGAGTCGTCGTCCATCGCGAAACTGTCATCGAGTTCCTCCTGCGCCACATCGGCATCGAGTCTCAGATATCTCTACGGCCATCGCTTGCCGGCGGATGTCTTCACCGGCTTAGTTAGCCTCGCCAGGTTTGGGGCGCCTGCCAATCCGGGGTTTGCCCCTGCTCGAAGCGCTTCAAAATCGCATTGATCGCGTCTTCCGGAGTCTGCACGCTGGAAATGAGCCGGCCGCCTAAATTCTTGAAAAATTTTTCTTCGACGGGCGTCGCGCCCAGCAGGACGACTTCCTTTCCCGCTTTGAGCGCCAACGCCACTTCCGACACGGTTCCCGCGCCTCCCAGCCCGCAGGCAACGATGACCTGGCTCGAAAGGACACAGACGTTGTTTCTGGCATTCCCCATTTCTGTGATAATCGCCACATCGACAAACTTGGAAATCTTGTCTCTCGTCGTGGGCAACACGCCGACGGTCAGGCTGCGCGGAACCTTCTTGGCCCCCTGACTTGCCGCATGCATGACACCCACATCGCGCCCACCCGTGAGGAGTACCCATTCACGCCGCGCAATGAGTTCACCGAGCGCCCGCGCATTTTCCACATCCTGTCGTCTGGCCTTGGCGGGCCCCATGACTCCGACGATGTATCGCACCTCATGCCCCCATGTATGGAAAGTGGCTGGATTGTAGCCCGTTCCATGCCGTACTTGTCAAAAAATGGCCTACACGACGGAGAGGTGCATGAACAATACTACTGAGCGGACGGGAGGATTACGACCTCAAAACCGCGAGGCAGCAAGCGTGACATCGGCATGCGCCCAGGCTTTCTCGAACCTTCCGGAGATTTCAGCAGCTTCGGCATCCTTCCGCTGAGCCTTCAGGCTTTGGAGCAGACCGAACAGTCCCCACCCGTTTTCCGGGTTCCATTTCAGATCATCCCGGTACTCGATCTCTGCCTCAGGCGCACGACCGGCGAGCAGCAACACCGGGCCCAGGTAGTGCCGTACGGGAAGCGACCAGTGCGGCGGTTCCGCGCCCTGCAATGAATCTTCGATTTTCGTCGCCTCTCTCAACGCCTTGATCGCTTCGTCGGCGCGCCGGCGGTGAGAGGCGATTTGCCCGGCCAGCAGACGCTCGGAAATCTTCAGAAGGTCTCGCTCGAGCTTGTCCTGTTGATTCTTGCTCCGTCTGAACTGCTTCGTGAGCGTCACCAGCGCTTGCCGTTCGCCGTCCGCACCGGGCAAGCGTCCGGTGGCGACTAGAGCCATGCCGCGACCCAACCGCCACGTCCCCTCGACGAGATGAAGGCCCTTCGAGGGCGGTGGTTCCCGCAACAGGTCTTCCCACCGCCCAAACCTGATCCAGGTAAGCAGTTTCGTCGTGAGGTAGGGTTCTTTACTCCGGTTGCTTCTGGCCTCTTCGTCGGTGATCGTCGCAAGGAGCGCGGTCGCGGCCTTCATGGCTTCTGCACTGCGTCCTTCCATCATCAGTGAAGCCCATAGGAAATGGAGATTGTGACTGTAGTAGCCGTCGGCGTAATCGCCTGTCAGGTGCGCGCCCTCCAGATAGTGTTCATCGACGTGAGCCGCCGCGGCATTGCGCTCAGAGGATTCATGATACATGCCGACACGGGCGTAGATGTGTGCCGGCATATGGACCAGATGTCCCGCGCCGGGCATGAGCCCAGGCAAACGATCGGCACATGCCAATGCCCGCTGCGGCTCGCGCGAAGCCTCCACTGCGTGAATGTAGTAATGACAGGCGCCCGGATGGTCTGGCTGTTTCTCGATGACCGCCTCAAGGGTGGAAACGATCTCTTGCGTGCCGGGCTTGGGTGTCCCGTCCGCGGTCCAGAAGTCCCAGGGTCGGAGATCCATCATGGCCTCGGCGAACAACACGCCGGCGTCCACGTCATTGGGATAAGCCCTCCACACCGACCGCATCGCATCCGCGTACGCTTTGTCCAACGCGGCTCGGGACGCGCGCGGTGATCCGAGGTAGCGTTTGGTCAATGCCTCGACGTAGGACCGCTCAGCTGCAGTTGCCGCTGACAGACGGGCTCTGGCCTGCTTGATCGCCTCCACCGCGCGATGGCCGTCTTCCTTGGACATGGCGGCATTGATGTTCGGTCCCAGCGCCAGCGCGATTCCCCAATAGGGCATGGGGGCGTTTGGATCATGTTTCGCCGCCTCCTCGAACGAACGGATCGCCTCTTCATGATTGAAGGCGTACACCAGCCTCAATCCCTGATCGAAATACCGCTGCGCCAGATCTGATGTCGTCGTGATGGGATGATGAAGTGTGCCGAGATTGTCGTAGAGTTGCGGTTGAGCCTGCGCGACGCCTGCCGTCCACCACAGGAACAGCAGACCGCCCGCTGCACGCACGACGGATCTTGTCCATTGCCCGCACGTACTCGGCATAGGATGCCTCAAAATCTCGTCACGCTGGAAAAATAGAAATCCCGAAGCATCATTGCGGGGACCAGCATCTTGCCCGTTTCCGACGTCACGGCTTCCGCAGGCTCCGTAACGGCGTCTATGTGCTTAAACACGCGTAACGGACTTTCGTGGAAGCGAAAATTTCGCACCGCCGACGTGATCTGACCGTCCTCCACGAGGAACGTGCCGTCCCGCGTCATGCCCGTCAGCGTCAGGTCCGTCGGATTCACGGTGCGGATATACCAAAAGTTGGTGACGAGGATGGCCCGTTCGCACTGCTTGATGAGATCCTGCGTTTTCCCTGCGGCCGTTCCGGATGCCGATAGGCAGGGCGCCTCTATCGTGGCAATGCGCTTCACCTTCTGTTGCTTGGCGGTGAACCGGTCATAGGCCAGCTGTTTCAACACGCCCTTTTCGATCCACAACGCGTCTTCGCTCGGCAAGCCTTCATGGGTAAATCCGGTGCCAAGCAAGTCGGGATGTCCCGGAAGGTTCTGAAGCGTCAGCCGTTGGTCAACGATCTGACGGCCGAGTTGTCCCTCGAAGGGACTGGTGCCTTTTTCATAGGATTTCGCGTCAAGGGTCCACAGCATCCAACTCCAGAGTCCCGCCACTGCCGCCGGCTCCAGAATGACCGGATAGCGTCCGGGCGCGAGTTCCTGAACCTCGCGGCCCCGTTTGGCCTTGTGGATGGCTGACAACGTCCGATCTTGGATTTTCAGGTGATCGATCGAGCGGTGTGCCGCTGCGGTCCAGCCCGTCGCATCTTCGGCCTGCACGGTAAGACTGAACCGCCCTTCCGTACGTTCCTCTTGGGCAAAGAGGCCGTTGCTGGCCGCGACGCCCACCGAGGCGACAGAGGACGAGACGATGCCGGCGGCCTGGAGATTCTCGATCCGGCATTGTCCGATCGCCTCATTGGCATACTCGAGCCTCCGGGAGGGACCGGCGGCCGCCGTCTCAGGCCGGCTCGTCAGAGGCGTTGGAAACACCCGCGGCTCCGGCGGCGGAAGATACTCCGGATCTTCAGGGGACACCCGCGCGATGCGTTCGGCACGGGCAAGCGTCTCCTGGATGGATCCGGCCGTAAAGTCCGTCGTGGAGGCGGAGCCCCGCCGGCTGTCGAAGGCCACGGTGACCGTGACTGTTCCCCGTCTCGTATCAACGTTCTGGACGATGCGGCTGTTCGCGAACCGGGTCGTTCCCGTATGCAGGTCGTGAAGATTGACGACCGTGTGGTCCGCACCGGATCGTTTCAGAACGAGATCGGCCAGAAATCGAAATTCATCGGCGCTCGTCAACTTCGGCCAGCCCTTGTTAACAGAGCTCATGCCGTTATCCTTTGATGACCGCCACACGGCGGAAGCGCGCATGGGACGCGGCATGCGTCATCCAGCCGGACTGCCCGGGCTGGCCCTTGCCACAGGTGATGAAGCCGTACCGGCGGCGATGACGGCGGTCCGCGACGCCGTCACAGCTGTTCCAGAATTCCGGCGTGATGCCGTGATAGATCACATCGCGCAGCATGCCGGTGCGCTTGCCGTTTTCGACCAGCCAGAAGGCATCGCCGCCGAACTGAAAGTTGTACCGCCGCTGATCGATGCTGTACGAGCCGTGACCTTCGATGTAAATGCCGCGTTTTACATCGGCGAGGAGATCATCAAGCGAGGCAGAGCCGGGCTCCAGCCCGATATTGGCAATGCGCACGATCGGGACGCTGCCCCAGCTATCCGCCCGGTTCGATCCCCGGGACCTCGTCTCGCCGACCTTTGACGCGACTTCACGGTTGGTGCAATAGCCCACAAACAGACCCTCCCGGACGATGTCCCACCGTTGGCACGCAACGCCGTCGTCATCATAGCCGGTGGCGGCCAAGGTTTCCGGTTCGGTGTTGTCTGCGACCAGGTTCACATACCGGGATCCGTAGCGGAAGGTGCCCCGTTTCTCGGGCGTGAGAAAACTGGTCCCCGCATAGTTCGCTTCATAGCCCAGGGCACGGTCGAGCTCACTGGGATGGCCGCAGGACTCGTGCATGGTCAAAGCGAGATGCTCGGGATCCAGGACGAGATCATAGGGACCCGGCCGGACGGCCGGCGCCCTGACCTTTTCCACCGCCTGCGAGGCGATTCGAGGCGCATGGGCCATGAAATTCGCTGCTTCGATCAGCTCGTAGCCCGTGCGAAGATGCGGAGTGGAGAAGCTGCGTGACGCGAAGCGGCCATCATGCCGGGCGGTCGCCGTGAATTCGCCTTGCACGGCCAGCAAATCAAATTCGAGTCTTGTTCCTTCCGTCGAGACGAACAGTTTGTGGTCGCGACGCGCCCAGAGGCTGGCATTGCTGCGCACAACGTCCGGGTGGCGCTGCAGAGAGTCCATCACGTCGCGCAGGAGCGTCGTTTTTTGGTCGAGCGGGACGGTAAAGGGGTCGAGCCGGCATTGAGTGACCACACGGTCCCGATGGACCGGTTCATCGACCAGTCGGGTTTTTTCGCTCGCGAGAGAGGCTGAGCCGCGGGCAATCTCGACGGCCAGTTCGGCCACACGGGGGACTTCCTCCAGCGACAGAATCGAGCTGGCGGCGAAGCCCCACCCCCCATGGTAGAGCACCCGGACGCCGAAGCCGCTGTCCTCGACGTCTCGGATCGACGCGATGCGCCGATCCCCCCCGCTGATCGTTTGGCTCATGCTCCTGAGCAAACGGATGTCGCCGTATTCGGCGCCGGAAGCCGCCACGCGCTTCAATGCCAGATCGGCCATTTCATCCGCACGCACGAAAGGCATCGTGACCTCATCCTGCCAAAGTCATGGAAGCCATTCAACTTGGAATTCAGGCCCGCTTCCCGTAGGATCCCGCCATGCCGCCCGTGTCACAGACGGCGCGCCAACGCATGGTCGACTGTTTGACCGGCTCCCGCCTGTCCTCCTATCAGCTCGCGCAACTCCTCGGCATTTCAGAGCGGCAAGTGGAGGATCATCTCCTGCACGTCGTCAAAACCGTCACGCGGGACCGAAGCAGGCGATTCGTTCTGGAACCGTCCGGCTGTCAGGACTGCGGCTTTGTCTTTCGCGGCCGCACCAAGCTCACCAGACCGAGCCGATGCCCCCGCTGTCGAAGCGAAAGTATCACGGCTCCCCGCTACGGCATAGAGCCTGGTTCGTAAGCCGCTCTCCGGCTGTGCCCATTTCCAGC
>DASTQE010000007.1:0-4770 GCA_035761895.1 Nitrospira sp. | reverse complement strand
CTCGGGTAACGCTTGCAGCGCCTCCACCAAGGCCGGTGCCCACCGGTTCAATTCCTCAGGATCGGCATCTTCCAATGTGTACTGATACTGTGTGCGGCTGACCCGGTCCTCGACCGTCAAATCCTGCACCGGTTGCAGGTACAGCGTGATGCCGTCCACGTCCGCGACGGCGCGTTGCAACCGCGCAATGATGTCCTGTGCGCTGTCCCGGCGTTCCTCGAACGGTTTCAAATTGATCTGAAGCCGCCCGCTGTTGAGCGTGGTATTGATTCCGTCCACTCCAATGAATGATGACAAGCTGGATACGGCGGAATCGGCGAGGATCGCTTTGGCCAGCGCCTGTTGGCGCTCGACCATTCCCGCGAAGGAAATAGATTGCGGCGCTTCCGAAATGCCCAGCAGGACGCCCGTATCTTGGACCGGGAAGAAGCCCTTGGGAATTGCTACATACAAAAGGATGGTCACGATGAGCGTAATAATGGCCACCGTGAGCGTTGCCGGTTGATGGTTCAGCACCCACCGCAGCGTCCGGCCATAGCCGGCGATCGTGCGATCAAAGACTTGTTGCGACCAGCGGTAAAACGCGCCCTGCTCTGTCTCGCGGCGGTAGCGCAGCAGCCGCGCGCACATCATCGGCGTCAAGGTGAGGGAGACGATCGCCGAGATCACGATGGTCATACTCAAGGTGACCGCAAACTCCCTGAACAGGCGTCCGACGACGTCACCCATGAACAGCAGCGGGATCAGCACGGCGATGAGCGAGATGGACAGGGACAGAATCGTGAAGGCGATCTGCTGTGATCCCTTCAGCGCGGCCTGCAACGGCGAATCGCCACGCTCGATATAGCGAGAAATGTTCTCGATCATCACGATCGCATCGTCGACCACGAAGCCCGTGGAGATCGTGAGCGCCATGAGCGTCAAATTGTTGAGGCTGAATCCCATCAGGTACATGGCGGCAAACGTGCCGACCAAGGACAACGGGACGGCTGCCGCGGGAATGACGGTGGCCGACAGCGTGCGGAGGAAGAGAAAAATGACCATGACGACGAGCGCGACCGCGAGCATTAATTCGAACTGCACGTCGCGGACAGAAGCGCGTATGGACGTCGTCCGGTCGGTCAGGAGCGTCACTTGGACTGAAGACGGCAGGGCGCTTTGCAATTGCGGCAGCAACTTTTTAATTCGGTCCGCGACTTCGATGACGTTGGCTCCCGGTTGTCTCTGTATGTTGATAAGGACGGCCGGCGTCTCGTTCATCCAGGCGGCCTGCCTGACGTTCTCCACGTCGTCTGCCACCTCCGCGACATCCGAGACGTGCACAGGAGCGCCGTTCCGGTAGGCGACGATCAGCGGCTCGTATTCACGGCTCGTCAACAATTGGTCGGTGGCATTGATGATCGATGCCCGCCGCGGTCCGTCGAGGGACCCTTTGGCTTGGTTCACGTTCGCCGCCGCCACGGTGGCCCGCAAATCTTCGAGCGTCAATCCATAGGCCGACAAGGCTCTGGGGTTGGCGCGAATGCGCACCGCCGGGCGTTGGCCGCCGCTAATACTCACAAGCCCCACGCCTGACAATTGTGAAATTTTCTGGGCAAAGCGGGTTTCAGCAAAATCTTCCACCTGGGATAGCGGTAGGGTGCGTGAGGTCAACGCCAGAGTCAGGATCGGCGCGTCGGCCGGGTTGACCTTGCTGTAGACGGGCGGACCCGGTAGATCTCGCGGCAAGAACGTCGAGGCCGCGTTGATGCCGGCCTGCACTCCCTGTTCGGCCACATCCAAATCCAGTTCTAGGTTGAACTGCAGCGTCACGACTGAACTCCCGCCTGAACTGGTGGAGGTCATCTGGTTCAATCCGGGCATCTGCCCGAACATGCGCTCCAACGGGGCGGTGACGGACGAGGCCATCACATCGGGACTGGCGCCCGGATAGAAGGTGACCACTTGTATAGTCGGATAATCGACCTGCGGGAGGGCCGAGACCGGCAATTGGCCGTATGCGATGAACCCCGCGAGTAGGATGGCGGCCATTGACAGGGTCGTTGCGACCGGACGCAGGATGAAGAGGCGGGACGGATTCACGAACGGGTTCCTTCTTGCCGTGTTGTGGGGTCGTGCGGCGGCGGATTGTCGCCTGTCTGAGGCACGTCGCGGGTGGCCCGGACATCTACCTTGGTTCCCTCGCGCAATTTGTCGGTCCCATCGATGACGACGAGGTCATCGGCAGACAGACCCTTCTCGATAGATGTTTCTTCATTATGGGTGACACCGGCCGAGACAGCACGCACGCTGACGGTGTGGTCCTCCTTCACCACAAAGACAAAGGCTCCCTGAGGACCGCGTTGGATTGCAGCAGACGGAACCAGTACCGTTCCACGCTTGACGTCTAACAATAGGCGCGCATTGACGAACTGGTTGGGAAATAAAGCACCGTCGTCGTTCGGGAAGACCGCTTTCAGCCTCACCGTCCCGGTGTTCGGATCGATTTGGTTGTCCACCGTCAAGAGTGTTCCCGTGGCGAGGTTATGCTTTTGCTCCCGATCGAATGCCTCAACCGTCAGGCGCTCCTTGGCCTGGAGCTTCTGAAGCACGGCGGGCAGGCTGTCCTCCGGAATGGTGAACACCACGGCAATCGGTTGGAGTTGCGTAATGACCAGGAGGCCGTTGACATCGTTCGCACGCACAAGATTCCCCTGATCGACCAGTCGCAGCCCCACTCGGCCGCTGATGGGAGCGGTGATACGGCTATAGACTAGCTGAAGCTTGACGTTGTCGATCTGGGCCTGATCGGCTTTGACGATGCCTTCCGATTGATGAACCATCGCCTCCTGCGTGTCGACCTGTTGTTTGGGCACATACCCTTGCCCATAGAGGTCTTTATATCGTTGGAGGTCCAGCCGGGCATTGCGCAATGCCGCCTGGTCCCGTGCCATCTGTCCTTCCGCTTGCATCAGCTGAACTTCGAACGGGCGAGGATCAATCTCAGCCAGGAGGTCGCCCTGCCTGACGATCTGTCCTTCTTGAAACAAGATCTTCATCAGCTGGCCGTCGACCCGGCTTTTCACGTTGACGGTGTTCAGCGGCACGACAGAACCGAGGCCATTGAGATACACCCCGATGTCACCGATACGCGCCGACGCCGCCACCACTGCGATCGAGCGGGCGCCGGCCGGCGTCTGTCCCGCGCGCGATGGCTCCTCCGCCGACTTTGCCAACAGGGCATATCCGGCCAACGCCAGCAGACATGCCGCCGCGAGCCCCAACAGCCCCCGTTTGACGGTGGTCACAAAATGAGTGGAATCAGCCATTCTTGTCCTTCTCACACCCTGTCGCGTCTCAACATTACGGCGACGCCAGCTTACGTTTCTCTGCCTCCACATAGTCGCGCGAGATACGCCAGCGCCGCTCCAATCCCTTGTACATCCGCTCCAGTTCCGGCTGTTGATCCGGCGAAAGCTTGGCGCTGATTTCGGTCATTCCTCGGGCCAGAATCTGCTCGACCTCGGCTTGATGCGCGAACCTCAGTTCAAGCAGAGCCACATGCGCGCGTGTGACGATCGGTTCGATTTCAGCTTGTTGTTGGGCCGACAACGACAAATCCTGCGTGAGGCGTTTCATCATCCGTTCGTGATGCGCGGCCGGGCCTAGGTCGCCCCGGGACGTCCGTTCGCCGTGCAGGAATAAAGAGTCTACAACAGCGCCGCTGAGCGCTCCAGCGCAGAAGAGGACAATGAGCCCCCCCCATAATTTCAGTCGAGATGTCATGGGCTCCTCCACTCCGCTAATCCCCGAAGAGGGGAACGGACTCGAACTCTTCAACGACCAACGTCGGACTGTCCCCGCCTGACGATCGCAGGAACCCGACGGTCAGCACGGTGGCCATCAGCACAACAGCTGCCGTGATGGTCGCGGTTCGCCAGACGAGCTGATCGAGAACGGCCGCCGGCGCCCAGCGACTTCCTTCATCGGCGGACTGACGGATCGCGCGCATGACGTCCTGGGTCACGTCCACGTCATGAGAAACCTCCGACCGCGAACGGTAAGCTTCACGCAAAGCGTGCTCAAGGATGGTCAAGCGTTCGTCATCATGGTGTGTCATGGGAACTCCCTGCAAGTGTCCCGCGTAACAACGCGCGCAGCGCCTGTCGCGCTCTGTGCGCGCGAACCTTCACATTGACCAGACTCCAACCCAGCAATTGCGCCGCCTCGCGAACCGAATGACCCTCGAGGTGCACCAGCGTCAGGACGGCGCGATTTTCGGGGGACAATTGCCGCAGCGCCCATTCCAGCACCTCTGCGGCCTCACGGTTGGCGGTCTGATCGCGGAATTGGCGGTCCGACCGTTCGGCCAGCGTCTGCTCGATCCAGCGCTGATGCTCCTCGGTCAGCGCGCTGACCGGCACTTCATCCCGGGTGCGGTTCCGCCAAAAGTCATAGCACGTCCGCACTGAGATGCCGGCCAGCCAGTGACCGAACGGAACAGAGGCCGAAAACTGCGCCAGATTGACATACGCTCTCACGAAGACTTCGTGGACGAGCTCCCGGACTCGGTCTCGTGGCACGCGCCGACCCACAATACGGCCGACGTGGCGCTGATAGCGGTCGATCAGCTCGGCGAACCGCTCGGTGTCGCCCTCTCTGATCCGACGGATAAGTTCGCTCTCCTCGCGAGAAGACCTGCCAAGGGGTAACGAGTCGTCGGCCATCGACAGATGAATTCCCGTGATCTGTCTGTCAGTCAGAACGGCAGCGTGGCTCATGATACCACCA
>DASTQE010000006.1:0-3086 GCA_035761895.1 Nitrospira sp. | reverse complement strand
GTTGCAGCACATCCTCGGCAGATTCCGCCTCAGCCGCTGAAAAAGACAGCCAGAGGATGCACGACACGGCACAGACGACCCCCAGACGACTGCGCAGCCATGACTCCCATGGGCAGTTCTCCACTCGATTCCTCCTCGCCGTCGATCACCCGCGCCGTTGCTTCTCAATTGTCTTGCGCCGGCTCGATCTGAATCAACTGCGGCGGTCGTTTTCGTGATCATACAGACTTTCTCGCTGTTCCTATAGGCCTCAGTGAATGATCTTCGTCATCGGCCGCAACCTTCAGCTTCACCTTCGCAACCGCCCATGCCGCCTCGCGGTCCCCGATGTTCCATACCGCCCATAGGACCACCCGGCCCCATCATGGATCCCCTGCCTCTCCCCTGTCCATGCTCGCCTGCGAAGCTGCGTTCGTAAGTGATAATCGACCAGATCTCTTCATCTGAGAGCAGATCGCCAAATCCAATCATCGACGTCCCAGTGGAGCCGTGTTTGATCACCCAGAAAATCTCCCCTTCGGTTCGATGGCGCCAAAATCCATGATGCTGGAAATTTCTTGGAGAGGGATTGAGGGACGCGGCAACAGGACCGTCTCCTGCTCCATTCTGGCCGTGGCAGTTGAAGCAGGTGCCTTTGCCGTGATAGAGCGCCTTCCCTTTTTCGATGATCTCCTCAGAATTCGGTAGTGGACTTGTGAGCGCGCGCGCTTCGGCCAGCTTGTCGGCGGGGACCCGCGGCTGCATGAGGTGTTGCTCCGTGGCTCCCGAGAGGGACACCACTCCTGCACTGATGAAGCCGCACAGGACGACGATAATCCTAGAACGCAATATGTTTCTCATGCTCGACCACGGCTTTGATGTAATCCGGCATGCCCTTGATCGACGCACCGGCCACCAGATCTGAACCTTCAATCTGTCTTGCGACGGCGCAGGCTCCACAGACCCAAATCGGCACGCGCGCGGCTTGTAAGGCCCCGAGCAGATCTCTCAGGGGCGTCAAATTCACACCGTGAACATGATCTGCAGTACCCTTGCGTCCCAGCGTCACCGCTTCGTTCCATAACCACAAAATGACATCATGCCCTTGGTCCTTGGCGGTTTTCGCAGCCATGAACGGCAGCGTCGCCATCGTGGGATCGTCCGTTCCGCGGCTGCCGGAAATAATGAATCTCGCCACTCTCGCCTCCTCTGCTGATGCTGTCGTTTACCTGATCGGGTTGCACAGGCGAATCGCCTGAACCGTCATGATGGCTGCAGCACGATCACGCCGCATGCAATCCGCGGTCCTCCAGGTGCGTCCTTTGTCGGAGGATCCGGTAGATACTTGTCTTCAAGGCCATGGATGATGAACGCGCTCCCGTCCTTGTCGAACAGGCTGATCAGGCCGGGAGTGAGCGTGACCCGGCTCGTGAGAGTATAAAGCGTTCCTCTCCGGTTCTCGTCAACCTGGAGGTTCGGCAGATCTCCGAGATGATAGGGATGATTGGCGAGCCCCGTCGACACATTGGCCTCGGGATTGACCTGCGGATCCACATTGCCGTCGAAGTGTCCTTTGGCGGCCGTGAACGGATCGCACGCGCCGGTTTCGTGTATATGCACCGCATGGAGCCCCGGCGTCAATTTGCTGTCGGCCGTGCCTTCGATCTTAAGCACGATCCTGACGCGCCCCTCGTACTCCTGATAGAGCTTCGCCTCGCCGGTAATGCCCGGGCCGGCGATGACCGTCATCGCATGAACCTTGTGCTCCAGCTTGCCCGTATAGGGGCGTGAACAGCCGGCCATCAATGCCGTGATGCCGAGAAGAAGAAGGAGGCATGCTCTTGTCTTCATCCTGACCTCCCTATCGCGCCAATGTGCGAATGAAGTGAATGAGTTGCCACACCTGCTCGTCTGGCATCGCCGCAAACGACATCATGCCGGTTCCGGGCGAACCGTTCTTGATGATCCAGAACAGTTGGCCATCGGGGATGTCTTTCATCATCGATCCACACGTAAAGTTGCGCGGCGGCGGCACTAGCGCAGCTCCCATGAAGCCCTTCCCGTTCCCCTGCTCTCCATGACACATGGCGCAGGCCACCGGTTGCGCCGTCTTGAGGAACAGCGTCTTGCCGGCGTTGATCGTGTCGGCTGAGGCAGGAAGCGGATTCGTTTTTGAAAGGAAGTCGTCGGGCGCCTTGCCAGTCTTGCGCGGCTGGATACAGGCATCGTCCTGCCCTTCCGTCGGCGCAGCCGCCATATCCGGCGCGCCCTTGAACGTCGCTTTCAAGTACGCAATCACATCGGCCACGCCCTGCTGGCCGATCGTCAGGTTCCAATAGGGCATGTTCGGCGACTTGCCCATCGCCGCGCCGCCGTGGTTCACGACGTTGTAGAGATAATCCATCGGCAATTTCTCGAATGGAATGTTGGCGTGAATTGCAGGCTTCGGTTCAAGACCGCTCGCGGCCGGCCCGTCGCCCTTCCCCGTAAAGCCATGGCACTGCGCACAATATTCCTTGTACAACCCCTTGCCGCGATCGACGCTGGCATTCGTGAACTCCTGACTCGTCCAGGGCTCATAATATTTGAAGTCTTTAACGCCCTGCACGGCAAGGAAGCCGATCACCGCTCGCAATTGCGGGTCGGTCGCGTCCGCGAGAAACTCGCCCGTATGGATGATGAAGTCCTGCGGGTTCTGCCCGAAACGATACAACCAGTCCATGTTGTACCGCTGGCCGGCATGTTGAAGTGCCGTACTTTGCGGACCGCCGATGATCTTGCCGTTCTCCTCGATCGTATGACAACCAAGGCAGGCGTGCGCCTTGTAGGCCATCCCGCCGAAGGTCACCTCGAACTTACTCAGCTTCGCCGGGTCGAAGGCACCAACCTTCACCCGGGGATCCTTGTTGTGCCTCTCGAAATAGTCGGTGATGGCGTTCGCGTCGGCTTCGCTGACCACTGGGTGCTTCACCGGTCCTTCGCTGAGATCCCAACGATAGCCTTTCGCGTACAGTGGCGCTTCCTTGCCGGTCAGCCAGCGGATGAGCCATGGGCGCTGGTATTTGCTCCCGGCCCAAATCAGATCAGGGGCTCGGAGATTGAAGCGT
>DASTQE010000005.1:0-12503 GCA_035761895.1 Nitrospira sp. | reverse complement strand
ATCGCCAGTCCGGCATCCAAATCCACTGCCCGTTCCGGTAACATTGTTCCGCGACATTTATCACAGGTCTTCATGGCCGTCACTTTAGCATTCACGCCGTAGAGTGCCTATCCATCGGAAGTACGGGGGAAAGACGGGATTTAGCCCCTGAAAAGCCCGGGAAACTAGGCCGTTCGAGCTACTGCGAATCTATCAGCCAGTTGGTTTTCCCAGCACAATCTGTCTTTAGCGAATGTTGACACAGCGGCAACCGTCCCATAGGATTGTGGCCGTACGGTCAGGGTCCCACTATGTATAGAATTATCTTCATTCTTATCCTGCTCATCGTCCTCTATTTTCTGTTGCGCAGCGCCTTTCGGGAGTTCGGCAGCCGGCAGCAGCCTGAGCGCCTCCCGAAGAGTAAAGATCAGATGGTGCAGGATCCCGTCTGTCGAGTCTTCGTACCGCGAGGGTCAGCAGTGACCGAGGTCATCGGCGGACAAACCTACTGTTTCTGCAGCCAAGGCTGTGCGGCGACGTTTCAAAAGCAGATGACGGGGTAGGGGAAGGGGAGGGGCAGGGCGGCCCGCTAGCCTCTTGTGCTGGCGGAACGCGGCACACGAGAAGAGGGCAAGGGCTGTTGATCTCCCTTGCTCGCCGAACGCGCACGCCGGATCAATCGTATTTCCCAGGGGGGGGTGCTCGTCCAAGCGCGCAGTGGGAGATCAACCAGCTCTTGCCCAAAAGAGAACAAGCAAGGTCGGAAGAATCATGTATAAGGATCATGTATAGGGAGGTGCTCGCCTGGGACACGGCGCGTCTCGGCGCGCCAGATCGCGGGCGGGTGAGAAGTTCGCGCACGTTTGAGGCATAACGGGCCGCCCCTGAAGAGAGAGGCAAGTGCGAGAGAATGTAGGGTACTTCGCGCTGCGGGGGGTCGTTGAAGAACCCGTCCCGGGATTTGATTGGGAAGCAATCCGGCGAGATGGTCAGCAGCCGGAATAGTTGTAGTCGGAGAGTTTCTCTTCCTTGTCGAATTTCAGCGTGATCTCGCACTGATTGGGCTTGAAGTTGAAGAGGGGCGGTCCCGACTTCCCGCCGGCGATACGGTAATAGGTCCACGTTTCGCCGCCAAAAAAGCGAGGCGCCTTGCCACTCGGTTCCCCCCAATTCTTGGCGAACCAGGCTTTGTCCTTCCCCTGCAGTTCGGCCGGCTTCAAGGACTGTTCGAGGTAAGGATTCTCGCCTCCGCAGCTAGAGAGGAACAGGCATCCGGCCAGCACCCACCGCCATCGTCGCATCATGAGAATTTCTCCTGGATTCGAGGGGATTGCGCTCATGAGACGGGAACCATTCGCGGGGGGATTCTAACCGCGGTTCGGATATGTGTCAAACAAAGAGCAGTTTGCATGATCGGCTGGTTCTTCTTACAATGAGTGAAATGAGTGATCGGATCTGCCCCACGAATGTGAAGCCATGAAAGGACTTCATCATGAAATTCTATCTTGATACAGCCAGCGTGAAAGAGATTCAGGAAGCGGCCAGCCTTGGGTTGCTGGACGGCGTCACGACCAACCCATCTCTTGTCGCGAAGGAAGGCCGGGTGTTCCGGGAAGTGCTCGTCGAGATTTGTAACATCGTCGATGGACCCATCAGCGCAGAGGTCGTGAGCATTGAGGCAGACGCCATGGTGAAGGAGGGGCGGGAGCTGGCCAAAATCCATAAGAACATCGTGGTGAAGGTGCCGTTGATCGCGGAAGGGCTCAAGGCTACCAAGCGCCTGGCTGCCGAAGGCATCAAGGTCAACGTTACGCTCTGCTTCTCGCCCACCCAAGCTCTGTTGGCGGCGAAGGCCGGGGCCTGGTGCGTCTCTCCCTTCATCGGTCGGTTGGATGACATCAGCTCGAATGGAATGGAACTGATCCGGCAGATTCTCACGATTTACAAGAATTACGATTTCAAGACCTACGTGCTCGTGGCGAGCGTGCGGCATCCGCAACATGTGGTTGAAGCGGCCCTGGCGGGCGGACACATTTGTACGATGCCATTTGGCATCTTCCAGCAGATGGTCAAGCATCCTCTGACGGACCTCGGCCTCAAAAAGTTCCTCGCAGATTGGGACGCTCAGAATAAGAAGTAGCCATTGCGCTTGCGAGCAGGTCCGGAGGTTCCGGGCCTGCTCTTTGATTTGACAGGATGGCCTAGCCCTTGCCCACGGCCTTTCGGGCTTGTGCGAACACGGCGTGAAACATCGGTCTCGTCAGTTTGCCGGTAAACGTATTTTGCTGGCTGGGATGATAGGAGCCGATGAGTGTCACTCCCCAGGGCAGCCGGCATCTTTGCCCGTGACCGAACATTGGAAGGGGTGAAGGAAGCGGGCGTGCCTCTTCGCGGCAGGCCTTCAGATAGTGATCGAACGCAATCTTTCCCAACGCCACGACGACCCGCACATTATTCAAGAGCCGCAGTTCTTCCCTGACATACGGGCGACATCGTTCGAACTCGTCAGGGGCCGGCTTATTGCCTGGCGGAGCGCAGCGCACCGTTGCCCCGATGTAGCAGTCCGACAAGACAAGGCCGTCTTCCTTGTGCCGAGACGTCGCCTGATTGGCGAATCCAAATTCATAAAGGGCTTCATAGAGCCAGTCACCGCTTCGGTCACCGGTAAAGATGCGGCCCGTTCGGTTGCCGCCGTGGGCTGCGGGGGCCAAACCGAGGATGTAGAGGCGCGCGGTGGGATCCCCGAAGCCCGGCACCGGGCGTCCCCAGTAGACCCAGTCGCGATACTGCCGTCGTTTCTCCTTGGCGATGGCCTGTCGGTAGGTGACAAGGCGTGGACAGGCCGCGCACGAAGTGATTCGCTGATTCAGGACCGTGAGCGATGGCATCGCGGAGGAGTCTAACACGTTTCCGAAAGGGCGATCCTGCTTGCCGGAGGCGGTGCTTGCTGCTAGCATGACCTCGGTGCGAATCGAGACCGTCCGTTTACAAGGGAGGAACGGGGCCTATGGGGAAGCGGTGGCTGCGCGTGATGCTCTCGGCAGTATTGGTCGTGGTGCTTCCGGGATCCGCAAAGGCTCAACCTCAGGCCGACTCCGCTTCGAAAGAGGCGCCCGCCGCGGCAGGCACCAACGGCGAATCGGATCGCGACCTCATGCCTCCCGAGCCGCTCGACAACTCCAATGAACCGGAGGATCGTCTCGTCATTCTTCCGGAGATTAAACGTGAAGGTGAGCGGTTCTATCTCAGTGCCTTCAAGCTTCCGGATAAACTGACGTTCGCGGGGCAGCCCGTGCCCCTCGACAACTGGCAGGTCCGCGAACGGATTGAGTACGAATTCTATCAATTTCTCGAAGATCAGGGCGAAAGCATCATTCTGGCGAAACGCACAGGCCGCTGTTTTCCGCCGGCGGAGCGGCAACTGGCGGAGGCCGGCTTGCCCGACGATCTCAAGTACATGCTGCTGGTGGAAAGCAAATGTATTTCAGCCGCCTATTCAAGAGCCAAGGCGTCGGGCCCTTGGCAGTTCATGCCCTCCACGGGGCGGCGGTATCGGCTGAAAAGCGATGCCGTGCGCGATGAGCGCCGGAACCTGGAGATGTCCACTGAAGCGGCGGTCAAGTACCTGAAGTACCTCAAGGATTTTCAGCAGAACGACTGGTTCATGGCCATGGCGTCTTACAATGCCGGCGAGGAGCGTGTTCGCAAGCTGCTGAAGGATCAGAAGGTCACCGACTATTGGAAAATGCACGGGCCGCGGGAAACCATGCGCTACGTGCCGCGAATCATTGCCGCCAAGGAAATTTATTCGCAGCCGGAAAAATATCTCGGGTTAAGCAAGAAGGATCTCTACATTCCCCTCGAGACCGAAACGATCACGGTCAACGTCAAGGAGCCGCAGCGCGCCCTCACCTCGATCGCCGAGGAGTTTGGCACTTACTTCCTGGAGCTCAAATTATTGAACCCAGAATTCAAGAAAGATTTCTTGCCGCACGGCACCTACCAGATCAAGGTGCCTCGTCAAACCTGTCCAAGTCGCTGTTTCAAGCAAGAAAAATCTCCCTGACGCGAGGGTGACAACGCTCGCCGGCATCGCTGGCCGCGTTCTCTGGTTGTTCCCACGGTTCTTTCACACCACATTCTGATGCAGCTTCCTGCTTCTCCCCTCCGCCCACTGCTGACCAAGATGCTGAGACATGCGCTGACTTCCGTTCATGCCGGTGACGCTCTGCGACGCATGCTTCACAGAGACGGCGATGAACTGACGATCGGCATGCAACGCTACAATCTGGGCGACTACGAGCGGATTGTCGTTGTCGGGGCGGGCAAGGCGGCCGCCCCCATGGCCCGCGCGATTGAGCCGATTCTAGGACGCCATTTGGACGGCGGAGTGGTCATCGTCAAGTACGGCCATGGGCTGGCGACCAAACGCATCGCCGTGGCGGAGGCCGGGCATCCGCTTCCCGATCGTGCTGGCCTAGCAGCAGGCAGACGCGTGAGGGAGATCGCCGCGGGACTTACGGCCCGCGATCTACTCTTCGTGCTGCTCTCCGGAGGCGCGTCGAGCCTGATGCCGGCCCCCGTCCCCGGCCTGACGCTCAGTGACAAGCAGCGCGTGACCAATCAATTACTGCGCTGCGGAGCGCGCATTGCCGAGATCAACTGCGTGCGGAAACATTTATCGACTCTCAAAGGCGGGCGGCTCGCGGCTTTGAGCGGCGCCACGATCGTGACGCTCATTCTGTCAGATGTGATCGGCGATGATGTGAGCGCCATCGGCTCGGGACCGACCGCTCCTGACCGGACGACCTACGGCGACGCCGTTGCCTGTTTGCGGCGATATGGCCTCTGGTCCTCGGCTCCGCGTGCGGTGCGCCAGCATCTCGAGAACGGAGCCAAAGGACGGCTGACCGAGACACCCAAACCCGGTGCCCGTCTGTTTCGGCGAATTCACCACGAGATCATAGGGAACAATGCCATCGCCCTTGCCGCCGTCACCGCGACGGCCAGATCGGCGGGATGGCGAACGCTCATGCTGCCTCCCTTCACCAAGGAAGCTCGCGAGGCCGGGGCCGACATGGGTGCCCTGGCGCGCCGCATCATCACACGGCAAAGCCCTGTCTCGAACCCTTGTTGCGTGGTGGCCGGCGGAGAGACCACCGTCACCGTAAAGGGAAGCGGCAAAGGCGGACGCGCACAGGAGTTTGCGGTGGCTGCCGCAAAAGCGGTGGCCGGCCTCACGGGTGTGTATGTGGCTGCAGTCGCCACCGATGGTAGCGATGGTCCGACAGATGCTGCCGGAGGTCTCGTCAGTGGCGACACATGGCGCCGTGCCGGCCGGATGGGGATGAATCTCGATGCGACATTGATCAGCAATGACACCTACCGCGCGCTGAAGCGCCTGAAATGCCACATTATCACCGGTCCGACCGGCACGAACGTCAACGATCTTTACCTCCTGTTCGTCTTCTAGTTACTATCGCGTGCGATGGCCCAGCCATTGGTGCTTCCCCTCTCCCGGTGCAACGATCGTCTGTTGGTGGGCGGCAAAGCTCTGGGACTTTCACGTCTTCTGGCAGCCGGTCTCCCGGTGCCTGACGGCTGCTGCGTGACGACACAGGCGTATGAGCAATCCTTGGAGGCCATCGGTTTTGCTCCGAGCGAGCGCTGGCGCCGTGCACTCGCGCAAAGGGGTAATGACCGGAGCCGCGAGCTACTAGACTGTCGGGAAACGATCCGGCGGGCAGACCTGACGGGCCTTCTGGGGGCGGTGCGGAAGGAATTGCAGCGTCTGGGGCGGCCGGGTGACCAGCGATGGGCGATACGGTCGTCGGCCAGCAACGAGGACATGGCGCGGGCAAGCAGTGCAGGCCTGTACCGAACGATATTAGGTGCGCAGTGGACAGAGATCACTCGTGGCATCCTCGATATCTGGGCCTCGCTGTGGCACGAGCGGGTGATCAACTACCTGCTGAAATCGGGCACCGCCGATGTGCCGTCCTCCATGGCGGTTGTCCTCCAACCGCTGCTCAATGCGAGGATCGCCGGAGTCGCCTATTCGATTCATCCTGTCACGGGTCGCGACGTTCACGTGACCGTCAACGCCGTCCGTGGGTTGGGCCAGCCCCTGGTCGATGGAACCGTCACACCTGATCAATATGTCATCGAGACGACAGTCGGTCGGCCCATGCGGGTCCTCCGACACATTTCCGGGCAGCAGCACGAGCGGCTTATTGCCGGCTCCCACGGCCTTGAGATGCGGCTTATTCCGTCCGCTGAGCAAGATTTGCTGCTCCTGTCAGACCAGCAATTATTTGAAATCGCGGCGTTGACGAAACGTATCGAACAGGCCTTTCAGAGCCCGGTGGATGTGGAATGGGCGATTGAGGGAGAGCGTCTCTGGGCATTGCAGGCCCGGCCGGTTACGGCCGTCCAACCGGCCTCGGTTCCGACGAATGAAGACAGTGAGTGGTCCCGCGCGAATTTCAAGGAGACCATGCCGGAACTGCCGAGTCCCATGGGGCTGTCATTCCTCGAACATTTCATGGATGCCTATTTCCTCTCGCACTATCGGCGGTTGGGGTGCCGGATACCTACAGGACTTGCCTCGGTCCGTATCAGTTCTGGTCGGCCGTACTTGAATGTGACCCTCTTTCATCTCCTCGTTGGTCAGCTAGGGGGCGATCCCAGCTTGAATGCGGAGCAGATGGGGGGCGCTCCCATCCAATCGCCTCCTCCTGTGCAGCCACTTCCTTGGCCTGCATTGGTGCGTGCGGGTTGGTTGATGTGGCGGGAGATGCGGCGGGTCTTACGAGACGGCCCGACGTGTTTCTTGGAGATGAAGGAACTGGCATGCCGCTACAGTCGTGATCGTGTGCGGCAGTTGTCGCTGACAGAAGCCGGAGCCCGACTCGACGAGTTGGGCCATTGGCTGGAGAGCCGCGAGATGACCTTCGGGATCGCCGCCGGAGCAGGGCAGTGTCTGCAAGCCTTCAGCCGACTTCTGCCTTCCTGGCTCGGCGAGGACTGGCGGAGCTTGCTGAACGAATCACTACAGGGTCAGGGCACGGTGATCAGCGCCCAACAAATCCTGCGCCTGGCCCACCTCGCTGAGCTGGCTCGGGAGGACGTTGCCGTGTCGAATGCGCTTCGCCGCGGGTGGGAGCCTGGTCGCTATCGCCTGAGTTTCGAAGGAAGCCGCTTTCTCTCAGCCTTCGACCGGTACCTCGAAGACTACGGTCATCGGGCCGTTGGCGAGTCGGACATCATGACTCCCCGTTTGGCTGATCAGCCCGAGGTCCTGCTTGGCGTGATCAATACTCAGCTCGAAGGTATCTTCATAACGCCGGACGAACTCGCCAGGCGTCAGCGGACGGGAAGAGAGCGGGCATTGTCGACGATCAGGGCGCGATGCGGCTGGCGTCTCGATCGCTGGCTCATCTATCGATGGTGGTATCGGCGACTGTGCCGGTTTTCTGCGTTGCGTGAAGCGAATCGTCATCATTTGATGTGGTATTCGCTCGCGATCAGACATCTCCTGCTGCGCATCGGTGAACTGCTGGTCGAGCAAGGTGTGTTCAGCTGCAAAGAGGATATCTTTTTTCTGACACTGGGCGAGCGCGAGGCCTTGGAGAAGGCGCCCACCGGCACGTGGGCTACGATCATTCAAGCCCGCCGCGCAGAACGGGAGCACTGGAGGTGCCTGGAGGTTCCTGACATCCTCCGAAATGGGGAAGATCGGGAAACGGCGTCGCTCAAGTCGTTGCCGGATGCCGACGGATCCCTCAAGGGTGTTCCCGTCAGTTCGGGGGTAGCGAGTGGTCCTGTGCGGTTCGTGCGAGCCACGACGGATTGGAGACGTGTACGAAGCGGCGACATCGTCGTCGCCGAGGTGATCGATCCCGGTATGGCTCCGTTATTCGCGATCGCCGCCGGAGTGATTGTTGAAATGGGCGGCACCCTTTCGCACGGCGCGATCATTGCGCGCGAGTATGGTTTGCCTGCGATTACGAACGTGATCCGCGCGATGTCGCTCTTGTCCGAAGGTGAGCACGTGACTGTCGATGCTGTCCAGGGCGTGGTGAAACGTCACAAAGCCGCCTCGGAAACTTAACACCCCGCATCACCGCTGCTGCTTGAGGCCTCGTCCTTCGCCCGCCGCCGGAGGAACCCTAAGCAAATCTTCCTTGTGGACTGTGCTGAAGCGGTAGGGCCGAACGGCTCTGGCTATTTCTCGTCCCTTGACGTTTCTTCTGAGATTACGTAACCTCCCGAAACCAAACGAACAACACTGACCTGTCGAGCATTCAACACCGGTAAAAAGGGTCTCCTGACCTATCATGACGCGGAGCGCGAGCTATGGTTGAGAGCACTGCCTTCGTCGTGGGGTTGTTAGGCGGCCTCGTCGTCGGCGCAGTGTTGATGGGTCTCTGGTGGTCGGCTCGTCTGGGGAGGCAATTCGGGGCGCAGGTGGCCGCCGCCGTCGAGCGCGCGAATCGCGCTGAAACACTCGCCGATGAGTTGCGCCGATCCGGGGTTGTGGACCGTGCGGAGCTTGAGCGGCTTCGCAGCGATCTCGCCGAAACGGCGCGGGCCCGTGCCGTCGCTGAGACGCAAGTCGCCGAAACCGTCAAACATGTGGAAGAACAGAAGCTGCTGCTCGCCCAGGCGCGTCGCGAACTGGCCGAGTCGTTTCAAGCCCTCTCGGGAGAGGCACTGAAGCAGAACAACGAAGCGTTCCTCAGTCTCGCCAGGACGACGTTTCAAGCTTTGCACGCCGAGGCCAAGGGTGACCTTGCTCAGCGTCAACAGGCCATCGACAACTTGGTCAAACCCCTCTCTGAGTCGTTGCACCGCTATGACGAGCAGCTCCGTCAGTTGGAGCAGTCGCGTCAGGCCGCTTATGGAGGACTCGATCAACATCTAAAATTGCTGGCGGAAACTCAGCAGCGGCTGCAGCAGGAAACCGGCAATCTCGTGAATGCTCTGCGAGCGCCGGCCGTGCGCGGCCGCTGGGGCGAAATTACGCTCAAGCGCGTGGCCGAATTGGCGGGCATGGTGGCCCACTGCGACTTTCTCGAGCAGGAATCCGTCATGTCTGACGACGGCCGTCTGCGGCCCGATATGGTTGTCCGGCTCCCGGGCGGCCGTCAGATCATTGTGGATGCCAAGACTGTCCTGTCCGGATATCTGGACGCGCATGAAGCTCCCGACGAAGAGCGTCGACTGGAGGGACTGCGACGCCATGCTGCGCAGGTGCGGATTCGCATCAATGAATTGAGCCTCAAGGCGTACTGGACGCAGTTCGAGCAGGCCCCGGAATTCGTCGTGCTCTTCTTGCCCGGAGAGCAGTTTCTCGGCGCGGCATTGGAGCAGGACCCTCGTTTGATCGAAGAGGGATTCGCTCAGGGAGTCGTCTTGGCCACGCCGACAACCCTGATGGCGCTCTTGAGGTCCGTGGCCTATGGCTGGCGGCAGGAGCGATTGGCCGCGCACGCGGAAGAAGCCGGTCGACTCGGCAAAGACCTCTACGAGCGCATGGCCATTTTGGCGGAGCACGTCAACGATGTGGGGCAATCGCTGGGGAAAAGCGTGCTGGCCTACAACAAAGCAGTCGGATCGTTGGAGACCCGTATTCTGCCGGCGGCGCGCCGGTTCAAGGAACTGGGGGTGGCGTCAGAAAAGGAGATCGCGTCCCTCGAGCCTATCGAAGTCGTTGCCCGAAAGGCGTTGCCCTATGATGAAGAATGAGCAGCCGGACAAGGATCCGCAATCGATGGTCGAGGGGTTTCATCGACTCTTCGACATCGTCGTGCAGCAGACGCCGGGCCCCATCGACGAGCGGACTCGCATGCTGCGCGAACGCTTGATTCAGGAAGAATTCGAAGAATTGAAAGAGGCAATGGGCAAAGAGGATCTGGTAGCCATTGCCAAGGAACTGGCCGACCTCCTCTACGTGGTCTACGGAACGGCGGTCTCGTATGGGATCGACATGGAGCCAGTGTTCCGCGAAGTGCACCGGTCTAATATGAGCAAGGTCGGTGGCTATAAACGCGAAGACGGCAAATGGGTGAAGCCGCCGACCTATTCTGCCGCGGCGATTCAACCGCTCCTTGCCGAGCAGCAGGGGGCCCGCAAGCGGGAACTGGAATCACTGCAAACCTGTGAAGAGGTGTGAGCCGCGGGCATGAAGACACTCCACTGCCCTAATTGTGGTACACCATTCGTTCGTGTGGCGCCTCAAGCCGGCATGGTGGAGCGCGTGCTTCAGCAGTTGAACGTGTTTCCGTTTCGCTGCCAGCTCTGCATGAATAAGTTCCGTGCCTTCCATCGCGAGACAGGCGGCAGTCTCCAAGCCTTCGACCGCCGGCAATACAAGCGCCTTCCCACCTCGATTCAAGCGCAGTTCCTGGCCGATAACCGCCTCCGTTCGACGAATCGCATCACGGACATTTCGATGGACGGGTGCACGTTACAGGCCACCGGTTTGCCGCGCGGTACGTTTCTGGGCCTTGTGCTCAAGCCCGATCAGGAGGACGAGTCGATTCGGATAGAAACGGCGATGGTGTGCTCGGTCCGTCCGACATCGGTAGGGCTTCGATTTCTTGAGATACCATTGCCCGACCAACGCCGTTTGAGCCAGGTCGTTCTGGGCTTACTGGTGAGCCAGGGAAATCATCCGGTCAGCAACGCCTAGCTGACAGGCTGTTGAAAAAGGCCGTCTTCTCACCCGCCCGCCCCGGCGCGCCGAGACGCGCCTGTACCGGACATCGTTCTCGCTTCGCTCACACCTCAACGTACCAACGAACGTACGCCTCGGTATGCGCTCGCTGCGGCCTTGCTGAGCGACCTTTTTGAACAGCCTGGTTGCGCGGATGAGCCCCTAATGTGTGTTTCTCCCCCTGACGAGCACATTGTCGATGAGGCGTACAGATCCCAGGCGAATCGCCCCGAGGATGACCGCCTGCCGGTCAACCCGATGAAGCGGCTCCAGCGTGTCCGGGTCACAGAGGGCGAGGTAGTCGATTCGAATCGCCGGCTCCCCTCCGAGAACCTTTCGCATGATGGCGGCGACCGAATCCGGGTCCGTCATGCCGGCTTCGATCGCCCGGCGACCCGCGAGCAAGGCATGGTAGAACATAGGCGCGATCCGGCGCTCCTCCGTTGAAAGGAAGACATTGCGGGAACTCAACGCCAGACCGTCCCGCTCTCTGACCGTCTGTCGAATCACAAGACGTATGTCGAGATTCAAGTCCTTGACGAGTCGCCGCACGACCGCACACTGCTGATAGTCTTTCTGGCCGAACAGCGCAAGATCCGGCCGAACGATACCGAACAGTTTGGTCACGACGGTGGCCACGCCGGCAAAATGATGGGGTCGCGATTCGCCTTCCCAGCGGCGGGCGATAGACGGCACCGTCACGACCGTTTGAAAGCCTTTCGGATACATCCCCGTCGCGGTCGGCTCGAAACAGACATCCACACCTTCATCACGACACAGCTGCCGGTCTTGTGCGATGCGACGCGGGTAGGTGGCTAAATCCTCGGCGGGAGCGAACTGCGTGGGATTCACAAAAATACTGACCACCAGCGCGTCGCACTGCAGACGCGCCGCACGGATAAGCGCCCGATGTCCATCGTGCAGCGCGCCCATCGTCGGAACGAAGCCGATGATGACCCCCTCTCGCCGCATGCGTTGACTCCATGCGGTCATGGCTGACGGGGAGCGGATGGTCTTCATGCGTCGAGGCGTGGACTGCAGGCCGGCCGTGAGCCGTATTTCGTCGAAGGTTGAGGAAACAACAGCCGGACTTCGGATGGATCCGAGGTTTCAGCGAGCATCTGGTTCACGGAACGCTGACGCGTGGGATGGACCAAAAGGGGGGCCAGTTCGCTCAAGGGCATCAGCACGAAGCGGCGTTGATGCAACCGCGGATGCGGCACCCTGAGTCCGGGTTCATCAATCACCCGCTCTCCGTAAAAGAGCAGGTCGAGATCGATGGTCCTGGGTCCCGAACGGTGATCTTCATCGCGACCCAACGAGCGTTCGATCTCTCGCAACATCTTCAGGAGACTCTGTGGTGTGATGTCGGTTTCCAACTGAAGCACCCCATTGAGAAACCAGCCTTCACCGGGATCGACCTTGTCCTTCACGGGTTCGGTTTCGTACAGCAGTGAGACACCTGTCACTTGAGAATGCGGCAGAAGACTCAGGAGCGTCACCGCGCGGTCACAGAAATCGACGCGGTTTCCAACGTTCGAACCAAACCCGATATAGACTGTCTCGCTCATTTAGACTCGTTAAACGTTATTCGTGACTCGTTAAACGTGAGTGCACAAAAGCATCGTGCGATTAACGGTTCACGTTAAACGAATCACGAGCTTAATACCCTGCCTTTTTGATCCGCTCGACCGCCTCTGCCAAGCGCTCCTTCGGCGTGCAGACCGTCATCCTGATATACCCCTCACCCGGCGCGCCGAATCCGTTGCCAGGCGTCGTGACGATCCCCGCTTTCTCGAGGAGA
>DASTQE010000004.1:0-14253 GCA_035761895.1 Nitrospira sp. | reverse complement strand
ATACCAGATAAAGCTGAGCACCGTCGTCGTGATGATGACGTTGATGCCGCCGTTCTTGGCCGACATGACACCGTAGTTGCCCAGCACCGGATGCTGCTGGCCGCCCATCGCCTTCAACTCCGCGGGTGACATGACCATCGTATGGGGGGTGATGAACACAAGGAACCCGCAGACGAGCAGGAACACGAGATACTTGATGTAGCGTTGATACTTTTCGGCGCCGCGCATGCGGCCCAGGGCCTGCCAGAGATAATAATTGGAACTGAGGAAGAGGATGCCGATCATGGTGGCTTGGATGATGAACAGCCAGGCGAGCAGACCGCCCATGAGCGTGATGCCCATCTGCTGGCGATAGGCATACACTTCGCGCATCAGCCAGTAGCCGGCAAAGGGCAATGGGATGAGGAAGGCGACGCCGATCGCCATCGCGATGTATCCCATCCAGTCGTAGTGCGCGCGATCTTCATCCGTTTTCGATGCGAGGAAGCGATACGCCGCATAGGCCGCGACGACGCCGCCGCCGAACGCCATGTTACCGAGGATGCGGTGCACATTGAGTGGGTTCCACAAGGCCGTGTGAATGACGTGCCAGATATTGCCGAGGAATCGGCCCTGCTCGTCGACCCCGGCGGGCGACATCATGAACCCAATCCATGAATTCGCCAGGAACATGAGCAAGGTCCCGATGACATTGAGGACGACCGACATGCTCAAGTGAATCCACTTCAAGAAGCCCTCTTTCATCTTGTCCCAGCCGTAGTAGTAGATGTAGAGGGTGCCGCTCTCGGCCACGAACATCAGCGCATAGATGTGCATGACGGGGCGGAAGATGCTGGAGAGATAACCAAAGAAGGCAGGATAAAGAGTCAGGAAAGTAAAGATCAGAATACCGCCCAGGATGGCCGTCAGTGAATACGCCGTCAGACTGATCTTCACGAAGTCATAGGCCAACTGGTCATACCGTTTCGCAAGCGCCTTGTCCTTGCTGACGACTCCCATGAATTCGATGATCATGCAGAAAATGGGGACGGCCAGCACGAAGCTGCCGTAATAGAGGTGCTGCTGATTGGCGAACCAGAGCAACACACGGCTCTCGAAGTTGTACCGCGGATAGTCTTTGGGGCCATCCGTGGTCTTCGGCGCCGGGGCACCCACCACGATGCCCTCGGTCTTGTAGTAGACGTCACGTCCCTTCTCGACCTTGTCTCCATCCTTCTTTGCTGCGTCTGCGGCCGCTTCCTCACCGGCTGCCGGCGAAGGAATCGACACGACCACGGGGAGCAGGAGAAGGGTGATCATCGCGCAAAGCGCCATGATGGAAAACACCTTCTTGCGGGTTATAAGGCCCATGGGATACCTCCTTAATGCATTCCGGTAAAATTCCAAAACATTCCTAATCGCTCGCTGTATGGAGTGTGACCCTCCGCGGCTGTTACTTGCGGAACAGATACCAGTAATCCAACCCCTGCATATCCATCAGGTAGTGATCGACCAACGTGAAATACGCGACACAGATCACGGTGGAAATCAGGATGTAGAGAATCGTCTGGCCCATCTTCAGCTCCTCCTCAACTCAATGAAAGACGAAGGTGAATTACGCATGACAGCGGCCCTGTGCTCAGCAGGGGCACTGAATGCCGGCGAACCAATAGAAGAACCACAGGCCGACCGCAGCGGTGATGTAAAAAATCATCTTCCCGATCTTGATTTTGATCTCACTATCTGGAGCGGTTGCGGTTGCCATCACTGTCTCCTTTTAGTTAGCTGGTAGGAAATAAAAATACGTGTGATTTACCTCGACCCGTTTCTTGACACACACTGATACGTGTGTTATTCAAATTTCGTCGCTGGGGCGCGTAAACGCAGGGAAAACCATGAATAAAAACTCAAAAGTGTTCGACATTATAGTTTTGGCTGGTATGGTTGTCAATATCATTCTGGCCGTGTTTCTCATCCTCTATTACTTCGATTTTCTATAGAGTTAGCTCGGCTTTCCCCTAGCACCAGACTCCCCAAAAATTCCCGAGATTGCGCACCGGAACCCGATCGTTTCATCGCGAAAATCCGGCACCATTTTGCTCCGGCTGGTGATCCGAAGGTCACCTCCGGTGGTCGTGTACCCCCCTCCTCTCATGACTCGGAAAATCCCGAACTCCGGGCTAGGGGGATCCTTGTCGGGAGAGTCCTTGTAATACGCCTCCTGATACCAATCGGCCACCCATTCGATCACGTTTCCGGCACCATCCATCACCCCGTAGGGGCTTTTATCCGTTTGAAACGTTCCCACGCGGGCGCTGACATCGTGTCCGTCTTGCACGCGAGCCCAGTTGGCTCCGTTAGGCTTTTCCTGATTTCCCCACGGCCAGAGCCGGCCATCGGTCCCCCGCATGGCCTTCTCCCATTCGGCTTCCGTGGGCAACCGCTTGCCTTTCCAGCGGCAGTACGCGACCGCATCATCCCAGGACACATACACCACAGGCTGATTCGGGCCCCGCATCTTGCCCATGCTCTTGGCATACCGCGAAGGAGGTGCCGCCTTGCGGTGGCCGGTGGCCGCGACGAATTGCTGGTACTGATGGTTGGTGACCTCATAGCGGTCGATCGAGAAGGTATCCAGGTAAATGGTCCGCTGCGGCTGTTCATCAAACCCGCCGCTCATGGTGCCGCGCACAAACGGTCCTGCGGGAATGGTGACCATCTCCTCCGGGACCGGTTCTTCGTTGGCTGCGGATTCGGGTTCGGGTTCGGAAGGCGCAGACTCCTCCGTCTCCGAAGGACCCTCTTCATAAGGAGTGAGCACGGTTCCGCGAAGAATGCCCATGATGGGAAGCGCAGCGAAGGCGAGAACAACGAAGAGAAACGCGATCTTGAATTTGGTTTCCAGCATGGCATCCCATTATGAGGCGGGAGCGTGACCTCCCGGTTCGAGATCGCTCGCACAGCGGATGCCAATGGTAATGTCCGTTCGCCAGTGTTTCGCCGCAAATCGCTTGGACAGCCGGGCATTGTGCTCGGTTTCACGCCAGGACCCTCCGCGAACGACCCGCAGATCGCTTCCTCCATCCGGGCCCTTCGGATCCCGGTACGGGGACTTCTTGTAATAGTTTTCGTCGTACGTGTCGTTGACCCATTCAGCGACGTTGCCGGTCATGTCATACAATCCGTATGGGCTGCGGCCGGCATCGAATGAGCCCGGAGGAGCCAGATACTTGTATCCGTCTTCGCTGCCGTCGACGTTCGCAGCGTTCGTGATGAACTTGTCTCCCCACGGGTACTTGCGCTTGCCTTCGCCGCGTCCGGCCTTTTCCCATTCGGCTTCGGTCGGAAGACGCTTCCCCGCCCAGCGGCAATAGGCCAACGCGTCATCCCACGAGACGCTCATGGCGGCAAATTCTGGCTTGAGCAGCTTGGTCTGGTCGTCCTCGAACACTTCGATCCTGGGCATCCCCCGCTTCGTCATTTTGGCGAACCGCATGTATTCTTCCTGCGTCACTTCCTTGCGATCGAGGAAAAATCCTTTGAGAAACACCTGGTGCTCCGGCGCTTCATCGGGGTCGCCATCCTGGCTGCCCATCATGAAGGGACCTTCCGGGATCTGAACCATCTCGCGGCCTTCATCGCCCATTTTGGTCTTGTACATCGAATAGTCCTGGGCGGGCATGTTGCTCGCCGTCGGTCGGCTCTCGCTTTTTACGGTCTGGACGAGTTCCTTCATCTTATAGGCTTTGTTCGACTCATAGAGCATCATGACGATCATGAGGATGAAGGACCCGAACACAAAAATGATGGATCCGATCAACACGCCTTTATTGTCCATACCCCTTCCTACTCCTCGCTGGTCACTCATGCCGATGGATCGACCGGCTCCGACGAAGCCTTTCGCGCGGCCCGAACATCCAACAACATGGAAATCTGAACGCCAAGAAACCCGCCCATCGCCGCTCCTGCGCCGGCCCCGACCGAGATGCGCTCGACCCCTGCGACGAGCCAGGCCAAGGCGCCGCCCAGGAAGCTGCCGATCAGAATGCTGACCAGGAATCGTCGTCCTCCGAGATAGCCAATGACTCCGCCCATGGCGAGGCCGACAGCGATCGCGACCGGCGTGAGTCCGCCGCCCATGATCAGACCGATCAAGGCGCCGACAGTCCCCATAACGGCGAGCCCGAACGCAATATCGAGCCACTTGTGCAACGGCATGGTTTCGGCGGTCATGATCAAACTCACTGGTGACTATTTTCCTATTGTCCCGAGGTCGCCACCATCGGTCCAAAATCGATTTCCACACCGGGACCGGCGACAAGGGAGATCCCCCACGCTTTTGCGGCCGGCTCATGCTGATGGATGCGCTTGAAATCTTCGTACACGTTCACTTTTTCTTCGACCCACTGTCCCAACTGTGTCGTCCCGCTTTGCACGACGATCTCAGAGCCGCTGAACATGCCGCCCTCCGTCAGCGTCCCTTCGGGCTTCGTCGCACTCCAAATGTATTTGGTAAAGACCGGGATGAACAGGAGATCGGTATCCAATGACGCATACACGGCTGCGAGCGGTTCGGTGCCTTCTGCCGCCTTGTTCAGCCGCCAGCGCCACGTGAGGACCGGATAGACCTTGGGATCCCAATCGATTTTCTTTTTCTTGATCCGTTGTCCGGCATCTTTGGCCGACAAAAAGTGGGTTCCGTTCTCAGATTGTACCTTATACGCATCCCGTCCCTTCGAATGGCTGCGCTGGCTTTCATGATCCCAGCTTGCCGGAAACCCATCGGCTTCCTTCGTCTGAAAATCTTCGAGGACCAACGGCTGCCCTTGGGCGGAAATCGACCCGGACGGGAGGATCAACAGGGTAACCAATCCCGCGGCTGCCACTACAGTGCTGCTCCTCCCCATCGTCAACAATCCTTTCTGATGCCTCAAGCCTCTTGCGAAGGAGCCGGCGCGAGCGCCTGCGATGACTGGTCGAATAATTCCTCTCCCAGTTCCTGCTGTTGCCCCCGCTGGCACATCCAAAACAGCGCAAGGACCGCGCTCCAAAACACAACCATGTTCAGCGTCACCATCTTCGCGGCGAATCCGAGCTCCGGCGTGAACGCCCAGGGCGAGACATCCGCCATCACTTCGTTGACATGCCAGGACAACCGGCCGGAGGAGCGGATGTAGCCCATGAGACCCATCACCCATGTAAAGGCGGCGGCCAGGCCGAACAGAACCACCATGCCCCGCACGGAGATTTTTCCCCACTGGACGGGGCCATGGACGACCGATCCTTTGAGCATGGCGCGGTTGACCAAGAGACTGGCGACAATGACGGTCAGCGTGGTGACGGTTTGCGGCGTCGAGAGCCCGACGCGCAGCTTGGCCGGCAGATAAAACCCATAGACCGAAAGCCACGTCACGTTGACGAGTCCCACGACAAAGAGCGTTCCAATGACGATATTGCCGGTCCTGACCCAGGACACGGTCATCGTGCGATTGGCCCGACGATAATAGAGGTAACTCAGTGCCGTGATGAGAATCATGACATTCACCGCGCCGTTCTTGGCGGACATGACGCCGTAATTCCCCACCACCGGATGCTGCGCCCCGCCCATCGCCTTGAGCTCGCCCGGCGACATCAGGACGGTATGGGGGGTCAACCAAATGAACAGCGCCAGGGTCAAGGCCCCGAGCAGGAACTGATAGTAGGATTGATACCGCTCGCCTCCCTTGATCCGCGCCATACTCTGCCAGATGTAGTAATTCACCCCGAGCAGCAGCGCGCCGATGAGCAGCGCTTGGACAACGAAGAGCCAGGTCAACAGTCCGCCCATCATCGTCACGCCCATGCTTTGGCGAAACGCGTACACCGAGTGCATCAACCAGTAGCCGGCAATCGGCATCGGCAGGAGCGCGCACACGGTCACGAAGAGAAAAATGTAGCCGACCCAATCGAAATAGGCCCGTTCTCCATCCGTCTTGCTCGTAAAAAAGCGATAGCACGCATAGGCGAGCACCACTGCGCCGCCCGACATGATATCGGCCAGGAAGCGATGAACGTTCAGCGGATTCCAGAGCGCCGAATGCAGCAGGTGCCAGCCGTTCCCCAGAAATCGTCCCTGCGCATCCACACCGGCCGGCGACATCATGAACGCCGCCCAGGAATTGGCGAGGAGGAGCAACGCCGTGCCGAAGATGTTCGTCAGGATGCCGATGGCGGCATGGATCCACTTCAATCCGGGCTCGGCCATGCGGTTCCAACTGTAGTAATAGATAATCAGCAGCAGGGATTCGCCGACGAACACGATCGCATAGGCCGGCATGAACGCTTTGAACGTTCCACCCATGTACTTCATAAAGCTCGGATAGAGCCAGAGGAACATGCCGAGCATCAGGCTGCCCACGACGGCCGTCACGGACAGCGCGAGCAATGCCACCTTCGCCAGGTCCCTCGCCAGTCCATCGTAACGAAGCGACAAAGCCGGTTTCTTCGTGATCAGTCCGAGGAATTCCAGCAGCGCACAGAAGATCGGCAACGCCAGCACGAAGCCGCCAAAGTAGGTGTGCTGCTGCGTGACAAACCAGACGACCAGGCGGCTGTCGAACGATCCGATGCGAGAATACACCGTGTCCGTCGGGGAGGGAGCGGCCGGCCCTTGCGGCGTGCCCGGGACCTGGTAATACAGATCGGCCGCATCCTCTGCATGAGCAAACGGGCGCCAGGCACCGGGCAGGAGGCTGAAGGCCATTGCAAGGACAAGAACTGTGGGCACGACCACAAGCTTATAAGCCGACATCGTTGTGTTATCCCTTCGAGGCACCGACAGCAGCGGAGCCGGACGACTTGCTGATAATTCCCATCACAAAAGGACAGCGAAGCAGGGAGGGACTCAGGCTCACGCCTTGCCGCTCCTCGACCTGCCGCCGATGACCCAAATAGTAACCGTAAAGCGCCATCACCCCGGCCACCAGGCTGCCGCCGCATATGGCATACGGTGTCGGCACTCCCGGCTGCTTCAGCAGGAAGATCACGACGCCCGCCAACACCAGGTAGTACGTCGAGGCGAACGCCAAACCGGGCCACCACCAGTACTTGAGCAACTCGGCGGTCTTCGTTTCCATCAATCCTTCCATCCATGTCCCGGACGGTCTCAGTCCGCCGAAATACGCGCAGAGGGCGAGGCCGCCGGCAAGCACCGTCACGGCCGACACCTGGACGAGCGTCGCCGCGTACTGAGTGCGAGCAAGCACGCCCAGTGAAGCGGCAAGCGCGCCGACGAGCAGCCCCGACGCGATCCACGTCCCCACGATCGGCGCATGGTTCACCAGCAGACTCCGCAAGGCAAGGCCGTTCGGAAAGGTCGGACAGGGCCGTCCCATCAGCGAAACCTTGCGCACATGACCGATTTCAAATGCGTCGCGAGCGACGGCCGTACAGGAAATGATAATAGCCATCATTGCGGGGCCGTCCGGATGCTTCAGATAGTCGTAGCCAACGAGCCATAAAAGTGTCAGGACGAGGAGCGACAGCTGGACCGCGTAGACAAAACCGATCCACCCGGCCACCCAGGTCAGAAGGCGTCGGCCATCCTCGCGGAGAACCTGACCCCACTGAGCCGCACGTCCCACTCGATAGGCCAAGAACGCTGTGAGAAGGCCTGTCATCCCGCTCACCAGCAGCAACACCGCCGGTTCGGTCAGGGGCATCAGGTGTTTGGCCAGCCGGTAAATTCCAAAGGCGACCAGGCCAGGCACGACCATCACCCAGCGCTTCTGCTTCCGGACGGTATCTTCCGTTACCGCGAGGCTCAAACTGGGCAACACCCGCAACGCCATTCGATGCAGCATTACAACTCCAGGGATGAGTGAACGGTGATCAGTGATCGGTACGCCTCATCACCCATCACTTCTTCGCGGCCAGCCCAAAATATTTCGCCTTCACTTCTTCCATCAGCTCAACAGTAATCCGACCGGTGCCCCGTTCCGCTGCTGTACGCTCGAGTTCGATTTTTGCCATGGCTCGCACAGGAGCGGGCACATTGTTCAATCGACGTTCGGCCTCCGATTCCCATTCGATCCGCTCACCGCGGGGCCGCAGGAGACTGTCGTACGTCACGACCCGTTCGCCGCGTATCCGTAGGTCCTGTTCCACATCCTTCTGAAACAGCGGAGCCAGATAGGGCGGCATCCGTTCCAGCCGATGCAGCGCGTCATCGGTCCATATGAGGCGGTCGACCAGTCCACGGGGTTGCCCTGCCGGCACATCTACGCCGACCTTCGTTCCGCAGCCCTTGCACTCGGAGCGGATCAACCATTCCTGTGAACCGTCCAGGCCGGTCCGTTCTTCGATTCCTTCCGTGTGCATCCAGCGTCCGCAGCCGCAAGTCAGCATGGCTTACCCCAGTGACCAGTGATGGGTGAACGGTGATGTGTTTCAACCCACGCGTTCATGAATATTCCGTTCGTTCCCATCACTCATCACTCTTCACTCATCACTTAGCCGATTTTTCCCGGGTAGAGTATGTACAGCATCGTGTACGTCGTCGTGCCGGTCACGAAGAGGATGCAGTAGATGATCATGGTGAAACGGCCGAGCGTTCGATGCCGTTGCCCGCCATCCGGCCAAATACGCTGGATGCCCATCTCCACCGCAAACACCACCGCAATGAGCGCAAGGAGGCCGAGCCACACGACGAGCCGCCCCATTCGAAAACGATCAGCTGTCACGAGATAGAGCAAATACATCGCCACCAATGCGCAGAGCACACCGAAAATCATGCCGATCTTCCCCCAGGATGTCTGAAGCACACGACTGCTTAGCACCCGCCGGCCCTGCTCCATGATCTGAGCACGAAACCCGAGGACGATCATGTAAATCGCCATGACCAGTCCAACGACCACGAGAATGATGTGAAAAGTCAGGAGAGGGATAAACACATGCCGGTAAAGAGCTTCAGATCCGCCGAAACCTTCTTTCCCTTCGAAGGCCAGGACACCTAATTGCCGGAAGAGGTAGTAGCTCACAAAAAAGCCCAGCATGGCCGTCATCCCACCCAGCATCAGCCAGTGATGCACATGGCCTTCACGGCGTTTCGCCTGGACCCAGCCGATGATGAACAGTCCGGTAAAGAGCGTGGCCATTAACTGACTCAGATCTGCACCGATCGTCGCATGTGTTCCGAAAAATCCAGATTGCTTGAGCCACTCTGCCATCACTTCCTCACTTCACTGTCCCGTTCATCACGAGGCCTATAGCCTTGCACTACAGCCGTCTTCTCCAATTCCTCGAGGGAGATGAATCCGGCTTGAGTCATCCATTGCATGGCATCTGCTGTCTTGTAACAGGCCCCTTGCTGGGTATTCACCACGATGTGCACCGCGAAGGCCGTCGTCCACGCCGGGCCGGTCCCTGCTTCATCGAGAAACCGATCCTTGATGATGAGCCGCCCGCCCGGCGTCAGATGGGTAAACACTTTTGCGACCAGCGCCCGGTTGGTCTCAAACGTCTGGTAATGCAGAATGTCCGACATCAACACGACATCGTAGGGCCCGCCCAAACTGTCGAGGTTGAAATCTCCCCCCTGCAACGCGATTCGAGATTCGAGCCCGGCCTCTTTGACCGTCTTCTCCGTCATGGGTAGCGTTGAAGGAAGATCGAACACCGTGGCGATGAGTTCCGGATAGACCTGGCAGAAGGCAATGGCGTTGGTTCCGGCCCCGCCCCCTAGATCCAAGAAATGCAACGGTCCCTGAAGCCGCAACCGTTTGGCCAGCTCCGGACCGCTTTGGCGGCCGATGCGATGGAGCACAGCCAGCACGTTCGCGCCCAACCCGGGATCAGTTTCGAACACATGGCGGTCCACTGTTCGCTTGCCTGAACGAATCGTTTCTTCCAGTTTCCCCCAATTGTTCCACTCGGCGTCATGCAAGAGCAGCAGATGACCGATATACTGTGGCGAGTGGCGGACGAGATGCATTTCGGCAGCGGAAGAGTTGCCATACAGCTCCCCGGCCCTGGTCAACAGCCGCATAGCCACCAGCGCATTCAAGAGGAGGACAAGCGTCGGCTCGTGGGCGCCGATTCGCGCGGCCGTTTCGGCTGCGGTTTTTGGCTTACCGTCCAGAACCGAGAAGATATCCAGCCGAACCGCCGTGAGGAGAATTTTGGTCTCCCAGTAATAGCCCAGCTGAAAGATTTCGGCGAGACTGAGTTCCCGTGACACACCCATCCCTCTCTTAGCAGGATCTTGTACATTCGGCCATCCTGCCCAGCCAAAAAGACGTTTAAAGACGCCATCCTACTCAGTTCAGAATCCGAAAGGCAAGGCACGGACACGACCGGTGAACCGGTCGAAAAAACACGAAGGGCAGCGGGAACTCCCGCTGCCCTTCGACGGCCGCTGCCGTTGTGCAGTCGAGTAACGCTTACTTGAGCTCAGCCTTCAGATTGGCTGTTCCACCGTCCGCGACTTCGACTTCAAACTCAGTCTTCTTGCCCTTATTGACAAACGGATGCCAGGCCACCACCTTGTGCTTGCCGGGCGGCACATCCTTGATCTCGAACGAGCCATCTTCCTTCACCACGGCGAAGTGAGGGCTCGTGACCGGAAGGAAGAACGACTGCATGAACTCATGTTGGTCGCACTGCAGCCGATACCAGCCCTCCTTTTCAGCACCACCACGGAACGTGACCGGCTTTTCCAGCTTGTCTCCCTTCTTTGCGAGACCGATGTTGAAACCAGTCGCTGACGTGGAACCCTTGACCGTAAAGCTATGGGGATTGTGGAGCACCCCCTGGACCGACTTGGGATCGTCGGGGTCCGCATCATGATTTTCGACTTTGAACGGACGGGTGTTCACGACGACGCCGGAATACGGCAGAAACTCGCAAAATTCCGCGACAACTTCCGTTCCATTGTAGCCGTCGATGAAGGCCTTGTCTTCGACATCCACGACTGCCACGACGGCATTCTTCAACCCGCCGTCCTTGCCGACTTCGATCGTGGGCATGAACCGCTTGTCCCCATCGATGAGTGCCTTGTTAGGGTTCTTCGGACAGAATTTGGGGTTCGGGAACTTCGAGAAGAGAAACTCCTTCTTCTCGGGCTTCCCGGAGTAGGTGACCTTGCCGGCGATCGTGCCGCCCGCAAAGGAGGTGACAGGTGCCGCGACAAACGCGACGGCTGCCACACCAAATAGGATGGATAACGCACTCTTCATGTTCCTGCCTCCTTGTGATTAAACGAAAAACCCGTGATTAAAGATTCCTAGCTCGCTGTCCCCCGTCTTCATTCCGGTTACGAGAGGAACTAGAAACCGCTGTCCTCTCAGGATACTCGATTGACGACTTGGCTGGCGAGGCTGGTTCGAGACCAAGTACATATAATGAATGTTACCGTGACATGTCAACAGGTTGCAACCTCGCCCCAGAGGCCTCTTTCGAGGGCGAAAGCACATGAAGCAAGGCGCCCGCGGCGGTCGCTCGGACGGCTTCATTTTGATCGTGCAGTGACGCTTTCAGATCCGGAAGGATGGCTCGGTCGCCGATATGGCCGAGGGAGCGGAGGGCCACGATCTTGGGACCGGGAAGCGGATCTTCGGTCAACCCCGATAGCAGGGTGATCGCCCCCTCGCGATTCACTTTGGTCGCCTTGCCCATGGCAAAAGCGGCCGACGAGCGTGAGGCAGGGTCGTTGTGCTGCGCGAGGGCCCTCAACGTGGCGCCGACCGACTCGAACGGCTGGTTCAGCTGCAATAGTGCCGCCGCCACGGCGGCCCTGACGCTGAAGACGGAGTCTCCGAGCTTGCGCGTCAACGCTGTCACTGACGCTTCTGCTCCAAGATCGGCGAGCGCCGCCGCAGCGGACTCTCGGACAGGCGGCACGGGGTCTTCGAGTAGCTTCTGGATATCTTCTCGCGCCTCGGTTTTATGAAGGTGGCCAAGGCCCCTGGCAGCAGCTGCACGAACCGAAGGCTGATTGTAGCTCAAGAGACTTTTCATCAGTGGCGCGGCCCTCTGATCGTTTAAATCGGCCATGGTGCGAAGGGCTTCCGCCCGATCTTCCGGATTGGCTGCCTCGGCCGCCTTGCGCAGTTCCTCCCAGGCCTGTGCGCGCCCGAGCCTGATCAATGCGCCATACGCGGCAATACGGACAATCGCCAATTCGTCCTTTGCGGCCTGTTCAATCAGTGGTAGCACCGACCGGTCGCCACTCTTGCCGAGCGCCTTTACCGCCCGCGCTTTGACAATGCCCGCCTGGTCTTCCAGGGCAGTCCGCAGCTTCTTTGACTTACGACCTTTCTCCGATCGTCCCAATCCTTCCACGGCCAAGACTCTCACCGGTCCGGAACCATCGCTCAACCCGTCCTCGAAATAGGGAACTGTTTCATCGGAGTCGACTTCCTTCAGCGCCGTATAGGCGGCTCCGCGCATTTGCTCCCGCATGTCCTTGACCAGAGTCAGAATGAACCCGAGCGCCACCTCACGCAACAGTGGAACATCGTCCTGTCGCAATCCGGCCGTGAGCTGGTCATACTCCGCGAGTGCTTGTTGGGGATTTCCAAGCTTCGTCAAGGTCCGCACTTTCATCCGACGCACCTCAGGCAGGGCCTGGGCGTCCGGATTTAGTTTTGAAAGGCCATCAAGGACCTTCTGGTATTCCTTCTGGTCGTACAGTGCCTTGAGGTCCGGCGGCACCTGCGATGGACCGGCTCCCAGCGCGAAGAACAGGAGGACGATGAGCGCCGTGCACGTGATGGCTGAGGAACGACTCATGCGCTATCCCTGTTGTCCGCGAACGGTCGTCGTCCGCCGCTTTTGGTACCCAGGCGGTTCATTGAAATACTCAGTCGGCTGTGGAGACCATCTGATCCGTTCATAGGCGAATGACCAGTCGCGATCGCGACTGACCAGCTTGAGCACAATGCCCTTCTCAGCATCGACCCATTCGTACCATTGTTCCATTCGACCATGCCGGTCGGTTTGAACTTCATAAAGCTGTGCTGGCCTGCCTACGGCCGTCGCCTCCCCGACCAGCGTCCGGCTGCGTTCTCCCGGCAGGGCGGGCTGCATCGGCAACACATCGTCCGGATCGAGCGGTGTGACCAACAATTCCTTTCGTTGTGGCAGCAGGTACCAGGCTTCCGTTCGGTCCAGCCGGATGATTTCGATGGCCGCGTACCCATAATCGGTGCGGATCGCATACTTGTACTCAAGTCTGAGACAGTCGGCCTTCGCAAACACTTGTGCCTGATACTTTTTCCCATTGACCTGTTTAATGATGCTTCCGGAAAACTCGTGCGGGTAGGCGACGTGTGTTTCGGCAACTGCAGGAACAGTGTGTAGCCAAGACGTAGCGGCAAAGGTGAAGGTGAGTACGAACGCGCCCCGGAACTTCACAAGATCTGTCCCAGGCGGATGTTCAAAGCCGGCTCGGGGACTGTTGAACATCCGCTAGTGCTGATGCTCGACGAAGGGGTCGATCTCAATGGAGCGACCAAGCGATTCAGGACCGAACCGGGGATTGTCCATCACTTTGTACGCTGAACGGTTCCCTTTTGGCGCGGGCAACGAAAGTTGCTCGGTCAGTTTGCCATCGGGTGTTACCGTGACCATCTTCGATATGCCGGGCCCCGTCTGCGGGTGCCAGACGACCATTTGATAGGTGCCCGGAGGAACCTGCTCGATGGAGAATCTTCCATTCGCGTCCGTCAGCGCATAATAAGGATTGTTCACCGCCATGGCCCAACTTTCCATGTAGGCGTGAAAACCGCACTGCATATAAAAGGTGCGCCGGCCCTTGTTGAGATAAATCGGGCCCACGAGCGACTTACCCGGCGCGTGATTATGAATTGCATGGAGGTCGCCGCGGTTGTGCTGATGGTTCATGACCAACGGAGTATTGAAGAGCACGCGGGCGCCGGCTTCCAGAGAGGTTTCATAGCCCTGAATGTCGTGCATGACGGGATCCATGTTGACGACTTCGACAGCGTGCCCATTCCGCACGATCGTCATGAACGGTTGAAACATGCAATCGCGCGCCTCGACCAATGGAACAGACACCTCAAAGGGCTTGCCCGCCTCCACACCTTCCAACAGCACGATGGCGTCTTTCAGGCCGCCATTTGAGCCGACCACAAAATCGTGCAGCAGCCGCCAGCCCTGTCCATTCGAGATGCGGCCGCAATACTGCGGATCCGGAAAGGTGATGAGGTTGAACCCTTTGGGTTCAGGAACGGCGCCTTTGAGCGTCACGGTTCCTTCAATGACGCCGCCGTGCTG
>DASTQE010000003.1:0-8917 GCA_035761895.1 Nitrospira sp. | reverse complement strand
GAGGCCGGCTTCCGCCCATGCTGCGTACAGCACCGGCGCGGCATGCCCTTTCGAGAGGACGAAACGGTCGCTGTTCGGGGCTTTCGGATTTTTCGGGTCATAGCGCATGATGGAAAAGAACAGAACGGCCACGATGTCGGCGGCAGAGCAGCAGCTCGAAGGATGACCGCTTCCGGCCACGCTGGTCGATCGTACGCTTTCCATGCGCAAGTGTGTTGCGGCGTTTCGAAGGGCGGCAAATTGTTCGTGTGACAACGTAGCTCCGGGCATGTGGTCTCCTTGTGTGGGGAACGGAATTCGCGACGAAGCGGACCATCCAGGAGATGGACGGCGCTTGAAGCGCGTAGAATTTGAAGCTAACAAACCCGGGGTGAAGGAGTCAACGAAGTTGGAGGGGGAGGGACGACAGCTACACGGAGTCCATCACCGTCATGATTTCGGAGGAGCAGTGGCTTTCCAGTCCATTAAACGCGCTCACCGCGAAATAGTAGGTCGTATTCGGGGTCAAGTCCGTCACCGTCACGGAAGGTGTTGTGGTGAACACCGATTGTGCATAGGCGCAGGATCCAGGGACACCCGGCGATTCGCTCCCATAATAGACGAGATATCCGTGCACACCGCTCACGGGGTCCCACGCCAATGACTTGGAGGCCGTGGGAGATGCCAGAGAGCTCCCAGGCGAACCCTCATCTCCCGATCCGCAGCCGGCGACGAACGATCCGGCAAGGACGACCACGGCCAATAGCAAGCATCTGAGCACGATCAATGGGATCGTTCGCGTTTGGTCCGCATGGAGACGTTGCAAAGGCGAGGTGGGTATGGCCATCAGCTCAGCTCCTTCCCAAATGCTCGAGTTGATACGGACGCGATTGGGTGATGAATGAACGATCAGCAAGCCAAACTCTCGTACAGGCGCATAGCAATACGTATGCCGTATCAGTTTTGTTGTGGGAGGGGGTTGGAATCAACTACTTATGAAAATTTCCGATTCGCGAGTGCTCATCAATGATCACGTGATGAAGGGATGGCCCTTCGAGTGAACACGTAGCGCAACATGGGGCACATCACTAAGGGTAAAGGCTGCGAAGAGATCACGTAAAAATTAGAAGAGCGTTGGGTAAAGAAGCGTCAAAAAAAGCGGTCGGCAGGCAACGAGGTATGCCGCTTTGTCCGTGATGACGGGGAATCGACTACAAACACATACACCACCGCGACATGGAGCAGGACGCGACGTCATAGATCCACCAATTTATCCCGGCTTGGAGCCGGCAGCAAAGTCGGCGAGCGTGTAGTGGTCCAAGACACCGGCGATCGCATCCCGGACCTTTCCCATGATGTGTTGGACCGGACATTGGGGATTGTCGGCGTAAGGGCAATCCTGGCATTTCTGGTAGGCGGTCTTGCTGACACAACTGATGGGGGCAAGTGGGCCGTCGAGAATGCGGATGACCTGGCCGAGCGTGATGTCGCTCGGCGACTTGATCAGTCCGTACCCTCCTTTCATTCCTCGCCGGCTCGATAACAAGCCCGCCCGCTTCAAGGCCAGGAGGATCTGTTCGAGGAATTCCAGCGGAATATGCTGACGGGTGGCGATTTCGTGGCGCTGCAAAGTCGTTCTGCCGTGCGCCAGGGTCAGTTCCAGTAGTGCGCGGAGGGCGTACTCACTTTTCTTTGAGAATCTCACGGTAGCACGTTCTATTTCCGAGTGAGTGAATCAAGATCGAAAACATATAGATGACCGCTTCCAACGCCGTCAAGAGCCAAGAGGCGAATGTTCTGCAACTCATTGATCTGCAGCGTTTTGTTGACAGTCTGTAGCGGTTCCTGTTAGCTTCGGACTCCATTTTTTCCTAGATCGAAAGACGCGAACGACGGTTGGACTGTTCGTGACCTTCCAGGAACTCATCCTCACCTTGCATCGGTTCTGGGCCGACCACGGGTGCGTGATACATCAACCCTACGATGTCGAAATGGGGGCTGGCACGTTCCATCCCGCGACATTTCTGCGGTCTCTCGGGCCTGAACCCTGGCGCTCCGCCTATGCGCAACCCTGCCGGCGTCCCACCGACGGCCGATATGGTGAAAATCCCAACCGCATGCAGCATTATTACCAATATCAGGTGGTGCTGAAACCTGCGCCCGACAACATCCAGGAACTCTACCTGGACAGTCTTGCGCGTCTGGGTATCAACCCAAAACAGCATGATATCCGGTTCATCCAGGACGATTGGGAATCCCCCACGCTAGGGGCATGGGGATTGGGGTGGGAAGTGCGCCTGGATGGGATGGAAATCACCCAGTTCACGTATTTCCAGGAAATCGGCGGCATCGAGCTGAGTCCGATCACTGGAGAAATCACGTACGGCACGGAACGCATTGCGATGTACCTGCAGCAAGTCAACAATGTGTTCGATCTCGTCTGGACGGAGGGCATCACCTACGGCGACATCCATCATGAAACCGAAGTGCAGTTCTCCCGCTACAATTTTGAGCAGGGCGACGTTGCAATGTTGATGAATGCCTTTCAATCGTACGAAGCCGAATGTAAGCGCCTGCTGGCTCGTACCGATCAACGGTTGACGCTGCCCGCCTACGACTACTGCATCAAGTCCTCCCATGCCTTCAATCTGCTCGATGCGCGCGGAGCCATCAGTGTCGCCGAACGCACGGGGTATATCGCCCGCGTGCGCGCCTTGGCCAGGCAGTGCGCTGAGCGGTACATCGAGGAGCGCGCCGTGATGGGACATCCGCTCATCGAGCGAGAGGCCGGCCGTCGGCGACCCAGGGCTGCCGTCAGCGGGCGAAAGGCGCCCGGGTCATGACGCAGAGCCGCCGAAAACTTGCTCGATCGAAAGGACGGGCCGCCGGTTCGGCAGAGTTGCTCCTCGAGATCGGCGTCGAAGAACTGCCCTATCACTTCATCGCTCCGGCGCTCTCGTCGTTACGTGATGCGGCCGCACGGCTGCTCGAAGCGGCGAGGCTGTCGTCAGGGACGATTTCCGCGTACGGGACCCCGCGGCGCCTCGTCCTGGTGGTTGAGGATCTTGCTCGGCATCAGACGGCTGTGAAAAGGGAAGTGATGGGACCTTCGAAAACCGTGGCGTTCGACCAGCAGGGACAGCCGACCAAGGCGGCAATCGGATTTGCGACCGGTCAAGGAGTGCCCGTGGAAAGCCTGCAGGTGCGTCTGACCCCCAAGGGAGAGTATCTGTTCGCCGTCAAAGAGGACACGGGAAAACCGGCCACCACCGTATTGCTCGAACTCTTGCCGCAGCTGATCGGCCAACTGTCCTTCCCCAAAGCCATGCGATGGAATGAGGCCGGCGTCCGGTTTGCCAGGCCCGTGCGCTGGCTTGTGGCTCTGTTCGGTGGGGCCGTGGTGCCAATCAACGCGGCAGGCATCAAAGCCGGAAATCGGACCTACGGTCATCGGGTCCTGGCCAAGGCCGGGCCGATCGTCGTGCGGAATTACGAGTCCTATTGCAAAGCGCTCGAACGGGCGGGCGTCTTGGTGGATCCCGCGGACCGGCGGCAGGTCATCCAGAACCAGCTCGATCACCTCTGCACCCAACACCGCGTCAAGCTCAATGCCGACGAGGGGCTACTCGATCAAGCGGTATTTACCACGGAATGGCCCTGCACGGTGCTGGGGAGTTTCAAGCCCGAGTACCTCGCGGTCCCGGCCGAGATTCTGATGACGTCGATGAAAGAGCATCAGGGGTTTTTTTCCGTCCACGACGGCAAGACAGGACGACTGGCTCCCCACTTCCTGGCCGTCGCGAATAATCAACTCAAAGACATGTCGCTTATTCGGGCGGGCAACGAGCGCGTCCTGACCGCCCGGCTGGCCGATGCGAAGTTTTTTTTCTACGAAGACCGGAAAACGCGGCTGGAGGAGCGAGTCAAGAAGCTGAGCGGCGTGACCTTCCATCAAAGGCTCGGCACGATGGGGCAGAAAGAAGAACGCCTTGTCAAATTGGTCTCTGTGCTCGCGACGGCCCTCAATCGCGGCTCGGAGAGCCATGAGTTTGTGAGCGCATGTCGGCGGGCCGCACACCTGTGCAAGGCGGATCTCCTCACAGGCATCGTGGGCGAATTCCCCGAACTGCAGGGGATCATGGGTGGGGAGTATGCCAAGCACGATGGAGAACCGGAGGCCGTGAGCCAGGCGATTCGTGAGCAGTATTTGCCGAAGGCGCTGGAAGGTGAATTGCCGCGTTCTTTGCCAGGCCTGGTCTTGTCAGTCGCTGACCGCTTGGACACGATTGCAGCGTTTTTTCACGTCGGGATGATTCCAACCGGATCGGAGGATCCTTTTGCCCTCCGCCGTCATGCGACCGCTATTGTTCGTATCATCCTGGAACGAGAACTCCGCCTGGACCTCGGGAAGTATATCGATCACGCCTTGAACCTGGTTGTCGACAGTGGCATCAAGAGCGCCGCTGAGTCCGCACAACAAGGACGGCAGCGCATCGTGGACTTTGTGTTCGAGCGCGTGCGGCACTATGGCCGGACGGTCCATGCCTACCGTGACGACGTCATGGACGCGGTGCTGCGAGTCGCTTCGACCGGCCCCGTCGATTTGGTCGATCTGTTCTTGAAGATGAAGGCGATGCAGGCAGTCACGGCCAAACCAGATTTCGATCCGCTGATCGTCGGATTCAAGCGGGCCTCTCGTATCGTCGAGAAGGAGCAGTGGGAGCATCAGCCGGTGGATCCAAGCCGGTTCCAGGATCCTGCCGAAGGCGAATTGCACCGTCAGATTGGCGCTTGTCGTGACGACGTCCACCGGTTGATGGCGGAGGGACGGTATGACAAGGCGTTGGAGGCATTGGTGGCGCTCAAACCGGCCATTGACGCCTTTTTTACCCGTGTGATGGTGAACGTGGAGGATGGAGCGCTGCGCAGCAACCGGTTGTCTCTGTTGGAAGAGGTCAACGAGTGCTTTCGGTCGTTCGCGGACTTTTCGCGGATTGTGGTACAAGGGACCTAGGGGATAGGCGTATCCAGCCCATCGGGACAACGGAGCATGATGGGACTGCCGTACCCGCAGCAGCCGGAATTTGAGGAGAAAAAATGTGCGGCGAAAGTCCGGCGCTTTTCAAAGATGGTCACGGCAGCACTCATCGTGTGTTGCAATGTGGTTTTGCTCTTCGGTGTATGGATCAGCGGGATCAACCTCGATGAATTGGTCGCTTCACCGGACCTGTTCAATTCGAAAGAAGATGTCTGCCTTCGACTGACATGGGAGCGGTTGGCGGGAGCGGCGGATCCCGTGCGGTTGTGCTCCGAGTGGATCAAGCTGGCTGATCCGTCGGGGAAACCGCATCATTTGGCCAAGGACATTGCAGTGCGGCGCGGCCCCGACGGTCAATACTATGTTGATCCGGGCGTGCGCTCGGATTTTCGTTTGCTGGCGCTGGCGCTGTTCGTGGGGGTCGTGTTGCTGCTCGGCATGTGGGCCAGGCGCTATCTGGTACGTCGCTATCGGCTGCAGGTTGATCCGGCGTCATCGCGAGGCGCATCGGGCCTCGACTGAGGGTGGAACGGAAGGGGAGGGACGCGTGGCTAAGAAATACGTCTACTATTTCGGCGATGGAAAGGCCGAGGGCACCTCGAACATGAAAGAGTTGCTCGGCGGCAAGGGCGCGGGATTGGCGGAGATGACCAACCTCGGCATCTCGGTGCCTCCCGGCTTCACGATTTCCACGGAAGCCTGCGTCGAGTACTACAGAATGGGCAAGAAGTATCCGCCCGGCATGTGGGAGGCGTCGCTGCAGGCCCTGAAACGCGTGGAGCGGTCGATGGGCATGGGGTTCGGGGATCCTGAGCGGCCGCTGCTCGTGTCCGTGCGCTCGGGCGCCCGTGCCTCGATGCCCGGCATGATGGACACGGTGCTGAACGTTGGATTGACAACCAAGACGGTCGAAGGCCTGGCCGCAAAAACCCGCAACGATCGGTTCGCGCAGGACAGCTATCGCCGATTTGTCTCCATGTTCGGCAGCATCGTCATGGGCGTGCCGCGCGAACACTTCGAAGCGATCCTCAAGCACAAGAAAGCAGAAGTGGGGGTGACGCACGAGACGCATCTTGATGCCCGTCATCTTCGCGAATTGGTCGCCAGTTTCAAAGCGCTGGTCAAGGAAGAGACAAAGAAAGATTTCCCTGACGAGCCGCTCGAACAGCTCCGCATGGCGATCAACGCCGTGTTCTCGTCCTGGTTCGGCGCCCGCGCCATCACCTATCGCCGGCTCTATGGCATTCCCGATTCCTGGGGAACGGCGGTCAACGTCGTGGCCATGGTATTCGGCAACATGGGGGAAACGAGCGGGACCGGCGTGGCGTTTACACGCAGTCCCAGCTCAGGGGACAAGGCCTTCTTCGGCGAATGCCTCATGAATGCGCAGGGCGAAGACGTCGTCGCCGGCATCCGGACGCCGCTGCCCGTCAGCGCGCTGGCGAAGAACGTCCCCGAGGCCTACAAGGAGTTGGAACAGACCTACAAGAAACTCGAAAAACATTACCGCGACATGCTCGACCTGGAATTTACGATCCAGGAGGGCAAGCTGTACATGTTGCAGACCCGTGTCGGCAAGCGGACGGGAATCGCGGCGGTCAGGATCGCGGTCGACATGGTCAAAGAGGGCGCGATCTCCAGGGAAGAGGCCGTCCAGCGCATCGGACCGGATCAGTTGGCGCAGTACCTCTATCCGATCTTCGACACGAAGGAAGAATCGAAGGTGAATCCGCTCGGCAAAGGCCTGCCAGCTGGGCCGGGCGCCGCGGCGGGCAAGATTGCGCTCAGTCCCGATCGCGCCGTCGACATGAAGGCCGCAGGCAGCCGCGTGGTCCTTGTTCGCCAGGAGACGAGTCCCGACGACATCCATGGGATGAATGCCGCCGGCGGGTTTTTGACCGCTCGAGGCGGCATGACGTCCCACGCGGCGGTCGTGGCCCGTCAAATGGGAAAGGTCTGTGTGGCCGGCTGCGAATCCGTGGAAGTGCTGGACAGCCAAACTGTGAAAATCGGCGCCAAGACGTTCCGTGAAGGCGACTATCTGTCGATCAACGGTACCACCGGTAACGTCTACGAAGGCGATCTCCCGGTGGTCGAATCGGAAATCATCCAGGTGATTCAAGGGAAGCTGGATCCGAAAAAATCCGAAAAGTATCAGCGATTCGCGACCATCCTGTCATGGGCGGACAACATGCGGAAGCTGCGTGTCCGGGCCAACGCCGATGTGCCGGAGCAGGCCAAGATTGCGCGTGGGTTTGGCGCGGAAGGGATCGGGCTCTGCCGCACGGAACATATGTTCTTCGCCGAAGACCGGATTACCATCATGCAAAGGATGATTCTAGCCCGCACGAAAGAAGAGCGTGAAAAATATCTGGATCAATTACTCCCACTCCAGAAGCAGGACTTCATCGGCCTGTATCGAGAAATGGAGGGCTTCCCGGTGACGATCCGGCTGCTCGACCCGCCCTTGCATGAATTCCTGCCAAAACGAGAAGAGTTGATGGTCGAAATCGCCAGGATGGAATTGACCGGGAGTGACAGCGCGAAGCTGGAAGAAAAACGCCGTTTGCTGGCTCGCGTCGAGGAGCTGCACGAATTCAATCCGATGTTGGGACTGCGTGGCTGCCGATTAGGCATCACCATGCCGGAGATCACGCGTATGCAGGCGCGGGCTGTGATGGAGGCGGCCTGCGAACTGGCCAAGGAAGGTAAGAAAATCGTCCCGGAGATCATGATTCCCTTGGTCGGGATGGTCTCGGAAATGAAGTCGCAAAAAGACCTTGTTCGCGAGGTCGCCCAGGAAACGATGAAACGCCACAACGTGAAGCTGTCCTATTTGATCGGGACAATGATTGAATTGCCGCGCGCCGCCGTGACGGCGGACCGCATTGCCGAAGAGGCCGAATTCTTCTCGTTCGGCACCAACGACCTGACGCAAACGACCTTCGGCTTCTCCCGCGACGATGCCGCCAAGTTTATCGATCACTACAGGACAGCCAACCTCATGGATGCAGACCCCTTCGCCGTGCTGGATCGGGAGGGGGTCGGGGCCTTGATGAGGCAGGCGATTGCCGGTGGACGAAAAACACGGCCGGGCATCAAGCTTGGCATCTGTGGAGAGCATGGCGGCGATCCCAGTTCCGTGGAATTCTGCCATCAACTGGGACTCGATTATGTCAGTTGTTCGCCTTATCGCGTCGCCATAGCCAGACTGGCTGCGGCGCACGCGGCCTTGGCCGAAAGGGAAGCCAAAAAGAGCGCGAAGCCGGAGACGTCGGCACGGACGGCGCGCCGCTCGCGCAGAGCCCGCAAGCGGCGGTGACCGTCCGCATCGGGTGACGAAAATGGCCCTGGCGCGAACGCCGAGTCGTTGGCAAGACCGGCGTTCGCAGCCGGAAGTTTCTCCTTTTCCCCGTCCGCATCTCAGACACGCGGCTCGCCGGTTTGCAAACGCCCCCTGTTGACATATGCGTGCCGAGCGCTCACAAGATCTTCGCTACATGCTGTTGGCCCTTCGCCTGGCCGCGATAGGACGCGGGACGACGAGTCCCAATCCGATGGTTGGCGCAGTCGTGGTCAATCGAGGGCGGATCGTCGGACAGGGCTACCATCTCCGCCCCGGTCTTCCTCATGCCGAAGCGGTTGCCCTCAAGCGTGCGGGAGCCCGGTCCCGTGGAGGCACCCTTTACGTCACGCTGGAGCCCTGTTGCCACCTGAGAAAGCGGACAGCGCCCTGTGTGCCGGCCGTCATCCGCTCAGGCGTCAGGCGGGTGGTGATCGCCCAACGCGATCCGAATCCCCTCGTGAACGGCCGTGGCATTACGGCGCTTCGTCGGGCCGGTATGTCCGTGTCTCTCGGGGTGGCGCGGCGAGAGGCGGAAGCGTTGAACCAGGCGTACG
>DASTQE010000002.1:0-6629 GCA_035761895.1 Nitrospira sp. | reverse complement strand
ACCAGTTTGAATACACTGGCCGCCCTGTACCGGCGAGCACAGCTCGTGCTGACGACGGACAGCGGCCCGATGCACCTCGCCGCGGCAGTCGGCACACCTGTCGTTGCTCTCTTCGGGCCCACGGCGCCCTGGCGCACCGGGCCGTATGGGCCGAACCACGTCGTCCTCCGGGCCGACCTCACCTGTAGCCCCTGCTTTAAAAAGCAGTGCTTGACCACTCTCTACGAGGAACGGGCTTGCATGAAGCGCCTGACTGTGGACCAGGTCGCTCATGCAGTGCTGCAGAAAATCCTGCCGGCGCCCCTTCCGGCATCGACGTGACGGGAGGCGCCTTGCAGCGTCGCTGGCACCAGTGGATGCTCCTTAGACTGTACCGTGCGGCCTTCACGCTCGTAATTGTTCTGTTCGTGATCGCGTTTCCGCTGTGGGTGTTCAGTCCCAAACGGCGTGCGACCCTGCTCAAGCGTTTGGGATGGCAACAGTATCCTCACCCGAAACCAGCTTCACAGAAGCCGGTATGGCTCCATGCCCTTTCGATCGGAGAACTGCTGTCGGCCGGAAGTCTCATCCGGCGCCTGCGGCAAGAACTTGGCAAGCGGCCGTTGTATCTCTCGGTCTCGACCGCATCCGCGTTCGCCATGGCACATGAGCGCTTTACTCAATCCTGTGACCGGATTTTGTATTTTCCCTACGACGTGTCGTTTGCCGTGAAACGGTGTCTGAATGCGGTGGACCCGGCGCTGATCGTCCTCATTGAAACCGACATTTGGCCGGGATTCCTTGCCGACGTCCGCCGGAGGCAGATTCCTTGCCTCTTGGTCAATGGACGCGTCTCTCCGGGATCGTTCCGCACATACAGCCGACTGCGCCTCTTGTTCGAGCCGGCCTTCAATACCTTTCACGCCATCTATCCCCAATCGGCCGGCGAGGCACAACGGTATGGTGCCTTGGGAGCCGCGCCCGAGCGTTTGCGGCATACGGGCAATCTTAAGTTCGACGTTGCTGCGGGTGTCGAGAGCACCCCAATGGCAGCCCTTCGAGAGGAATTCCTTCTCACACCTGAGTCACGCGTCCTCATCGCCGGCAGCACTCACCGCGGCGAGGAGGAGGTCATCCGTGCCTGTTTTCTCCGCCTCAGAACACGCTTTCCCTCGCTTCGGCTGATCGTCGTCCCGCGGCGCCCGGAACGGGGAATCGAGGTCTTGCAGCTGTTTCAACAGGACGGCACAGAGGCCGCCCTGGTGTCAGCGTCCAACCGTCCAACGCCGGTCGTTGTCGTCGATCGCATGGGCTACTTGAGCCGCCTCTATGCTCTCGCAGACGTGGCCGTGATAGGAGGAAGTTTCGTGCCGAAGGGAGGGCAAAATCCCATCGAACCGGCGGCCTGCGGGAAGCCTGTGCTGTTCGGCCCGGACATGCATGATTTTCCGGATGTGGCCGCCTGGCTGCTGAAGGCCCGCGGTGCGATTCAAGCCGCGAACGAAAGTGAACTCTTCGCCGCCTGTGATCGGCTGCTATCGGACCCCGAAGAGGCGAGGGCGATGGGAGAGAGGGCTCGTCATGTCGTAAGGGAACATCAGGGGGCGACCGAGAGGGTCGTGCAAGATGTCGTCGGGCTTCTCGCAAAGCGATGAACGCCGCAGAATTCACCGTCGAAGCCTGACGATCCAGTTTCGTCCCTAGCGAAGCTTCACCGCCTTGCCTTCAACCTTTGTGTCGGCGACGAACTTCTCGATATTCTTCTCCAGCACTTCATTGACGAGTTGCTGGGCGTCTTCGGGCTCGAACCAAAACACTTCATCGCTGCCGCTGCCGAGGAGACGTTCGTGAATCGTGCTCTCATCACTGTGGTTTGCCACTTGCACCGTCATCGTGTTTTTCGCAGACAATTCGGTATGACCGAATTTGCTGACGGCGTTCACCGACAAATCCTGAATCGTTCCAGTGATGGTCGCATCCGGCGCCGCTCCTCCGGCACCGTCCACGCTCGCCTGCCAGCCTCGCTTGTTCAGCTGCTGGACGAGCGCCTTGGCGACGGCCACTCCGACCGTATCTTTCGGCAGGTCAAAATAACTGGTGCTTCCCCAGAGATGTGACCGACTCCCCAGATGCGTCCGGTCCATCCGGGCGTCTTCGAACGGTTTCACGAGGACCCGAGGTCCGGTGCCCGTATTGACGGTCCCAGGGTCGGTTGACGTCGGTATTATGACATCCACTTTCTCACCGGTCGCACAACCGGCCAGCATGCTAAAACAGACGGCTACGAGTGCTACTCGACGCATCCTTTCCTCCTGTTCCTTGTGAGATTGACCCTTTCAACAACCAAACCGCCAGTTCGTCAGCACTACTGCACGACAAAATGAGCTCGCCGGTTCCGCTGATAACAATCCTCGTCGCGTTCCTTACAAAGCGGGCGCAACTCTCCATAACTCGTGGTTTTCAATCGAGAGGCGGGGACCCCGAGATCTTCCAGGTAGCGCTTGGTGGAGCGCGCCCGCTTCTCGCCGAGCACCAGGTTGTACGCTTGCGTGCCACGCTCGTCGCAATGTCCTTCGATGACGACCGCCTTTCCTGAATTGCCATTGATCCAGGCTGCATTCGCGCTCAGAGTCACTTGGGCATCTCTTCTGATCGTATGCTGATCGAAATCGAAGAAGATATCCTCAAGGCGCACGAGTTCTGCCGAAGGTGTCGCGACGAGGGGGACGGGAGCGGTCGGCTCGCGGATACTTTCTCCGCTCGGGGCGGAACCAGCGGATTCTCGCGGTTCTTCGCGGGCTGTTTCGAAGGTGCCGCTCCCCGGAACGGTGGCCATGCTCTCTGGGGTGATGGTCTCCACCGGCGGGGCGCTTTTCGCTTTGCTGGTCGACGCAGCCTCGCCTGTCGAGGATGCCACCCGTTTCGAACAGCCCATGACGGGGGCAACAATGACGCAACAGAGCAGAGTCGTTGTGAAGATCCGTGAAATCAGCCGTTGTGACATTGCCCACCTCTCAATATGGTGAATGGCAATCCCCCGCTGATTGGGACGGGGACGCGAGGGCCAACTAGGGCATGAGACTTATAGCCGGTCGCTGCCTTTCAAGCAAGGGAAAGATGGGCCGGAGTTCCATTCCGGCAGCGGCGGGCTGACACGAGAGAAGAGCGACGGACTCAGGCTTATTTGACCTTCGAGAAGTCCGCCGGGATGCGGATCTCCTTCCCATCTTGCAGATTCACCACGAACACGGAAGCGGCGTTGGGATCAAAACTCTCATAGGCGAAGACGGCCGTAAAGCGAGACCGGTAGGCTGGCCCGCTGCCTTCATTCTTGCGTCCACGCTCCGCCTTGCCCACATCGATCGCCTTGACCCTCTTGCTGCCCTGCTGGAGCTCGATGAGCGCGCCTTCGGCAAAATATTCGTCATCGCCGCACAGCTGTACCTCGACTTCCATATTGGGCATATCGACGACTTTTTTGATGAACTCATCGGGCATACGGATGTCGGTTTTCCGCTTCTTGGACTCGGAGGCTTCTTGTCGACCGAACGCCTCGAGTCGATAGCGCTTGGTCCTCAGAATCGCGCTGGCTCCGCATGCATCTTTTTCCGGATCAGCACCGACGCGGGTCGCCATGGACGCGTGCTGAAGCACCTTTTTTACTTCTTCAGGACTGTTGGCCTTTTCCATGGGTAGCCGCCCGGCTTCCAAGGCCTTTTGTGCTTCCTCTGTCGTGAGCTTGACATCGATGGCGAACGTCGGAGTGATGCTGACACACAGAAGGCAGACCAGTAGGGCTCTGACGAGGTTCCCTCCAGCGACCATGAAACCCTCCTTAAGAAAGCAAATGAAGGCGGCATTCTACGAAAAGCCCTTCTCCTTTGCAATCAGCCGGCGAAGCGGGTCCAATTGCCGTAGGGCTTCCTGAGATAGAGGGACTCTACGTCGACCGGAGCGGTGACTCCTCCCTGCGCCAACAACCGGGCGACGACCCGAAGCGGAAATCCGACGACGGTCGTGAAATCGCCCTCGAGCCTTTCAATCAACTCCGCGCCGGGCCCCTGGATCGAATACGCGCCCGCCTTGCCGAGACTGTCTTGAGTCGCCAGATAGCCTTCGTACACATTCACATCAAACGGCTTCATCCAGACGCGGGCGGTCGAAACTTCCGTGGCCTCGAAGTGTCGTGTCCTGCACGCCGCCGTCACGGCCGTCTTCACGAAATGATCCCGGCCCGCAAGATGCCGCAGCATCGTGCGGGCCTCGGCCAAATCGCGCGGCTTCCCGAACGCCCCCTCGTCGGCTTCGATGAGGGTATCGCTGGCAAGCACCATCGCCTCAGGATCCCGCACCGCAACAGAATCGGCTTTAGCCCTGGCAAAATCAGCGACCAGGTCGCCTGCGGGGCGATGCGGCACCATGAGCTCTTCGCAGCCAGGAGGGCGGACCTCGAAGGGAATATGAAGGAGAGCGAGCAATTCACGCCGACGCGGCGACGTCGACGCAAGGATTACCCGCATCGCGATGCCAAGTAGGCTGCTTCGCTTTCGCCGGGAGATGCAGCTTTCATCCGATCGCCGTCCACCAGTCGGCCGCTTCGATAGTCGTCAAGCGCGGCTTCGACGTCCGCGACGGAAGAAACGAGGAACATGCGGGCCCGGAGGGCGGCGGCATGCGGAAATCCCTTGCAGTACCATCCAAGATGTTTTCGCATGCGTCTGAATTGCTGTGGACCCCATTGCGCATCGAATTGCCGCGCATGGGCGAGCACCATTTCAAACCGAGTGGTGAGTGGCGGTACCCAGGGCACTGTTTCCCACGGCTCTGCGGTGTGCGCGTGACGCCGGGCCTCATCTTTGTCGCGGAAAAACCACGGCGCCCCCAACGCCGCACGCCCCACCAGCACGCCGTCCACACCCGTCTCTCTGACACGGCGCACGACCTCGTTCAAACTCTGCACATCGCCGTTTCCGAACAGCAGCGTGCCGCTCCCGCGTACAAGCTGGGCGGCGCGCCCAATCGCCGCCCAATCGGCCTCGCCTTTGTACATTTGCTGCAACGTTCTTCCGTGCAGCGAAATGACGGCCGGAGCCTCGAGGAGCAAGTGTTCGATCCAGCGCTCGACAATGACCTCGTCATAGCCGAGGCGCGTCTTCACCGACAACGGAATCGAGGATCGAACAGATACGGCATGCTTTCGCCGCGCATTCAACCGACGGACCGCCTCCCCTCTCGCTGCTTTCAGACCGGCGGCCTCCAACGTTTGGCCAGCAGTCCAGTCGGCGATGCCCTGCCGCGCGGCGCGCATGATCGCGTGGGCGAGCGCAGGTGTTCTGATCAACCCGGCTCCCGATCCAGAGGACGCCACGTTACGGGAAGGGCAGCCCATGTTAATGTCCAGCCCATCGAAGCCGAGTTCACATACCACGTGCGCCGCTTGATAAAACAGCTCCGGGTCCTTCCCATACAACTGCGCCACGATTGGGCGCTCGTCCTCATGATAGTGAAGGGAATCCAACAGAAACTCGGGCCCCCGACAGATGTCGTGGACGTGCGTGAACTCTGTGAAGATCACGTCCGGCCTTCCATGGCGGACCGTCATCAGACGAAAAACGGAGTCCGTCACTCCATCCATGGGAGACAGGCCGATCACCGGCCTGGAGAGCCTGTTCCAAAATGTCATCGGCTGGGCTCCAAGAGGAGTCGGCCGCCGGCGCTCGCCTCCTCGTAGGCCACACGCAGCCGTTCCGCTTCGCGGCGAGCCGGGCCCAGGAGGCCCGGCGCCCGTTCCGCGACGAACTCTACCAGCCGATCGATTTTCAAGAGGAAGAAATCATACGGTCGATCGACCGCTCTCGATTTGTGAAACCACCAAGGCACGAACTCGTCGAGGGAGACACCAGCTTCGCTCAGGCCTTTGCAGGTATCGGGAAACATGTCGGCCAGCTCTCCGCCCCAATGAAGGATCTCGTAAGGCAGATACGCACGGACGTAACGCTCGAGACCCGACGGATTTTCTGCAACGGCCTGCCACGACGGTCCGGCCGGTGGTTGCTGCCCTGACACGATCTGCGCATACCGGACATAGTCGGCCTCGAGACCAGACCGGTCGATATCGGCCGCATACGTTCGACCATCAACTTCCAGTGGCGCGAAAGCGGCTTCGCACGCCGGTGTCTTTCTCAGTAGACGATCGACCGTCCGCCCGACCAGCTCGAAGGCTTTGCTGAATTCCTCAAGGATCAACCCGACCGGCTTTGTATCGACTTCAAGGGCGACGCCGCGGAGGTTCCGCAGACGCGGATGCCCGAGGACGCGTTCGAGGAGAGCCCAGGACACCTCCGGAATCGGTGCGGCATGCGCATCGATCCATTCGGAATGACAAGCCTCCAACGAAGCCTGCGCTTCATGTGCCGCCAGTCCGGCCACATGGATTTCAATCACACGCTCCATGGGAAATTCGTCGAGGAAGTGCTCAACAAACTGCTCCAACGATGACTGCCGCTTGGCGGTCGAGTAGCGATAGACGGTCCACAAATGCCCGATATCAAGGACAAGCCCGCAGGGCGTCTGTTCAGTAACCAACCGAAAGTATTGCGCCACGCCGATTGTTCCCGCCATGAAATAGGTCAGTGGCGGCATCTCCAAGA
>DASTQE010000001.1:0-3037 GCA_035761895.1 Nitrospira sp. | reverse complement strand
GAGATTCAGATTCCGAATCCCGGGACAGGCTTGGAACCGAACCATGTGATGATTCATCCGAATGGAAGATTCCTGTATACGGCGGACACGACGGGGGATCAGCTCTCTCGCTTCGCCATCAATGCAGACGGGACACTCGTTACGCCGGCGACACCGATCCCGGCCGGCAATGGGGCCAACAACATCGGTTTCACGAGGTTCTAAGCGTGCGGTCTGCGCGTCCACTCTTCGCGAGGGAGAGTGGACGCTCTCCCTCAGCACAGCATATCGACAGCCGGGTCGCAAAGGAGCGGCCCGACTGTCGGCGGCCTCATGTACTGTGCGGAGGGATCCCTGGCTCCGAGAGGACTATTCAAGGCCGGACCACCGGGCATTCCAGGCAGGCCGCGCCCCGCGCCAGAAAAGACGGGAGGGCGGCCCGACGGACCGCCCGGTTCGAGCTGATTCGTCGTTGCAGGAGTGAGCACGTTTGCAGGCAGACCGCTCGTGGGTGCCGAAGCCGGCTGAACCGGTGAGATGGTGATCGACGAAGGCGTCTGCTGGTTCTGCGGCTGTAGAGTGCCGGGCAACGTCTGAGCTGATCCAGGCGACGATATCGCCATTGAAACGTAAAGCCCGATGGCGGCCATGTACATCCCGCGTTTCACACCTGTATCCTACTTCAATTGGCGCAGCCAGCGCCAGAATTCGCTGCGGTATCGCCACACGCGGGATTGTGTTCCATGGTCATTGTGCTCATGGGCGCTGCCGGTGCCGGCAAGACGACTGTCGGTCGCCGGTTGTCAGAACAATTGGGGTGGGCATTCCTCGACGGCGACGCCGTTCATCCTCCTGAGAACATCGCCAAGATGGCTGGCGGTGTGCCGCTTACTGAGGAGGATCGTCGCCCCTGGCTGGATGCGCTGAGAAGATCGATCGCAGAATGGGTCGGACGGAACATTGACGGGGTCGTGGCCTGTTCGCTTCTCAGGCAGGCGCACCGCGCCTCGGTCCTCGCGGGATTTGAACGTCACGTCAAATTGGTCTACCTCCGGGCCTCGCACGAGGTCTTGGAAGAACGCCTGACGGCGCGCACCGGCCATTTCGCAGGCGTCGCGCTTCTGAACAGCCAGTTGGCGCTCTTGGATGAGCCCAGCAATGCGTTGGTCCTTGATGCTTCGCAGTCTCCCGAAGACCTCGTTCAAGCCATCCGCATCTCCTGGAATCTATGAGGCCCCTTCATTCTTTGGGATTGGCCTCTGTCTTGGTGGCCTCCCTGACCGGCGGCTCTATCTTGATTTGTGGGCCCTGCACTTTTGGTAACAGGCCTGCACCAGGTTTTTCCAATAGTCGCTCGTCGTTGGCATTACGCGGGAGGTTTTGACGCGAATGCTGATCGTCGACCATTGCGGCCTGCTCGAGCGCCTTGGCGCCTGTGGCATTCTTTTGGCCGGGGTCGTTGCTCAGCGATTTTCCGGTAACCGGATCGGTCGCCTTCCCCATGGGGTAGCCTTCGTGCTTTGGAAGCATGCTCGGATTGGCGGACACGGAGACGGCAGCGAACATCATGATGATCACGCTGAGTCCAATGCATCGGAAAGCAAACATGGCGGTCCTCCTTTCTCAAGAGGCGTGTGACGAGGTGAACGTGTGCCGGAGATTCGGAATCGGCGGCCTGACAGGCGGCGTTGGAGGTTGAGGATCAGGCAGCGGAGGCTGGGGCGGTGGAAACGGATCGGGGCTGGGCGGAGGCGGTGGGTCCGGATCCGGGTTGTCGCGAGCGATGAAAACCTCTCGCTTCATAGAGGAACCAGCATAGCAAGAGCGGCAAGACGTGAAGCCTCGGCGGTCCCCTAGTGACTGCCGGGGCGTCGTTAACCGAAAGCGTCGCTCCCAGGCCAGAGTGTTCACCAGGTGCATGCGCGCCAACAGTGGGATAAGTCTACACATCGAGGAGGCGCCTATGCCGAATCATAAGCAGCGGAAGAAGAAAGCGGGTCGCAACAAGTCAAAAAAAGTCCGGGCAATGAGACGTTCCGTGGAAGCGCGGCGGGGAAACCAGAGGGAGGACCTGCCGCGAGGCAGGTTTAGAAAAGGGCTCGCGGATCAACCGGATAGGCAGGCGTTCAAACCTGGTTCGGCCAACGATTTGTATAGCCGCAAAGCCGCCTGAGGCACGCGACTCTTCATAAAGGAGGACAATCATGGAACGGTCTCTCGTGGAGCAGTCAGGTGTCACGGAAGAGCAAATCCGCAATGCCATCGATCAGGGGGCGATCACCAAGCAATACTTTGCTCAGCCGCAGCATGTCGTCAGCTCATTGAATCGTCTTCGCTCCACAGAAATCACAAGCTACCTGCAATACAAGCAGCATGGATACATGGCAGTCTCGCTGCTCTCTCCCGGACTCAAGGCGGAGTTTGAAGCCCATGCCGAGCAGGAATTGGCTCATGCCGACCGTTTGGCCACCCGCATCCAACAACTGGGCGGTGTTCCCATCTTCGATCTGCAAGAGTTGGCGGGAAAGGCTGCCGCGATCGGCGTCCATCCTGAACAGGGCACGACGCTCACGGAGATGGTCATCGAGAATCTCTTGCTGGAACGGCGGCAAGTCGAGGCGTACACGGCGCTGATCCGTGAACTCGGCGACAAGGATCTCATCACGCGCGAAATTCTGCTTGAGATTCTGGCCGAAACCGAAGCCCATGCCAGTGAACTGGCCGACTTTCTCAAACGAACCAGTGACAAGTGATTCTCGAGTGACATGTTAGTTCGCATATGCGCGGGACAAGCGCACAAGAGCCTCAAGGTAGCCGTTGGTGGCTTCCGTCGTGAGTTCGAAGCATCCGCAAGACTGGCGAGCCAGGGCCTGCCGATCAGAAATGGACACGCTCTTGGAGGTCCTGGCGAGTATGCCGCGCTCTTGCATGTGTTCCAGGATGGTGCGGATCGTGTCCTTGTCGACTCCCACCTGTGCGGCAAGAAAATCGGTCGTAAAGGGGAAGACCGTCAGGCCTGTTCGATGACTATGCGCCAGGAGCCACCGCGCGACGCGCT